>VBKO01000377.1 GCA_005888115.1 Deltaproteobacteria bacterium
GGTTTCTCGCCATGCAGATCTGGCGCGCCCTGCTGGAGAGCGAGGCGAGCGAGCACGGCGCCCGCATGACCGCGATGGACTCGGCCACCAAGAACGCGTCCGAGATGATCGGGCGGCTCACCCTCGACTACAACCGCGCCCGCCAGGCGGCGATCACCAAGGAGTTGATGGAGATCGTCAGCGGCGCCGAAGCGCTGAAGTAAGGATCCGGAGACGACATGGCCGCAGTGGCATTGACCGAGACGCAGAAGATGGGGAAGGTCACGCAGGTGATCGGCCCGGTGGTGGACGTGGAGTTCCCGCCCGGGGCGCTGCCGGAGATCTACACGGCGCTCACCCTCTCGAACGCGGGCATCTCCAGCGACCCCGACAACCTGACCGTCGAAGTCTCGCAGCACCTGGGCGAGAACACCGCTCGCTGCATCGCGATGGACTCGACGGAGGGCCTGGTGCGCGGTCAGCCGGCGAAGAACACGGGCGCGCCGATCTCGGTGCCGGTCGGCAAGGAGACCCTGGGGCGAATCCTCAACGTGATCGGCCAGCCGGTCGACGAGCGGGGGCCGGTCAACGCCACCCGGCGCAATCCCATCCACCACCCGCCGCCCTCCTTCGTGGACCAGGACGTGCGCGTGCAGGCCTTCGAGACGGGCATCAAGGTCATCGACCTGCTCGCGCCCTACACCCGCGGCGGGAAGATCGGGCTGTTCGGGGGGGCGGGCGTGGGCAAGACCGTGCTGTTACAGGAATTGATCAACAACGTGGCCAAGGCGCGCGGCGGCTTCTCCGTCTTCGCCGGAGTGGGCGAGCGCACCCGCGAGGGCAACGACCTCTACGCCGAATTCATCGAGTCGAAGATCGTCAACCTGGAGGAGCCGCAGAAGAGCCAGTGCGTGCTCGTCTTCGGGCAGATGAACGAGCCGCCCGGAGCGCGTGCCCGCGTCGCGCTCTCGGCGCTCACGATGGCCGAGTACTTCCGCGACGAGGAGGGCCGGGACATGCTCCTCTTCATCGACAACATCTTCCGCTTCACCCAGGCGGGCTCGGAAGTCTCGGCGCTCCTCGGCCGCATCCCCAGCGCGGTCGGCTACCAGCCCACCCTGGCCAACGAGATGGGCGAGCTGCAGGAGCGGATCACTTCCACCAAGAAGGGCGCGATCACCTCGGTGCAGGCCATCTACGTGCCGGCCGACGACCTGACCGACCCTGCGCCGGCGACGACGTTCGCCCACCTCGACGCGACCACGGTGCTCTCCCGCGGGCTCACCGAGATCGGCATCTATCCCGCCGTGGATCCCCTCGACTCGACCAGCCGCATCCTCGATGCGAACGTGGTGGGCGAGCGCCATTACCGCGTGGCGCGCCGGGTACAGGCGGTCTTGCAGCGGTACAAGGAGCTGCAGGACATCATCGCCATCCTCGGCATGGACGAGCTCTCGGACGAGGACAAGCTCACCGTGGCGCGCGCGCGCAAGATCCAGCGCTTCCTCTCGCAGCCTTTCGCCGTCGCGGAGGCGTTCACCGGCATCAAGGGCGAGTACGTGAAGCTCGAGGACACCATCCGCAGCTTCGAGGAGGTGCTGGACGGCAAGCACGACAACCTCCCCGAGCAGGCCTTCTACATGGTGGGTGGAATCGAAGGCGCCGTGGCCAAGGCCAAGACGATGGCGGCGTAGAGGCCATGCCGCTGACCCTCGAGATCGTCACGCCCGAGCAGCGCGCGCTCACCGTGCAGTGCGACGAAGTGCGCCTCACCGGCGTCGAGGGCGGGTTCGGCATCCGGCCGGGCCACACGCCGCTGGTCGCCACGCTCGCCCCGGGAGAGCTGGCGTACGACGCCGCCGGATCAACGCATCGCTACGCCGCGGGCGAGGGTTTCGCCGAGATCTCGGACGATCGCGTCCGCGTGCTGGTCGAGGAAGTGCTCCGGGCGGACCAGATCGACGCGCAGCGGGCCGCGCGCGAGCTGGCCGAGACGCGCAAGAAGCTGGAGACGATTGGTCCCGGCGACCCCGACTACGACAGGGTGCGCGCCGCGGTGGAGCGGGCGACGGCGCGGGCGCTGGTCGCGGGTCACCGCCGGTAGCCCGTGCGGCGCAGGGCTGCGCTTGTAGAACCGCGATCTTACGGCTGCTACACTGCCACGCCACGATCATGGGCGCAGACAAGCCGACTCCCGAAGAGCTGGAGCTGCAGGCGCCTGATCGCCTCGACGCGGCGGGGCTGGTGCAGCTCGATCCCGACCATCCCGGCTTCCGCGATCCCGTCTATCGCGCCCGGCGCGACGCCATCGCGCGCATCGCGTTCGAGTACAGCGACGGCGAGCCGGTGCCGCGGGTCGACTATACCGACGAGGAGCAGGAGGTCTGGCGCGCGGTCTGGCGGAACCTCGGCCCGCTGCACGACCGCTACGCCTGCAGCGCGTATCTCGGCTGTTCCCGGCAACTCAAGCTCGATCGGGCGCGGGTCCCGCAGCTCGCCGACGTGAACGTCGCGTTGGACCGCGCCACGGGATTCCGCATGCGACCGGTGGCCGGGTTGGTGAGCGATCGCAACTTCCTCGGTCACCTCGGGCGCAGCACCTTTCTGGCGACGCAATACATGCGGCACCCTTCGCGGCCGCTGTACACGCCCGAGCCGGACGTGGTGCACGAGCTGGTGGGGCACGCGGCGACGTTTTGCGATCCCGCGTTCGCGCGGCTGAACCGGGCGTTCGGAGAAGCGGCGTCGCGGGCCACGCCGGATCAGCTCTCCCGCATCGCTCGCGTCTACTGGTACACGCTCGAGTTCGGGCTGTGCGAGGAAGGCGGCGCGGTGAAAGCGTACGGGGCGGGGCTCTTGTCGTCGTTCGGCGAGCTCGGGCGCTTCGAAGAGCATGCGGAGCTGCGGCCGCTGGATCTCGCCCTCGTCGCGTCGACGCCGTACGACCCGACGGACTACCAGAAGGTCCTCTACGTGGCGCCCGATCTGCCGCGCACCGCCGAGCTTCTTACCGCCTGGCTGCGGGAGATCTAGCGTTCACGCGGGCTCGGCTTCGCTGTCCGCCAGCTCGTCGTATCCGCCGAACGCATCGCGCAGCAGCGCCGCGACCGCCGCGTCGGGCAGCTCCTCCTCGCGGGGCGCGCGGGGAAGCTCGATGGACAGCGCCGCGCGGGCGCACAGCTCCTCGAGGAGGAAGATCGCTCCCGATCGCAACCTCGCGCGGTCGCAGCCGAGATCGCGGCGCGCGCCGCACCCCGGACAGGTGCGCTCCACGTCGAGCAGGGCGGCGGCGCCGAACGGGGTCGGGTCGGGTGTCCCGCTCCTGCCGCACGCTCCACAGAAAAGCTCCACCGGCCGCAGGGGCAGGAGCAGGAAGCGCAGCGAATCCACCACGTACAAGGTGTAGTCGCGATAGCCGGGATCGGGTCCCTCTTCCTGGTACGGGTCGCGCCGGCCCTCCTCGGGAAAAACCACCTGCGACACCGTGGTGGCGGTCCCCGAGCCGGCGAGCAGCGCTCCGGCGCTCGCCGCCGCGGGCAGGTCGCTGTGGTCCCCCTCGCCGACCGCCGGCAGACGCAGCCGGTCGAGCTCGGCTTCGGACGACGCATCGAGCACGCCGAGATCGATCAGCCCGCGCCAGAGCCGCGCTGCCTGCGGCAACGCCACGGCCCGTCCGACGTCGTCCGGCAGGAGCCAGCGGCGGTGGCAGACCTCGAGCTGCGCGGGAGTGCGGATCGGATCGACGCGCTCGCGGTGGACGGGCATGGCTCTCGATGTGCACGCGCGGTCCGCGGGTTGCAAGGCCACCGCGTGTGCGTGGCGGCCAGCGGCCCGCCGGAGCATACTGCGTTCCGACGGAGGACGGGATGGCCGAGCGCGAGGGCGGCGAAAAGAAGACGCAGCGGCGGCGCCGGCGCGCGGTGAGGCGCACGCCGCGCGAGGAGAACCCTGCAGCGCCCCACGAGGAACCGAGGAAGCCGACAGCCGCCAACGGAGGCGAATGGGCCGAAATCGCCGACCGCGCCGCCAGGAAGCTTTCGGACCTCGCGGACAAGGCGCGCCCGGCGGCGGAGAAGGCGGGCGAGACGGCCAAGAAGGTGGCGGTCGACCTCTCGGAGGGGCTCGAGGGCGCGTTCGGGAAGATCACGGCGCAGGCGCGAGATCTCATGTCGAAGGGCCAGCACACGCGCGTGCGCATCAAGTTCCGCGGCAAGCAGATCGCCGAGGTCCCCATCGCGGTGGTCGCCGCCGCGGAGGTGGCGAGCTTCTGGTGGTTCGGGCCGTTGCGCGTCGTGCTCGGTCACGTGGTCGGGCGCGCGGTACTCGATGTGGAGTTCGTTTCCAACGCGGATCACCACGTCTCGGAAGGCCGCCGCTGGTTGCAGGAAGGGGAGATGGAGAAGGCGCTGGGCGAGTTCGACAAGGCGCTCTCGATGGACCGCCGGCACGCGGGCGCCCATCTGGGTCGCGGCATCGCCTTGAAGCTTCGCGGCGACAAGGCGTCCGCGCGCGACGCGTTCCGCGAGGCCGAGCAGTGCGATCCCCGCAGCGAGGCCGGCCGGGAAGCGCGCAGGCACCTCGACAACATGTAAAGCGGTCAGGACCGCAGGACGAGCTGCCCGCCGCCCGTGCTGACGACGACGAGGTTCATCGCGAACAGCATCAGGTCGTAGTGCCAGCCGTATCCGTCCTTGCCCCAGAAGCCGGTCTTCCACTGGAGGATCTTCTTCCCCATCGCGCCGAGCCCGAGGAGGAGAAGGATCAGGGCGCCGATCTGGAGGAAGACGCCGCTGACCAGCGCGACGCTCGCCAGCACTTCCACCAGGCCGAGGGCCACGGTCGCTGCGGGGCTCAGTTCGATGCTCTTCGACCTCCCGACGGGGTCCTTCAGGTGGTAGTACCCGCTGGCGCCAAACTCGATGGCGACGACCAGGCGCAGGAGCAGCAGGGCGAGGTCCGAGAAGCGCAGCAACTCGGGGAAGCTGACGTTCACCGGGGAGCACGATCCTCTCCCCGATCGCGGCTGTAAAGAGGACCAGAATCCCATGGCGGCCGCCTCGCCAAAAGGATAGAAATCAGGGTCCCCGCAAGGTTCTCGAAACGGGGTCCCCCACAGGGTCCAAACGGCATGGCTGAAGCAACCGCTCCCTCGCTCATCCCCGTTGCCATCGAAGACGAGATGCGACAGGCGTATCTCGACTATTCGATGTCCGTCATCGTCGGGCGGGCGCTGCCCGACGTGCGCGACGGCTTGAAGCCGGTCCATCGCCGCATCCTCTACGCGATGTTCGAGCAGGGCATGCTGCACAACCGGCGCTATTCGAAGTGCGCCGGCACCGTGGGCGAGGTGCTCAAGAAGTACCATCCGCACGGCGACGCATCCGTCTACGACGCGCTGGTCCGGCTCGCGCAGGAATGGAACCTGCGCGCGCTGCTGGTCGACGGCCAGGGCAACTTCGGCTCCATCGACGGAGACAGCGCCGCGGCCTACCGGTACACCGAGTCACGCCTCACCCGGCTGGCCGAGGCGATGCTCGCGGACATCGACAAGGAGACGGTTGACTTCGTCGCCAACTTCGACGACTCGACCACCGAGCCCAGCGTCCTCCCCACCCGCTTCCCGAATCTGTTGGTGAACGGCTCGGCGGGTATCGCCGTGGGCATGGCGACGAACGTCCCGCCCCACAACCTGGGCGAGACGATCCAGAGCTGCATCCACCTCATCGACCATCCCGACGCGCCGCTGCGGGACCTGCTCGATCCGAAGCTGGGCGGCACGCTTCCGGGAGGCATCCAGGGGCCGGACCTGCCGACGGGCGGGATCATCATGGGGGTGGCGCCGATCCGCGCGCTGTACGAGACGGGCCGCGGCATCCTGCGCATGCGCGCGAAGGTGGAGATCGAGACCGACAAGAAGACCGGCCGTGACACGATCGTGGTGACCGAGGTCCCCTACCAGGTCAACAAGGCCCGCGCCATCCAGACCATCGCCGAGATGGTGAAGGAGAAGAAGCTGGAGGGCATCAGCGACCTGCGCGACGAGTCGAGCCGCGAGGGCATCCGCGCGGTGGTGGAGACCAAGCGCGATGCGGTGACGGGCGTGGTCCTGAACAACCTCTACCAGCACAGCGCCCTCTTCCAGGACACCTTCGGCGCCACCCTGCTGGCCATCGACCGCGGGCAGCCGCGCACGCTGGGCGTGAAGCCCCTGCTCGAGCGGTTCATCGCGCACAGGCGCGACGTCGTCACCCGGCGCACGCGTTACGACCTGCGCAAGGCGCGCGAGCGCGAGCACATCCTGCTCGGCTACAAGATCGCGCTCGACCACATCGACGAGATCATCGCCGTGATCAAGGCGAGCGCGAACCGCGAGATCGCCTCGACGCAGCTGCAGACGCTCTACGCCCTCTCCGAGATCCAGGCCAAGGCCATCCTGGAGATGCAGCTCCAGCGCCTCACCGGGCTGGAGAAGCAGAAGATCGTCGACGAGCTGGCCGAAGTGCAGAAGCTCATCACCCGGCTCGAGGCCATCCTGAGCAGCGAGGAGCTGCTCCTGGGGGTGATCAAGGACGAGCTGCGCGAGGTGCAGCGCGACTTCTCCGACGCCCGGCGGACGGAGATCGTCGGCGAGGCCAGCGACCTGTCCGACGAGGACCTCATCGCCGACGAGGACATGGTCGTCACCGTGAGCCACGCCGGCTACGTGAAGCGCAACCCCGTCTCGCTCTATCGGGCGCAGAAGCGCGGCGGCAAGGGCAAGACCGGAGCGATGACCTCGGACGATGATTTCATCGAGCAGATCTTCGTCGCCTCGACGCACGCGTACCTCTTGCTCTTCACCAACAAGGGGCGCGTCTTCTGGCTGAAGGTGCACGAGCTGCCACAGGCGGGTCGCGCCGCGCGCGGCAAGGCGATCATCAACCTGGTACCGCTCGGGGCGGAGGAGAAGCTCGCGGCGCTGCTCACGGTCAAGGAGCTGCCGAAGAAGCTCGCGGCCGAGGGAGAGGAAGCGGAGGGCGAGGAAGCCGCGGCCGAGGCCGAGACTCCCGCGCCTGGCGATGCCGAGCAGACGGCGGGTGCGCGCGACGAGGCGCGAGCCGCCGCCGAGGACG
This sequence comes from Deltaproteobacteria bacterium, assembly GCA_005888115.1. Taxonomy (GTDB): domain Bacteria; phylum Myxococcota; class Myxococcia; order Myxococcales; family 40CM-4-68-19; genus VBKO01. The sequence continues at coordinate 7,092 of VBKO01000377.1, forward strand.
CGATCGCGGTCAGCAAGGGGCCGTACATCGTCTTCGTCACCCGCAACGGGCTCATCAAGCGCACCGCGCTGTCCGCGTTCTCGCGGCCGCGGCCCAGCGGGCTCAAGGCGCTCTCCATCGAGGAGAACGACTCGCTCGTCTCCGTCATGCACGCGCGCGGAAACGAGGACGTCGTGATCGGCACCGCGGACGGCATGGCCATCCGGTTCGAGCAGAAGGAAGTCCGGGCGATGGGCCGCACCGCGTACGGGGTCAAGGGGATCACGCTGGAGGACGGCGATCACGTGGTCGGGGCCGAGCTGGTGCATTCCGGTTCGACGCTCCTCACGGTGACCGAGAACGGCTACGGCAAGCGGACCACCATCGACGAGTACCGGCGCACGCATCGCGGCGGCAAGGGCATCATCGACATCAAGACCACCGAGCGGAACGGCAAGGTGGTCGCCATGCTGCAGGTCACCGACGCGGAAGAGGTGATGATCATCACCAACAAGGGCATGATCATCCGCACCCGCGTCGCCGAGGTCTCGCTCATCGGGCGCAACACGCAGGGCGTGCGGCTCATCGATCTCCGACAGGAGGGCGAGAAGGTGGTCGGGGCCACCCGCGCTCCCGAGGAGCGCGAGGCAGACGCCGCGGCCGAAGTCGCCGCGGAGCAGGCCGCCGCCGGCCACGAGGACGACGACGGAAGCCCGCCGGACGGCTCGGAGGACGTGTAGCCTTGGTGTCCCACCCGGGAGCACCCGCGCGCAGGTCGTGCGCGGGCGCGCACATTTCATTCGTTGCGACGCCAGTGCGGAACTGGTACCGCTTCTCATTGATGCTGCGAGGAACGACTGCGCTGGCGTTGGGCGTCGCCCTGCTGCTCTGCGGGTGCGGCAAGAGCGCCGCGGCCAAGCTCGAGCAGGCGCGCGACCTCGCGCTCGCGGGGCACCACAACGCGGCATTGATCGAGGCGCGCGCGGTCCTCTTCCAGCTCGGCGACGACCGCACCGACGGGGCCGACGACGTCCGCCGGGGCGCCTTCAAGCTCGCCGGCGACCTGTGCGCGCTGCACCTCGACAAGCCGCGCTGCGCCGCGCAGGAGTACCGGCAGCTGGTGAAGCGCTATCCCACCGCGCCGGAATCGTTCGAGGCTCGCGAGCGCCTCGGCGACCTCGATCTGCGCCTGGGCGATCTTCGCGGAGCGCTCGAGGCGTGGCGCGACCAGGTCGCCGCCGCGCCCGACCGCCCGGGCGCCGACGTCGCCCAGCTCAAGATCGCGCGGGCGCAGAGTGACCGCGGCGACTACCAGGATGCGCGCGCGGCCGCCGCCGAGCTGCAGAAGCGGTGGCCGGAGTCGAAGCTCGCTTCCGCCGCCGCGCTGCTCGCCGCCTCGACCTTCCACCTCTCCGGCCGCCACGCCGACGCCGTCTCCGCGTACCGCGGCGTGACGCAGCAGTACCCGGGTACCAAGGAGGCGGCCGAGGCCCGGTTCGAGATGGGCAACTGCCTGGTCGAGATGGGCGACGACGCCCACGCCGTGCAGGCGTTCACCCAGGCGCTTCCCACGCACGACTCGCCCGACGTGGTCCAGTTCGCCCTCGAGCGGGCGCAGCGTCGTCTGGACATGGCCAAGGCGGTGGACCCGCGGAACCTCTCGGCGGTGTTCGACCGCGGCCTTGCCCGCAACGGGCGGGCTTCGACGCATTGATCCATTGATTCGCTCGCTCCCCCCTCGACCCCCCAACAGATCACGGTCAGCCGAACCCAGCGTGGGTTAGCTGCCGCCGATCCCTCTTCCTGCGAACGTGTTAGTCCTTTCGCGCCATGAAGACCGCCAAGTCGCAGAAGGAGCTCGCCCGCGCCCGGGCGCTGTTTCCCGGCGGCGTGAACAGTCCCGTGCGCGCGTTCCGCGCGGTGGGCGGCGAGCCGCTCTTCATCGCGCGCGGCGAGGGCGCGCATCTGGTCGACGTGGACGGCAACCACCTCGTCGACTACGTGCTCAGCTGGGGGCCGCTACTCGCCGGCCACGCGCACCCGGAGATCGTTCGCGCGGTGACCGACGCGGCGGCGCAAGGGACGAGCTTCGGCGCGCCCACTCCGCGCGAGTCGGATCTGGCGGAGAAGGTGCGTGCACTGGTCCCCTCGATGAAACGGATGCGCTTGGTCTCCTCCGGAACCGAGGCGACCTCCGCCGCCCTCCGGGTGGCGCGCGGGTTCACCGGCCGAGAGCGGATCGTGAAGTTCGAGGGGTGCTACCACGGGGCCGCCGACAGCCTTCTCGTGAGGGCCGGGAGCGGCGTCGAGACGCTCGGCCTGCCTGACTCCCCCGGCGTGCCCGCCGCGCTGGCGAAGCTGACGACCGTCTTGCCGTTCAACGACGTCGAGGCGGTGCGCGGGTTCTTCCGCTCGCCCCAGGGACGCGAGACGGCGTGCGCGATCGTGGAGCCGGTGGTCGGCAACATGGGCGTGCTCCTGCCCAGGGCCGGGTTCCTCGAAACCCTGCGCGAGGAGACGCGCGCCGCTGACGCCCTGCTCATCTTCGACGAAGTGATGACAGGCTTCCGCGTAGCGCGCGGCGGCGCGCAGCAGCGGTACGGAATCGAGCCGGACCTCACCTGCCTGGGCAAGGTGATCGGCGGCGGATTGCCGGTCGGTGCATACGGAGGACGCGAGGACGTGCTGGCGCAGGTTGCGCCGGAGGGCCCCATCTACCAGGCCGGGACGCTCTCCGGGAATCCGGTAGCGATGGCGGCGGGTTGCGCGATGCTGGACCTGGTCCGGCAGCGCGGCTTCACCGAGCAGATCGAGAAGCGCACCGAGGAGCTGTGCGGGCAGCTCCGCGAGGCGTGCGCGGCCGCGAAAGTCCCGGCCCAGGTCAACCAGGCAGGCTCGATGTGGACGCTGTTCTTCGCTTCCTCCGAGGTATCCGATTACCCGAGCGCGAAGCGGTCCGACCTGGCGCGGTTCGCGGCCGTGCACCGGGCCCTTCTCGAGCGCGGAGTGTATCTGCCGCCCAGCCAGTTCGAGGCGGCGTTCCTCTCCAGCGAGCACGGGACCGAAGAGATCGATCAGACCGTGGTCGCCCTGCGCGAGACGCTGCGCGCAGCCTGAGACAGCGCGGCCTCCGCCGCTACCGCGAACGCGGCGGCGTGCAGGAACAGCGCGATCGCCTCGCGTCCGCGGATGGGCGGCGTAGCGCCCACCCTGGGCATGGCCAGGAGCTCCACCGTCGCGATCGCGGCGCCGAAGGCGAGAGCCGGCACGGAGATCCTGGAGCGCAGGGCTCCGTACGCGACGCCGAGCGCGGGCCCGTAGGTCCAGCGCAGCAGTGGCCCGAAATGGCGGCTGCCGAACAGACGCTGCGCGACGCGCGCGGGGGCGTACGACGGTTCGCGACCGAGGAGGAGTCGCTCCAGCGATTCGAAACGACCCAGCGCAGCGGTCGCGGCGACGCCTGCCGTGAGCCAGGCCCTGAACGGATGTCCGAGGCGCAACGTCGGCTCGTCGCTCAGGTGCGCCATGCGCGGATCCCGACGAAGGCCACCACGCCGGCGGCGGCTGCTGCGAGGGCGCGGGCGCGCAGGCGCGCCGACATCTCCAGGCTGCGCGGACGGGCCTCGGCATCAAACCGGCCATGTGCGCCGCGGTCGCCGGGGAGCGGCGCGAAGAGGTTGTCGGGCCGGCCTGCAGCGACCGGCTCGCCGGTCTGCTGCGCCTCGTATCCTCTGCGGCCCAGATAACGGTCGAGCAGTCCGGGTGCGAGGCGCTGGCCGACGATCGCCGCGATGGCGCTGGGCGCCAGCCACATCTCGCGCACCGGTTTCGCGGCGACGCGCAACACGGCGTGCGCGATCGCTTCCGGCTGATAGATCGGCGGCACTGGCTTGGGATGGCGCGGCAGCCGCGTGCGCACCACCTCGAACTGGGGGGTGTTCACGGCCGGCAGCTGCAGCATGGTGACCCGGATGCGGCTCTTCTCGTGCACAAGCTCGCAGCGGAGCGAATCGGTGAACCCGCGGATGGCCGCCTTCGACGCGCAGTAGGCGCTCTGCAGCGGGATCGACCGGTAGACCAGCGCAGAGCCGATCTGGATGATCGTGCCCTCTCCGGTCGCGCGCATGTGCCGGAGCGCCGCGAGCGTACCGTGCACGGTCCCGAGGTAGTTCACCTCGGTCACGCGGCGATACTCCTCGGGCGTCGTCTGGCTCACCGGCGAGAACACCGACACCATCGCGTCGTTCACCCAGGTGTCGATTCGCCCCCACCTCGCGGCCACCTCGTCGGCGGCCTGCTGTACCGCCCGGGCGTCGGACACGTCCAGCGGCAGGACCAGCGCCTCCCCGCCGCCCTCGCGGATCTCCCGCGCGGCGTTCTCCAGCGCCTCGCGCGTACGCGCGATCAGTCCGACGCGTGACCGTGCGCGCCCGAACGCTCGCGCGATCGCGCGGCCAACGCCGCTCGATGCGCCCGTGACCACCACCACCTGCCCGCTCAGCGCTCTCGCCATGCGTCGACCTCCTCCCTGCAAGGTAGGGGGCGCACGGCGAGAGCGATGCCGAGGCGGCACGGAACCCGACCGGCGTCGCTGCGCCGGCGCGGCGCGCTCTCGTGCTACCGAGCTACCTCACGGTCCGGCGGGACGCCGGCGCCTGCCCGAGCCGGCCGCCCACCAGATGATCGCGAGCACGATGATCGCGACGATGATCCACCACACCCACGCGCCGCCTCCGCTTGCAGCGGCGTCACCGGCGCGGGCCGCGGGCCCGGCGCCCGTGCCGGCCGGAGCGTTGCCCGGAGAGCCCGGCGAACCCTGGCCGGCCTGCGCCAGCGCGAGGGCGGGCGCCCACAGCAGCATGGAAAGGAAGGAGAGGATGGAACGCACCATGACGACCTCCTTGTGGAGGAAGTTCGGCACGACGAGGCGCTCTGGGAATCGGAGGCGGGCGTTAGCCGGCCAGGTCGGCGAACGTCAGCAGCAGGGCGGCGGCCCAGCCTGCGAGCAGCATGGCCCTGGCGAACCTGGGGCGCACTGGAGCGACCGGAGGGGCATCGTGCAGCATCCGTGACACGCCCAGGAGCGACAGACCGACGGCGCAGAGGAAGACGAGGAAGCCGGCGCCAGTGAAGTGCACCCGCCCGGCGAGCAGGCGGGCTGGCAGGTCGAGCGTGAGATAAGCGGCGACGGCGTAGAGGATGGGAAGGCCGAGCATGATCGCGAGGTCCACCGTGGCTCCGGCCAGGTCGGCGATGGCCGCGCTCGTTTTCCGGACCAGCGCCGCGGCCAGGCGAAAGACCTCGACGCGCACGGTGCGGCGCTGCGCAGCGCGCGAGGAGGCGAGCAGGGACCCGGACGGCCGCAGCATGGGCCCCAGGATACCATCGCGCGCCAAGGAAAAATCCCGAGAGGTTCTCGTTCATTGACGGCCTAGAGAGCCCGTGCTATCTGGCGCTGCTTTTTGGAGCGGGCGTCGATTTGCCGGAGAAGCGGCCCAGCGAGGGTCGAGAAGAGGACGCGGCCGAATCCTACCGGCGCGCGGCGCCCTACCTGGATGCGAGCTGGCAGCTGGTCGGGTCGGTGGCGTTGTGGACGTTGGTGGGCTGGTTCGCGGATCGCAAGCTGCACACGGTGCCCTGGCTGCTGGTGTCCGGCGCCGTGGTCGGGACGGCGCTGGGTTTCTATCTGTTCTTCAAGTCCGTGCTGGCGATCGGAAGGAAGAAGTGACGCAGGCCACAGCTTCCGCCCCCACTCGCCCAGCGCTGTTGCCGTACGCGCTCGCATCGGCCGCGATGTGCGGCGTGGGCCTCGCGGTGTCGGCAAGCCAATCGCGCGCAGCGCTGTTCGGCGCCGCCGCGGCCGCCGTCTCGGCACTCTGCGCCTTGCCCGCGCTGGCGCTGGGCGCTCCGCACGGGACCAACGGCGTCCTGGCCGGGTTCGTCGCGGGCTTTTTCGCTCGCATGCTGGCGGTCGCCGCGGGCTTCATCCTCTCCGGAGCGCGCGGCGACGCCGCGCTCGGGTACGCCTCGTCCTTCTTCCTCCTCTACGCGCTCACGCAGGCAGTGGAAATCGCCTACGTGTGGGGCTCGTCGCGCCGGCGGCGGGCCGGAGCCTGAACGATGCACATCGCGCTCGCCCTCGCTCTCCTCCTCGCGCAAGCCTCGCATCCCCAAGGGCCGCCTCGCGGCGAAGTGCAGGAGCACAAGCCGGCCCCCATTCCCGACAGCGAGAAACCCCGCGCCACCGGGCGCGGCGTCACCTTGGGAAAGCAGGAAGCGGCGCCCGGCGCGCGCGGCGCTCGCCAGCACCCGGAGGAGGGAAAGGCGGGCGAGGCGCACGAGGAGGGCGGTATCGCCGAGCAGATCTTCCACCACGTCGCCGACGAGGTGTGGGTCCCGCTCGGCTTCTGGATCGGCGCCCACCAC
>VBKO01000518.1 GCA_005888115.1 Deltaproteobacteria bacterium
CGTCGCGCGACCGTCTCGAAGGGCAGAGTGCGCGCCTTGCGCACCAGCTCGGCGAAGCTGGTCGCCTTCACCTGGCCCAGGCGCACGAGCACGCGGCTGGCCGTCCGGAGCCAGAGGTTGAGCCGCTCGACGTCGCGCGAGTCGCCTTCCAACTCGGCGCCGCCTGGGACGGAGCGTGCCCGCATGCCGAGAGCCGTGAGCTCGGCCTCCAGCACCGGTTCGAGTCCCGGGGCGCACACCGCGAACAGGTCCATTTCGCGTGCTCTCTTGCCATGCACGGGCGATACTGGCGAGTCCTCATGTCTCCCCGGCAGGCCAAAGGCGAAGCGGTCCAGCGCGAGCTGCTGCCGGGGCAGTCTCCCGAGCTCTTGCGCGAGCTGCACCTGCTCGGGCGCGACGGTGCGCTGCACGCCGACTCGCTGCGGAAGCTCAAGCAGGTGAACCACCTGGTGCGGCTGCTGGAGCCCGCGCTGCTCGACGTCCGCGAGCGCCACCCGGAGGGCGTGCTGGTCGACGCCGGAGCAGGCAACGCGTACCTGGCTTTCGTCTTGTACGAGCTGTTCCTGCGCGATCCTGGCGCCCGCGAGATCCTGTACTGCGTCGAGCCGCGAGAGGACCTGCGGCGCCGCGCCGAGGAGCGCTCGCGCAAGCTGGGCTTCGACCGCATGCGCTTCGTGCAGGCGGAGCTCGCGCGCGCGGAGCTGCCTGAGCGCGTGCACCTCCTGATGGCGCTGCACGCCTGCGACACCGCGACCGACGACGCCATCGCCGTCGGGTTGCGGCGCGAGGCGGACCACATCGCGGTAGTGCCGTGCTGCCAGGCGGAGGTGGCGGCGCAGCTCAAGGAGCAGCCCGACGCCGCCGCGCAGCCATGGCCGCTCCTCTGGGCGCACCCCATCCACCGGCGCGAGGCCGGCGCGCACCTGACCAATGTCGTCCGCGCCTTGGTGCTCGAGTCGTTCGGGTACCAGGTGACCGTCACCGAGCTGACCGGCTGGGAGCACTCGCTGAAGAACGAGCTGATTCTCGCGCGCCGCGTGCACCGCGAGCACCGCGGCGCGCGCGCGCGGCTGCAGGCACTGCTCGCCGCGACGCGCGTCCGCCCGAAGCTGGTCCGCGAGATCTGTCCGGAGGTGCTGGCGTGACGAAGTTCGACCCCAACGCCGCGGCGACCGGCGGCGGCATCTTCGGCTTGCCGCATTCACCCGCGAACGCCCGCGTAGTGCTGGTCCCCGTGCCGTTCGAGGCGACCACCAGCTACGGCGGCGGGACGTCCAACGGCCCGCGCGCGATCCTCCAGGCCAGCCGGCAGGTGGATCTGTTCGACCTGGAGACGGGCAAGCCGTACGAGCAAGGGATCGCGATGCTGGAGGAGTCGCCCGACGTGCGCGCCTGGGACCTCGGCGCCCGCACCGCGGCCGCGCACGTGATCGCCGCCGGCGGCACGCACGGCGATCCGGCGCTGCTCGGGGCGGCGGCGACGGTGGACGCGCACACGGAGAAGATGAACGCCTGGGTGCGCGCCACGGTCGAGCTGTTCCTCGAGCGCGGCAAGATCGTGGGCACCATCGGCGGCGACCACTCCGTTTCCTTCGGCGCCATCGAGGCCCACGCCCGCCGCTGGCCGGGGCTCGGCATCTTGCACGTGGACGCCCACGCGGACCTGCGCCGAGCGTACGAGGGGTTTACCTGGTCGCACGCATCGATCATGGACAACGTGGTCGAGCGCATCCCGCAGATGGCGCGCCTGGTGCAGGTCGGGATTCGCGACCTCTGCGAGGAGGAGCACGAGCGCATCGCCTCCTCCGGCGGCCGGATCCGCACGTTCTTCGATTCCGAGCTGGCCGAGGCCCGCTTCGCGGGCGAGACCTGGGGGCAGCAGACGCTGCGCATCCTCGAGACGCTGCCGCAGGACGTGTACGTGAGCTTCGACATCGACGGGCTGGACCCGACGCTGTGCCCGCATACCGGCACCAAGGTGCCCGGCGGGCTGTCCACGGAATGGGATGAAAACGTCGCCGCGCGGCTGCTCTACAAGCTGATCGGGTGGTGCCTTCGTTCGCTCCTTAGTGGCACATCCCGTACCCGAGCAGAGTAGTGTCGCAGATCCCGCTGCAGCATTGATACGGATCTCCTGCACACCCGGTTCCGCCGGATGCCACGCAGGCGCACTGTCTGGTCGTGCAGGGGCCTTGATCGAATCCGAAGAAATCGCGCCGCAACCAGCCGTCCGATGCCAGAGGGACATTCGCGACTGCGCCGAACGCGTCCGAAACCCGGATGGCGTAATCGTAGGATTGTTCGACCGCCAGGCCTGTCAGCGACACGGATGCGAAGGCGCAATCCCGTCCGAGGCCGTCTGAGTATCCGGTCGGAATCGATGCCGAATGAGTCGGTGCGTGGGTGAACGGCTGTCCCCGGACGACAACCTCGACGTCGATGATCATCCGGTCGTTGTCAGCGTCGCAGGTCGTCATGTACAGCTTCGGCGTGCCCTGCGACGTGCAGGTGCTCGGACTCTGGCAGTCGCGTCGCATACCGGTGTCGTCGCCGAACATGAAGGCACCGCTCCACCTGGGCGCGCTGTTCGACTGCTGCACCACCAGGTCGAGCGCGGTCTGCGATTCCGCTCCGACGGTCGCCGTCACGGTGATGGCATACTCGCCCGCGTCCTGACGCCCCGGAGTCACCCAGCGTCGTTGCGCCGGCGTTCATCTCGACCCGGAACGAATCGCCGGCAGACGCCGAGCTGGCCGATGAGCTCAGCTGCAGCTTCCAGTGCGACTCCTGGGCGCAGGAAGAGGAGACTGCGGCGATGGACGCCGACATGGCGAGTGCGCAGACGCGGTTCATGGTCACTCCGGGGCGAACCGGAGCCGCCCCGGCTGGCGGGGTAATCACCGACCCCGAATGCGGCAAGCGCGGGACGCGAGCGCCATGTCGCTTACCGAACGATGCGCTACTCCACCTCGACGGCGATCCGGACGGTGCGCGAACCATTGGTCGCGAACCAGCAGACCGCTTCGCTGACCAGGTCGAACTCCAGCACGTAGCGCCCGGTGGGGGGACTCGGGACCTGGAACTTCAATTCCAGCGTCTCACCAGGCCGGACGACGCGCTCGGGAGAAAGGGGCTGCCGGAAATAGTCGAGATTCAGCACCTGACCGGAAGTATCGCAGAGATGGATGCCCAGGTTGACGGCCCCGATCCTGGCGGTGCTGGGCCGCCACGCAGCCGAGCCGCTGTTCGTGACCTGCGCAGATGCGAAAAATGAATTGCCTGGTCGAACCCGAGTCTGCGACACGTCCACCTGCAGCTCGGCTTTCAAACCGGCGCGTTGGCGGCTGTCGGCGATTTCGGTTCCGGCCTTGGTGAGGAAGAACAGCCGGCGGTTGCGGAGATAGTCCCTCGTCGCATCCAGATAGCGTTGCCCGCCACTCGCCCGCTCCAGGAACGCATCGAACTCGTCGAGCGGCAGGTGGAAAGGCACGCTGCTGAATACCGAGACATGGAGGCGCTCGAATCCAGCGCGGCGCGACCAACGCTGGATCTCGGCCATCCTGACGTCGTTCTCCAGCACGCGGAAGGTGCGCATCTCGTACTGGGACTGCGGCGACCTCGAGTGATCCGGACCCGGCTCGGAGAACCCGGCGATCCCGCCAGGCTTCAGCACGCGCCCCATCTCGCGCACAACCTCCTCTGGATTGGGTACGTGATGGAACGCGTCGTAGCAGAGCACCCGATCGACGCTCCGGTCTGGTAGGTCGAACCTGCGGCCGTCGAAAGGAAGGAAGCGCGGCGGAGGCTTCTCGCCGAAGACCGGATTGCGCGCATAGAGCTGCCGGCCGATCTCCAGAGCCGACGAGGACGCGTCCATGGCGATGACTTCCATGCCGAGCTGGGTCAGGTAGCGTGACGACCAGCACGAACCCGCGCCGAAATCGAGGACCACCATCTCCGGAGCAAGCTTG
>VBKO01000378.1 GCA_005888115.1 Deltaproteobacteria bacterium
CAACGCGGGCTCGGTGGTGATCAACGAGCAGTCCAGCTCGGTGAACGGCCAGTCGGGCGGCATGGACGTCAACGCGCTCCACGTCGTGGCCAACAACCCCGCGCCCGGCGGCGCGCCGCTCGCCGACGTGATCGTGTCGCATGTACATGCCGACGTGACCTGTCCGGCGTCACCGCCCCCGACGCCTCTGTGCGGCACGGGAGCGACGGACTTCGTGACCGGCGGCGGTTGGATCGTGTCCCCCCACGACCCGAACGCCAAGGCCCATTTCGCCGTGGCCGGGGGAATCAAGAACGGACCCTGGGGTCACCTCCTCTTCGTCGACCACGGCAATGGTTTGCGCGTCAAGGGAACTGGAGTCAGCGGCTACGATTTCTATCCGCCCTTCGGGCCCAATGGACGGCAGACGGTCGGCTCGGCCGACGTGGCGGGGACGACCGAGTCGTACGAGGCGGACGTGTCCGACGATGGTGAGCCAGGCGGCAGGGTCGACCAGTTCCGATTGCTGCTGAGCAAGGAGTCGCCGCAGCAAGTGGCCTCCGGCTACCTCGCCGGCGGCAACATCCAGTTGCACAAACCGGATTGCCAGTAAGCTGACTCGGCCGGTCACGAGAACTCAGGCAGGACCGCCAAACCGCCGTGATGGTGGGCGGTCCTGCTAAGCTCGAGCGCATGGCGCTCAACATCGACGACTTGCGCCTCCGCGCCCGCCGCCGGCTGCCTCGAGCGGTGTTCGACTTCATCGATGGGGCGGCCGAGGACGAGGTGACGCTCCGGCGCAACCGCGCGGCATTCGGACGCCATGCGCTCGTGCCCCGGGTCGGCATCGACGTCTCGTCGGTCGACCTGGCGACGAGCGTGCTCGGCGAACGCCTGCCCGCGCCGCTCGTCCTGGCCCCGACCGGGCTGTGCGGAATGGCCACCTCGCGTGGGGAGATCGCGACGGCTCGCGCCGCGACGGACGCCGGAATCCGCTGGGCCGCCAGCTGCCTGTCCTCCGTCACGCTGGAAGAGATCGCCAGCGAGGCTCCCGGCGAGCACTGGTTCCAGCTCTACGTCTGGAAGGATCGCGGCGTCACCCAGAAGCTCATCGAGCGGGCCGCTGCCAGCGGCTACCGGGTCCTGGTCGTCACCCTCGACGTGCCGGTCCTTGGCCAGCGCGAGCGCGACGTGCGGAGCGGGGCGACCATCCCACCCCGGGTGACGCTCAGGAACGCCATCGACACCCTGCGCTGTCCCCGATGGCTGTGGACGATCTGGCGGGGTCCCCGCGTCACCTTCGCCAACGTGACCCCGGCCGACGGTTCGGTCAGCCTGAAGCCCTTCGCCCTCTCGCCTTTCGTGAACAGCCTGTTCGATCCGGCGGTGACCTGGAAGGATCTGGAATGGATACGCCGGCTCTGGAAGGGACCTCTGGCGGTCAAGGGCGTGATGAGCGCCCAGGACGCGCGGCTTTCGGTCGAGCACGGGGCAGACGCGGTGATCGTATCGAACCATGGCGGGCGGCAACTCGACGATGCTCCCGGCTCGCTCGAGGTGCTCCCCGAGATCGCGGAAGCGATCGGCTCTCGCGTCGAGGTGCTTTTCGACGGCGGGATCCGACGCGGGGCAGACATGGCAAAGGCGCTCGCGCTCGGCGCTCGCGCATGCATGATCGGCCGGCCCTACCTGTACGGCCTCGCCGCTGCCGGACAGGCAGGAGTCGCCGACGCGATCCGGATCCTGCTCGGGGAGCTCAGGCGCGCCATGGCCCTGATGGGATGCAAGCGGGTCGCCGATCTCGGCCGCGCGTGCCTGCGGCCGGCGTCCGCTTCAGATAGCTCCTGACGAAATCCAGCAGCGATGCCGCCGAGCGCCTGACTGGTGCCTGCATGCCGGGCGGTGCGAATTTTTCATCCGGAGATCTTCGTCCGGAGGCCCCATGCGATCAGCGTCCGTCGTGGTCGTAGCGGCCGCCTTCGGCGTCGCCTGTTCGGGGACGTCGCGACACGAGGAATCCGTCGCACCTCCGAGCGCGCAGCGGACCCTGCACGTGCTCGTCTCGGGCTCCGGCTCCGTGCGCTCGCCACAGGTGTCCTGCACGAGCGATTGCACGACATCGGTGCCTTCGGGCATGGCAGTTCACCTCGAGGCGGTCCCGTCGGCGGGCGCGTCGTTCAAAGGTTGGACCGGGGCGTGCTCCGGAACCGGCGCATGCGATTTGCAGCTCGACGCCGACCTGGAAGTCCGCGCGGAATTCGCGTCGGTGCGCCCGCCCCCGACGCCGGGCAACTTCATGCTCACCGTCTCGTCGGACGGCGGCGGCAAGGGCCGGCTCACCTCCGAGCCGGACGGGATCGACTGTCCGGACGCGTGCGCCCTCGACCTGGCGCCAGGGACCAAGGTGACCATGACCCCTAGTCCCACCTGGGGGTCCCGGTTCACCCTGTGGTCCGGCGACGTCTGCAATGGGACGGGCACCTGAGCGTTCACCATGGAGGCCGACCACCACGTCGTGGCGACATTCGTCCCCGTCCCGGCCAACCATCCGCAGTACGCAGTGACGCAGATCGCCCCGGCGGTCGGAGAAGACAGCAGGCCAGCGGCAATGAACGACGCCGGGCAGGTGGTGGGGAACTCGTCGTCCGGACCTTGGGTCTACGATAGCCGGACGGGCACGGTGCGGCGCCTGTCCGCTCCAGGCGAGAGCCGCCGCTTCGTCGCGAGCGGCATCGCGGCCAACGGCGACGTGGCCGGATACGAGTTGCGCGGCTCCACCCGGCGTGCGGTTCTCCTCACCGCGCGCGGCGAGGTGGTCGACCTCGCCAGCGGCACGGGCAGCTCCAGCACTGCCAACGTGGTGAACGCGGCAGGCCGCGTCGCAGGCGATTGGCTGACGCCCGACGGCGAGTACCACGCGTTCGTGCTCGATTCGGGCGTGTTCAACGACCTCGGGACGCTGGGCGGGATCGAAAGCCTCGCCTTCGCCATCAACGAGCGCGGACAGGTCACCGGCCAGGCGCAGCTCGCCCCCGGGCCACGGCACGCCTTTCTCTGGGACGGCAAGCTGCACGATCTCGGATCGCTGGGCGGGAACTTCAGCCGCGGTCAGGCCGTCAATCGCCTCGGCCAGGTCGCCGGGATGTCGACCCTGACGCCCGGCGATGACGACTTGATCCACGCAGTCGTCTGGGACGGCTTCGCGATGCGCGATCTGGGAACGCTGCCGGGCCTGCCCTGGGTCTCGGCTACCGGCATCAACGACGCAGGCGTGGTGGTCGGCAACGTCTACAACAAGCTGTACGCCGATCCCGATGCAGACCCGGACGAGCCGCCCAACGCGCACTATGACAGCCGCGCCTACGTCTTCCGCGACGGCGTGATGTGGGACCTGAACGAGCTGATCCCAGACTTGCACGTCCGGCTGCGCACTTCGCTCGGGATCAACGACGCGGGTCAGATCCTCTGCAGCGAAGGGCAGGTCGACCAGGAGCGAGCGCACGCTTTCGTCTTGACTCCCCGCTGAACGCGATCGCATGGGCCTGAGACAGCGCGTATTGTTCCCAGGCTTCAGTCTCGGTAATGTCTGGGCGGATGCTCAGCGAAGACGAACAACTCTCGATCGTCCGGGCGTTGACGGTCACCGATCCATCGCCCGACCCCGAGTCGGACGAGCTGATCCGGTACGTTGCCCGCGTATGCAACGCGCCAGTTGCCCTGCTGGCCCTCGTCGGCCGCAGCAGGCTCTGGTTCAAATCCCGGCTCGGACTGGAGATTTCGGAAGCTCCGAAGTTCGCCCTGCCGCAGGACATCGAAGTGATCGAGGACGCGGCTGCCGACCCTCGCAGCTCCGGCGATCCGCTTCTCGCGCTGGTTCCTGGCGCGCGCTTCCTCGCGGTCGCGCCGCTGCACGAAGGGCAGACCGAGGTCGGCGTGGTCGCCATCCTCGATCGCACGCCGCGCACGCTTTCGGCCCACCAGATCGACGCGCTTCGTTCCGCCGCAAGCCAGGCCCTGGGATTGCTCAAGCTCCGCCGCCGCGTGCGGCTGCTCGAGGCGCTGCTGGAGTCCTCGCCGGACCAGTTCTACGCCTTCGACGCCCGCGGCCGGTACATCTACGCCAGCGAGCGCGGCGCCCGCGCGATGGGCCTGGACAGCGCGCAGATGCTCGGCCGCACCTGGCAGGACCTGGGTTGGGACCCGGGCTACACGGCGCAGTTCTACGGGATGCTGCGGTTGGCCCTCACCACCGGGCGGGTCGTCGAGGACGCGCGGGCAGTTTCGACACCCGGCGGAATGGTGCACCACGAGTACGCCCTGGCGCCGCTGCGCGGGCAGCGCGGCGAGATCGAAGGCGTGGCGGTCACGGCGCGCGACGTGACGGCGCGCGTGGCGGCCGAGGCCGAGCGGCAAGCCGCGCTGGACACGGCACAGCGGGCCGTGCGCCAGCGGGACGACGTCCTGGCGGTGGTCTCGCACGATCTGCGGAACATGCTGAACGTCTTCCGGCTGACGGCGTCATCCCTGGCGAACGAGCTGCCGGAGGACGCCGCGCTTGCGCGCGATTTCGTCGGCAGGCTGGAGCGCCAGGCGGACGCGATGAGCCGGCTGGTCGACGATCTGCTCGACGTCGCGCGAATCGATGCCGGCAGCCTCCGCGTCGCTCGGACGAGCTGCGACGCGCGCACGCTGGCCCAGGACGCGCTCCTCGCCGTGCAGCCGCTCGCCGCGCAGAAAGGCATCGCGCTCGAGGCGGAGCTGCCCGGGCCGGGGACGCTCGTGCACTGCGACCGCCACCGGATTCTGCAAGTGTTCGCCAACCTCCTGGGCAACGCGATCAAGTTCACCGAAGAGGGCGGGGTCCGTCTCGAGGTCTCGGTCGAGCAGCGCGAGGCGTGCTTCTCGATCTCGGACACGGGTGCCGGAATCTCGCCCGAGCACCTCCCGCATCTGTTCGAGCGCTACTGGCAGGCGCGCGAAGGCGAGCGCTCCGGGGCCGGGCTGGGCCTCTACATCGCCCGGCGGATCGTCGAGGCGCACGGCGGGCGCATCTGGGCGGACAGCGCGCGCGGGAAGGGCACGAGGATCTCGTTCACGCTGATCCGGCCCCAACCCGCGCCCTAGCAGCGCAACCGGCGGCAATCTTCAGCGGCGCTTGGTGAACAGGCTCTTCGGAACCATGCAGTGGACGCCCTTGCGTACGTCGACCACCTGGGTCACGCGACAGTCGGCTGCCATGGAAGTGAGCGCGTACGCTTCGTACCGGTCGAGGCCCCTGGTCGCCACCAGGAAATCCACCGTCTCCCGCACTGCATTGGCCATCGCCTTGTTCAAGTCCTCGTCGAAGCCGAGCAGGATGTAGTGGCTCTTCGTCTCCGCTCGCGGCCAGTCGAGCTTCAAGTCCTTCCGGACGATCGGCTGCAGCTCGATCTCCTCGAACGAGCACTCCAGCGCGGTGAGGTTCACCTCGCCGTTTCCCTGCGCGCAGTGCGAATCTCCCGTCCAGATGAGCCCACCTTTGAGGAACACCGGAACGAACAGCGTGCTGCCGGCGGTCAGCTCGTTGAGATCCATGTTGGAACCGTTCTTCCAGGGGCGCACGGTATTCACTGGCGCCAGCTTGTCGCCCTTGGAATCGCCCTTGCGCGGCGCGGGATCGTCCGGGTCCATGCCGACGGCCAGGGTTCCCGGAAAGGGGCGCAGCGGGATCTCGATGCCTGGCTTGAATTGCACCGACTGTCGCTTGGGATCGACATCGAAGAATTGGACGTGACCATCCGGAAATTCGGGCGCCAGCGCGCCGACGGTGGGGAAGTCCTTGCCGGGTAGATTGTAGTTCCCGCCATGGCGCTTCGGCACGATGCGGAGGATCCGGATCTCCAGCACGTCGCCGGGCTCCGCTCCCTCGACGAAGATGGGCCCGGTCAGCGAATGGAACGCCCCTCCGGGATTGCTCTTGCGCAGCTCGAGGATCTTCTCCATCGAGATGCCCGGCTGGAATTGGTCCTTCGCGTGCATCCACGTCTCGATGGAGACCGTATCGCCGGAGGCGATGGTCAGCTTGGGGGGCTCCTTCGGATCGAGCCATCCCCACTGCACCGTCTCGGGCGTCGCCCGCAGCCGGTGGTGCTTCCCGGCGGCGGAAGCGGCGGACGAAAAAGCGAGCGCGGCGAACGCCAGCGCCGCGGCGGTGGTCCGGATTGACGCCTGTGGGGTTCGGGTCTGCATGAGCGTCCTCCAAGGCAGGTCGAAGGACCAACGCTACCGCAGTTGCGCGACTTGACACGCTGGAGGCGCGCCCTAGAGTCGGGCGCCGTTCGCGAGCAGATCCGTCGCGATCCGACGATCGTCGATCGCGCAGCGCCTCTGAACGACTGGAGGACGACATGCGTCCTTTCCGAATTCCGCGATACCGGCTCACCAGCTGCTGCGGGCATGGCAGCGCGCCGGCCGCGCCACGGACCGGCCGGCGCGGATTCCTCACGATGACGGCTGCGGGGGTCGCAGGGCTCGCCGCCACGTTGCGGTCCCGCGCAGCCGCGGCGCAGGTGCGGGCGTTCCCGCCTCCGCCGCCGGCGGTGAGCCCGGTGGAAGGGTTGATCGACTTCCATCTGCACTCCGCGCCGGACGTATTCGGGCGAGCCTTCGACGACGAGGAAGCCGCCGCGCTCTACCGCGACAACGCCATCGAGGCGGTGGTCATGAAGAACCACGTCGTGCCCACCGCGGACCGCGCCTGGTTCGCGCGCAAGCATCTGCCCGCCGTGAAAGCCTTCGGAGGCGTCGTTTTGAATGCAGCGGTCGGGGGCATCAACCCCGACGCCGTCCAGTGGATGTGGCGCATGCAGGGCGGGTTCGGACGCGTCGTCTGGTTCCCCACCTTCGACGCCGATCACCACGTGAAGCATTTCAAGGATGCGCCGGAAGGCATCAAGGTCCTCGGGCCGGACGGGAACGTGCTTCGCGCCGTGCGCGACGTGCTGAAGATCTGCGCGCAGCAGAAGCTGGTCGTCTGCACCGGCCACCTCTCGCCCGCGGAGGCGCTCGCGGTCGCCCGGGCCGCGCGCGAGGCCGGCTGCGATCGCATCGCCATCACGCATTCCCAGTTCGAGGTGGTGAATCTTTCCCTGGAAGAGATGAAACAGGCAGCGGCGATCGGCGCCAAGATGGAGATCTGCGCGATGGGACCGCTGATGGGCCCAGCCGCGCACCTGTCCTGGATGCGCTCCTGGCGGCAGGTCTCCCTGAAGGAATCCGCCGACCGGATCAACGGAGTGGGCGCCGAGCATTTCCTTCTCGCCACCGACCTGGGACAGACGGGGAATCCGTCGCCGCCGGACGGCTACAAGCTGCTCGTCGCCGGCTTGCTCGCGGAAGGGATCACCAAGGACCAGATCCGGCAGATGGGCCGCGAGGTCCCTGGCCGCTTGCTGATGGGTTGAGGAGGTTTCAGTCGAGCGGCTCCTTGCCCGTATACTTCAGGATGTAGAGCCCGCCGGCGATCCGGTCGTTTGCGTAGACGAGCCGCTTCTCGTCCACGATCGCGTGGTTGATCTGGATGGTCCCGCTCGGGTTCCGCGCTGGCGCGGCAGGGACGAAGAAACCGATCTCCTCGACGCGCGGCGGCGCCCCGGGAAGCGCCACGTCGATGAGACGGTAGATCCGGACGCCTCCGTTGAAGAAGCTTCCGACGAACGTGTTCTGCAGCCGGGCGGAGGTGGATCCAGGAAAGCTCGGGTGGAGGTTGTGGGCGCCGAAGCGGCCGCCCCGCGCGCAGAGCGCCGAGACATTGCCCGGTGCTGGCGCGGTGCCGACGATGATCGGGTTCTTCTCGTCGCGGATGTCGACGATCCAGATCAGCTTCGGGGCATCGGCGCATTTCTCGCCGATCGCCTCGTCGGAGACGATCGCCAGGCCGCGGCTGAAGAGGGGCTGGAAGGTGTGCGTCCAGGCCGGGAAGGGCGGCGAGTAGTCGAGGCGGCTCACCAGCCGGGGTGAGAAGCTCTGCGCGCGGCCCGCCCGCACTTCCGAAAGCCCCGAGACGTCGAACGTGACCGCACCCGCGTCGATGTACCCGACATAGGCGCGGTCGGACCGTTGCGGGTAGACGTGGATGTCGTGGGCGCGATAGCCGTCGTCGATCGCCTGGCGCTTCGGGAGGCACTGCGGCAGGCACGCGTCTCCCACTCGGGTTCCGGGCAGCCACCAGCGGCCCACCTCGCGCGGGTTTCGCCGGTCGCGGACGTCGACCACCATGTAGAACTGGTCGTCCTGGACATTCGTCGGGCTGAAGTCGCCGGCTCCCGTGGCGAGGTGCGCGAATTCGCCGTCGACGAACCAGAGCCAGTGGACGCCGCGCGAGTGCGCGCCGGACGTGTCGAAGAACGCCAGGCTGAGATCCCCGAGCGCCTGCGCGTGCTGCACGCGCGACAGGTCGGCCACGTCGAGGAGCCACATCCCGGCGGGCTTCTGCCCGGGTTTCAACGTCTGGTTGGCGACGGCGAGCACGTCGCCGGCGAGTCCGAGGGAGTTGCATCGCGCGACGCCGGGCCCCGGCGAGGGGAGCTGATTCAGCAACGACGGAGCCTTCGGATCGGTGACGTCCACGACGCTCAGGCACGTCTTCTGACCCTCGTGGGCGAGGTAG
The DNA here is from genome assembly GCA_005888115.1 of Deltaproteobacteria bacterium. GTDB lineage: Bacteria > Myxococcota > Myxococcia > Myxococcales > 40CM-4-68-19 > VBKO01. The sequence goes on from VBKO01000378.1 coordinate 8,627, forward strand.
AGGATCCGCCGGCCGTCCGGCCGCTGCTGGATGGCCATCCCCTCGCCGCCGTCGCCGTTGCCGCCGAGCTCGTGGTGGGCGACCAGCTCCATCGACTTTGCCTCGGCGGCGGCGGGCGCAGCGATCGCCGGCGTGGCGGACGCCAGCATCGCGACGCCCATCGCGCCTCCCCAGCGCTGCAGCGCCTGCATCGCCATTCCTCCTTGCCTGCCGGGTCGAGAGGTCCCGGACCACGGCCGTGATGGGATGCGTTCTACGACGTCAGCGAGGCACGGTCGATGCCGTGGGCGTGGGCACTGGCTTCATCGGGACGAGCCAGCTGCGGAGGATGGCGTTCCAGTGGGCGTCGGTGATCTGGTCGTTGGGCGTGATCCAGATGCGCCGCGCGCCGCCGTCGACCGAAGCCGCGAGCGCCGCGGACAGATCTTCAGGCGAAATCGCCTTGCCGCCGCGCCCCCACAGTCCGAGCGACATCGTCCAGCGGCCAGGCTCGAGCGTGGCCGCGAGGCGTGCGGCGAGGTCGCGCGACGCAGCGGGGGGCAGGCCCTCCAGCGCGTAGTAGTTCCAGACCACCAGCCGGTCCGCGATGTGCTGCAGCCGCGCGTAGTCGTGGCCATGGTCCTTGCCGTCGCGCCGCAGGTCCTTCCAACTCGCCGCCACGTCCAGGTACAGCGGTTTCCCGTGCTGGTGGGCTGCCGCGGCGGCGCGGGCGACGAACTTCTCCACCAGGGCGCTCTTCCATTCCCAGATGCTCGGATCGTCGACGTTCACGCGCCCGCGCCAGTCGCGGGGCCAGGCCGGGCGCCCGGTCGCCTTCGCATAGGAAGCGAGATCCGGGGGTCCAAAGGAAGTGTGGCGGTAGGCCGCTTCCGTGACGTCGATGGCGTCGACCGGATAGTGCGACGCGACGTACCCGATCATCTCGACGACCAGATTGCCGAACTCGCCATCGGCCAGCTCGGTCAGGCTGACTTGTTCCGGGTGAGGCGTACCGTCCGCCTGGATGGCGCCGGTCCCCGCGTGCGTCTGGATCCACTTGGGGGCGTAGAGATCGATGAAGGCCGCGACCTTG
>VBKO01000519.1 GCA_005888115.1 Deltaproteobacteria bacterium
CCACGGCTACGAACGGCTCAGCGAAACCGAATACCGGGTCCTGCTGCCGACGGACCTGTGGGGGATGTCCTTTCCACATCTCGGCATCCCCGAACCTTTGATTCTTTACGGCAAGGCGCAGGAAGATTACGAGCCCAACCTGCAGCTCCTCGTCGATCAGGGCGCCGAGCTGGTGGTCGCCGTCGGCTTCATGATGGAACCGGCAACGCGCGCGGTCTCCTCGCGCAATCCGAACGCTCGATTCCTCCTCATCGACAGTCCCCTGCTGGACGCGTCGGGCAAACCGACCATCGCCCCGAACGTGCGGGCCGTCGTCTTCCGCGAGAACGAGGGAACCTTCCTCGCCGGCGTCCTGGCGGGAAGGCTCACCGCGGGCAAGATCGGGTTCGTCGGTGGCATGCAGCTCCCGCTCATCCGGAAATTCGAGGCCGGGTTCCGCGCTGGGGTGAGGCAGGCGAATTCATCCGCCGAAGTCTTCGTCGCGTACACCGGCACCTTCGACGACGAGAGGAAGGGAATCGAGGTGGGACACGACCTCTACCAGCGCGGCTGCGACATCGTGTTCCACGCCGCGGGGCTCGACGGCCTCGGCGTGATCAAGGCGGCGCAGCAGGCGGACAAGCTGGTGATCGGCGTCGACAGCGATCAATCCCACGTCGCTCCCGGGAACGTCCTCACCAGCATGGTGAAGCACGTGGACGTCGCCGTGTACCTGGCGGTGAAAGACGTGCTGGAGAAGAAGTTCTCGGGCGGCGACATCGTCCTCGGCCTCCGAGAGGGAGGAGTCGGACTTGCTCCGATCGGCGGGATGGTCCTCGCTCCGAAGCGCGAGGCGATCGCCGCGGAGCTCGACAAGTTGAGGACGCAGATCATCGAAGGGCAGCTGGCGGTCCCGGCCACCCTCGACGAGCTGGCGAAGTTCGTGGCGGCGCGCCCGTGAACGCGCTGGAGCTGTCCGGGATCGTCAAGCGCTTCGGCCCGCTCACCGCCCTGGACGGCGTCTCGCTCGCGGTGGCGGCCGGCGAGGTCCTGGGCCTGGTGGGCGAGAACGGCGCGGGAAAATCGACGCTCGTCTCGGTGGCCTGCGGACTCTACAGCGCCGACAGCGGCACGGTGCGCGCGTACGGACGGGAGCTGCCCCCGGGCGATCCGCGGGCCGCCATCGATGCCGGGCTCGGCGTGGTCTACCAGCATTTCATGCTCGTGCCGCCACTCACCGTCTGGGAGAACGTCGTCCTCGGACGCGAGCCGCGCCGGCTGGGCGCGATCGATCGGCGCCGCGCCCGCCTCGAAGTCTCCGCTGTCGCGCGCAGCTCCGGGCTCTCCCTGGATGTCGATGCGCGCGCCGGCGATCTTTCCGTCGCCGCCCAGCAGCGCGTCGAGATCGTGAAGCAGCTCTGGCGCGGGGCGCGGGTGCTCATCCTCGACGAGCCGACGGCGTTGCTCTCGCCGCTGGAGGCGGCCGGGCTGGTTGCAACCGTGCGCGCGCTGGCCGCCGAGGGGCGGGCGGTCCTCTTCGTCTCGCACAAGCTCCGCGAGGTGCTGGCGGCCGCGGATCGGATCGCGGTGATCCGGCGGGGCCGGCTCGCGCAGGTGACGCAGCGCTCGCAGACTGACGCGCTGCCGCTGGCCGAGGCGATGACGGGCGGCGGGTCCGCCGGCGCGCCGCAGGCAAGGAGGCCGTTTCGAGACGGCGCAATCGTTCTCCAAGCGCGCGAGCTCGTCTGCGCGTCGGAGCGCGGCGGGCCGGCGCTCCGCGGGCTGTCTTTCGATGTCCGCCGCGGCGAGATCCTGGGGGTGGCCGGTGTGGACGGCAACGGCCAGACCGAGCTCGCCGAGATCCTGACGGGACTGCGGCCAATGCAAGGCACGCTCACTCTCGATGGTGACCCTTCCTTTCACCGCGATCCGGCGGCGGCGCGCCGCGCGGGCATTGCGCACCTTCCCGAGGATCCCCGCCGCCGCGCCCTGTGCCTGCCGCTCAGCGTCGAAGAGAACCTGGCGCTGGGCCGCCAGGCGGCGCCGCCGTATGCCCGGGGCTGCCTCATCGAGCGCGCCGGCCGGCGTGGGATGGCGCACAAGCTGATCGCCCGATTCGACGTGCGCCCACCGGAGCCGTCCGCGCGAACCGCGGAACTTTCCGGCGGCAACCAGCAGAAGCTCGTCGCCGCGCGAGAGCTCTCGGGCGGCCCTCCGGCCCGCCTGGTCGTCGCCGTCCACCCGACGCGGGGACTCGACCCGGGAGCGACGCGGAAGGTGCACGATGCGCTGCGCGATGCATGCGATCGGGGCGCCGCCGTCCTGATGATCTCGTTCGATCTCGACGAGCTGCGCGCGCTCTGCGATCGCATCCT
>VBKO01000520.1 GCA_005888115.1 Deltaproteobacteria bacterium
GAGGATCCGACAACACGTCCACCAGGCGCGCCGCCAGCGACGCTGCGTCGCCGATCGAGACCACGAAGCCGGTGCTCCCATGCCGGACGAGCTCCGCGTTGCCGCCGGCGTCCGTCGCCACGACCGGGAGGGCCGCCGCCATCGCTTCCATGATCGCGTTGGACAGACCCTCGGCGCGCGAAGGGAGGCAAAAGGCGCTGGAGCGGGCAAGGATGGCGGGGACGTCGTAGCGGGTTCCGAGCAAGTGCACCGCGTCGCGCAGGCCCAGCTCCCCGATGCGTCGTTGGAGATGGTCGCGCTCGGGGCCATCGCCCACCAGAGCGAAGCGCACGTCCGGTATGTGACGCTGCACCAGGGCAGCGGCCTCGATCAGCGTGCGGTGGTCCTTCACGGGCCAGAGGTTCGCGACGACGGCGACGATCGGGCCACCCTCCGGGACCGGTCCCTCCGCGGCGCGCGCCGCCAGCTCGTCGAACCGGCGCAGATCGATTCCGTTGCGAACCACCACTACGCGCTCGGGCGAGCAGCCTTCCTGGGAGATGCACAGGCGCGCCACCGCTTCGGCGTTGGCGCAGACCACGTCCGCCCGGGCGGAGACGAGCTTCTCGACGCGCCGGCGAAGCGGCCCGAAACCGGGCCGTTCGTGTCCCAGGTCGACGCGGTTCACCACCATCCGCGCTCCGGCGAGCCGCGCGGCGAGCAATCCCAGGAAGTTCGTCACGAAATCCGTGCCGTGGACGATGCGGACGCCGCGCCGGCGGATGAGCCGTGCGATGCGGAGCACCTGCACTGCGGTGTTGGGGCGCGCGAGTGACCCGCGGATCGGGAACAGGTGGGGCTCGCCCAATCCCAGCGCGCGGAAGTCGGCCAGGTTGCCGCCCGAGATTTCCAGCGACCCGACCACCGGCTCGAATCCCTGGGGATGAGCGCGGAGCCGCTCGATGAACTGGCGTTCGGCGCCGCCCACGTAGAAGCGCTGGATGAGGTGGAGGACCGGGATCACGCGCGCCAAGGTGTGCATCCAGGCGAGCAAGCGGGAGTTCGATCGCCAGGTTCCAAAACACCGTTCGCGCTACCATCGCTGCATGCAGTCCTGGCCGGCTCCGCCCCCAGACCCGATGCCGCTGCCCGGCGAAGTCAGCGCCGTTTTCGCCGACCTGGCGGTCACGCCCGGCCGCCTGTGCCAGCTGACCGCCGGCTTCACCCAAAGGGAGCGGCAGCGCGCCGAGTCGTTCGCGACCAACGAGTGGCGCGACCGCTGGTCGGCCGCGCGCGGCACACTGAGGGAGGTGCTCGGCCACGCCCTGCGCATCGCGCCGGAGGCAGTGGCGCTGCGGTACCGGCGGCACGGCAAGCCCGAGCTGGACCCCGACTGCGCGCCGCTCGCCGGCGACGCACCGACGACATCGCGCGGCGCTTCTTCGTTCCAGGCGAGCAGCGGAGGCTCTTCTCGCTCTCGCCCGTGGAGCGCGAGCAGGCTTTCTTCCGCCTGTGGACCTGCAAGGAGGCCTTCCTGAAGGTCACCGGCGAGGGGCTTTCGCGCTCGACGCGCTCGTACGAGGTCGAGGTGGGGCCAGATGGCGCGCGCCTGCTCTGGGCAACCGGGATACACGACGCCGCAGAGCGGTTTTCCGTCTACCCGCTCGATCCCGGAAACGGGTACGCTGCCGCCCTCTTCGCCGAGGCACGGGGGCTGACCCTGCGCCGCTTCCACTGGCCGTGAGGTAGATTTCCCATGCTCATCGTCGCATTGCTCGTCGCGCAGGCTGCCGCGCCCGTCTCGAAGATCCCGGACATGAAGCCGGTGGCCGGCATCCCGACGCTCCTGGAGAGCGGCATGCCGGAAGTCCCGCCGCAGCTGCGCGCGCGCATCGAGCAGTACCAGAACTCCCGCTCCGCCAACGCGCTCGACGTGGCGGCCGACGGCAGCCGGCTTCTGATCGCGACGAGATTCGCGTCCACCAACCAGTTGCACCTGGTCGAGCAGCCGATGGGCATGCGGACGCAGCTCACGTTCGCAAGCGAGCCGGTCAACTCGGCGCGGTTCGTGCCCGGAGCTCCGCGCGCGCTCTTGTATCTGCAGGATGTCGGCGGCGGCGAGTTCCACCAGGTGTTCCGGCTGGACCAGCGCACCGGGCGGTCCGAGCTGCTCACCGACGGGAAGAGCCGGCACGAAGGTTTGATCGTTTCCGCGGATGGAACGCGGTTCGCGTACTCCGGGACGGGTCGCAATGGGAAGGACACCGACGTGTACGTCGCTCAGACGGCAGCGCCGCGCGACGCGCGCCGCGTGACCGAGCGCGAGGGCACCTGGCAGCCGGTGGAGTTCTCGCGCGACGGAAAGCGGATGCTGGTCGGCCAGTTCCGCGCCATCGATGATTCGGACCTCCATGTGTACGACGTGCAGACCGGCGAGATGCGCCAGGTCACGCCCCGCGAAGGGAAGGGGAGCGTCGAGGACGCGGCCCTCAGCGCGGACGGCAAGTCGGTCTACCTGATCACCGACCGGTACTCGGACTTCAACTCGCTCTATCGCATCGAGCTCTCGCGGCCGGAAGCAAAGCCGCAGCCGCTCGCCTCGCAGATCAAATGGGACCTCGACAACCTGACCGTGGCCGCGGACGGCACGCGCCTCGCGTTCACCGCGAACGAGGAGGGCTGGTCGCGCGTCTACGTGCTGGACCTGCGCAGCGGCCGCGCCGAACCGCTGGACCTGCCGCGCGGCATCGTCTCGACGCTGCGGTTCCCCGACAAGCGCAGCGACCTCCTCTTCATCGGGGCGCAGACCGCCCGTTCCCCCAACGACGTGTGGGCGTATTCGCTCAAGGACCGCAAGCTGACGCGGTGGACGCGGAGCGAGGCGGGTCCGGTGGACGCTGGTTCCTTCGTCGAGCCGGAGCTGGTGAAGTACCGGGCGCCCGACGGCCTCGTCATTCCCGCGTTCCTGTGGAAGCCGGCGCGGGCCGACGGCAAGGTGCCGGTGGTCATCCTCTGGCACGGCGGGCCGGAAGGGCAGACGCGGCCGACCTTCCAGCCGATCTGGCAGTTCTACGTGCAGGAGCTGGGCATCGCGGTGCTCGCGCCGAACGTGCGCGGCTCGACGGGGTACGGCAAGTCGTACCTGGCGATGGACAACGGGGTGAAGCGCGAGCAGGCGCTCGGCGACATCGGCGCGACGCTCGACTTCATCGCCTCGCGCGCGGACCTCGACGCCTCTCGTGTCGCCGCCTATGGCGGGTCGTACGGCGGCTACATGACCCTCGCCACAGTCGCGTTCCAGGGGGCGCGCGTCCGCGCCGCGGTCGACATCGTAGGCATCTCCAACCTGGTCAGCTTCCTGCAGACGACGCAGGCGTACCGGCGCGACCTGCGCCGCGCGGAATACGGCGACGAGCGCGATCCCGCCGTGCGCGCGGTGCAGGAGCGCATCTCGCCGCTCAACTCGGTGGACAAGATGGAGGCGGCGCTGCTCGTCATCCAGGGCAAGAACGATCCGCGCGTTCCACAGAGCGAGGCCGAGCAGATCGTCCAGGCACTGCGCGCGCGCGGCAAGGATGCGCCGTATCTCCTCGGCGTGAACGAGGGGCACGGCTTCCAGAAGAAGGAGAACCGGGACTACATGACCGCCGCGGCCGCCGCGTTCCTCCAGCACAAGCTGCAGCGAGCGCCGGTGCCGCCCGGCTGAAGAAGGGGGAAGCGATGCAAGCGACGCCGTCAGCTCGCGACAGCCTGCGGATGGCCGCCGTCGAAGAGCACGTGCGGCACGAGAACCGGCACGACCTCGACGGTCTGCTGTCGACGTTCGGCGGCAACGCGGTGTACGAGGATGGACCGTGGGGCGAGCGCCACGACGGGCTGGGCGCCGTGCGCGAGTACTACGAGGGCCTCTTCCGCGCCGCGCCGGACCTGCACGTCGACGTCAAGAAGCGCCACGTGGGCGACGATGCAATCGTGCTCGAAGTCGTCA
>VBKO01000521.1 GCA_005888115.1 Deltaproteobacteria bacterium
GCCAAGACCGGCGCTGGCGATGCGCTGCCCTCCACCACGCTGGGCAATTTTCTCGCTGCGACCCTGACCGCGCCCTGGGCGCTGAGCGCCGCGCCGGCGATGGTCTCGGGCCGCGGAGGCGCGGTGCTGCTCTACCTGGGCATCGTGCAACTCGGGCTTGCCTATCTGCTGTTCGTGCGCGGCGTGCGCCGGGTGCCCGCTGCAGAGGCGTCGCTGATCTCCATGCTCGAGCCCGTCCTCAACCCCGTCTGGGTGCTGATCGGATTCGGCGAGCAACCAGGGCGTTGGGCGATCGCGGGTGGAGCGGTGGTGATCGCGGCCGTCGTCGTCCGCACGCTCGTCCCGCAGCCTCAGCGCGCTTCGACGACCAGCGTGTAGAGCGTCCCCGCCATGTCGTCGTACCACCAGTCCAGCGGCCTGCCGGCGCCCGCCGGACGAGGCGGGGCGTTGTTCACGGAGGAGGGGAACGCCGCCTTCCCGACCGCGAAGTAATAGGTGACAGGACCGAGCTCCATCTTCCAGGCGCTGCGCGAGACCCACTGGGGCCGCGGCTGCCGCGCGCGCGCGACCTTGTCCTGCGCGATCTCCTCGGGCGACTTGCCGGCCCAAGCTCGCTGCAGCTCTTCGATCCGCGCCTGCACCGCTGCCGGCGATGCCGGTTCCCACGCGAGCGCTGGGAGCGCGGCCGCCAGACCGAGCAGAATCGCGCGCAGTCGCAGAGGCATGTGGCGATATTAGCGCCGCTCAGCGAAGGATGTCGCGCCAGACGAACTTCGTACAGCCCTTCTGACCAGTCGAGCCCACGGCGGATCCGTCGACGCCGATCGCCACGCTGCTCACGCCCGGGAATGTGACCTTGCCGCAGGCATTGCCCTGGACGGAGACGAGATCCACGCTGTTGCCGGGCTTGAGCAGCGCATACGCTTTGCCGGCGCGAACGGGCACGAAGTCCGGCGAGTCGCCAAGCCACGCCGGTGCCGGGCGCAACGTCGATTCGCCGGGCTGGATGATGCCGGCCCAGGAAGAGTCGAGACGAAGCGCGACTCCGCCTCCGAGCAGGGGCCGCGCGATCACGGCGGTTGCGGAGCCGATGGGGAAGGGGCGGCCGCCGGTGCCCTTGGTCAGATCGACCCACAGCCCGCTCACTTCCGTTCCGCTTCCGGTGAGCACGAGCACCGCGCCGCTGGCGTCTTCGGCGGCGCCTCGAGGGACGTACGCGCCGGGCACCGTCGCGCTCACCACTTCGGCAGCCTGCGCGTCGTGCTTGCGCACGGTCAGCTCTGTGGAGGTCGCAGAGAGCGAGATAACTCCGGACCCGAACGTCGGCCCCATTGCCGCGGCCGCTACCCCAGGAAGGCTCTGTTCAGCATAGAGAGTCCAGAACGTCACCATGAGCGCATTTTTATCAGCCGATAGACCGATGAACCCTTTCGGTTGCGCGAAGAGGACCGGAGAAAAGAAGGAGCCACCGGTTTTCACTCCATTCGGGTAGAAGACGTACCACTTGGTCGCCGCGGGTGACTCCGCGTCGGCTGCAACGTTCCCATCGCCGTCGATTCCGGCAGCTGCGCAGCTCTCGCCGCTCACCGCCGGAACGTCGAACGCGATCGCGCTTCCCGGCTGCGGTGGCATGAGCCCGTTGCAGTCCGCCGCACCGCCATCGGTCCCGCCGTCCGGCGTGACTACCGGGTTGGACCCGGCGTCGACAGCATCGGCCGGCGCGCGGCCTCCGCACGCCATCAACCCCACGGAAAAGCAAAGTAGGCTACCTGCCCAGCGCATGCCCGCCCCCCAGCGGCGGGAACGGTGTGCATCGGGTCGCCGGGGGGCTAGACCAGACCCATCAGCGCGAGGGTCTCGCGTTCACTGATCGGCAGATCGAAGAACGCGGCGAGGACCTGCGCCGCCTGTAGCCGGCGCTGCTCCTCGGACTCCAGCCGGCCTTGCCAGCGCAACTCGGCGCAAACGGCGTCGACGATCTGCTCGGGCGTCGCCGACGAGGGCAGCCGCAGGCGCACCAGCCTGCGCAGCTCTTCCGAGTCCTCCGCGCAGAAGGCGGCGCAGAGTACTGCGCGGATGGCATTGTCGATCTCGTCGTCGGTGCAAAAGCGGATATCGGTCATGACCGGGGGAGTGTCCCCCGGATCGGGCAGGTGCGCCGCTTTTTTGCCGGTATCCCACCGCGAAGTCCGGGGGACACCATCAAGCTGCCGGTATCCCACCGCGAAGTCCAGGGGACACCA
>VBKO01000379.1 GCA_005888115.1 Deltaproteobacteria bacterium
CACGTCCACCCCGTATTTCTCGAAGAGCCCCTGCTCTTTCGCCACGAACGCGAACAGCCCCGAGAACACCGGCGGGATCCCGGGCACCGCCATCGTCAGCCGTTCGGTGGGGGACGCGGCGCGCGAGACCGGCGCGGCGGCAGCGACCAGGGCGGCCGCGGTGGACCAGCAGACGGCTCTCGCTGTCCTCGTCATGTCGCCGCTCCTATCGGCGGGCCTCGCCCTTGACGAGCCCGTTCGCTTCCTTCCAGACGGTGCGATCGACCAGACGGTCGTAGCTGACCGGCGTCTTGCCCGGCTTGATCCCGCCGAGGCTCTTCTCCGTCTCGACGACGGAGTCCAGGTTGGTCTTGGTCAGCCCCTCGTTTCCCACCGGCCAGAAATCGAGCTTGATGAACCGCGGCAGCGCCTCCTTCGCCAGCTTAGGAGTGCGTCCCGTGACGGTGGCGATCTGCGCGACCCGGTCGGCGTGTGCCGGCTCCAGCATGTAGCGGGTCGCATCGATGAGGCCCGCCAGCAGGCGCACGTAGCCCTCTCGCTTCTGCTTCAGCCGCTCGCGCGTGGCGACGATGGCGAGGTAATGGCTGGGCGATCCGGCGTTCTGGAACGACGTCACCACCGTGAGCGGGCGCCCGAGCTGCTCTTCCAGGACCGGCACGTCGTCGGAGTGCAGCACGCCGAACTTGAGCTGGCCCGCGATCATCGCCGCGCCGACGTTGGTGCTGAGCGCGACCAGCTTCACCTGGTCGATCTTGAGCCCGCAGGGGCGGATGAGCTGCTCGAGCGCGACCGAGCGCGCGCCGCCGACCGAGTCGACCCCGACCGGCTGGTCCTTGAGATCCTGGCATTTGGACAGCTTGGGATCGGTCGAGCCGAGCAGCCAATCCGGATGCTCCATCCCGTAGATGGCGACCAGGTCGACGCCGGCGTTCGAGATCATCCGCACCACCACGGGCGTCGGCGACAACGAGGCGTCGACGTTGCCGGCGACGACGGCCTGCGCGGCTGCTGCGCCCGAATCGAAGGGCCGCAGCGCGACGTCGAGACCGTGCTTCTTGAAGAAGCCCTCCTCCTTGGCGACGTACGCGACCACCGTCCCGAACACGGGAGGCACCCCCGGCAGCGCGAACGTCATCGGCTCGGCGGCGGGGGGCGCGCCCGAAGCGCTCCACGCGAGGGTCCCCAACAAGCCGATCGCCAATCTCCGCCACGGCTTTCTCGACGTCGTCATGTCCGCCCTCCGGCGCGGTGCCTGTCCCGCGCTACGCTTCGAGCTGGAACTCCGCCCGGCGCGCCTCATCCATCAGGGTCGTCCAGACGTGCTCGCGCAGCTCGGCGAACCGGGTCGTGGCCAGGGTCTCGCGAGTCCGCGGATGGGGCAGGGTCACTTCCACGATCTCGGAGACGGTGCTCGGCCGGCCCTTCAGGACGACCACGCGGTCGCCCATCAGCACCGCCTCGTCGATCGAGTGGGTGACGAAGACCATCGAGGTGGGGCGCATCCGCCAGATGCGCAGCAGCTCGAACTGCAGGATCTCGCGCGTCTGCGCGTCGACGGCGGCGAACGGCTCGTCCATCAGCAGCACGTCGGGCTCCACCGCGAGCGCGCGCGCCAGGCCGCAGCGCTGCTGCATCCCGCCGGAGAGCTGATAGGGATAGGCGTCCTCGAACCCGCTCAACCCGACGAGCTGGATGAAGTACGGCACCCGCTCCTGGATCACCGCCTTCGATGCGCCGGCGAGCCGCAACCCGTACGCCACGTTCCCGAAGACGGTCTTCCAGGGAAAGAGGCCGAAATGCTGGAACACCATCGCGGCCTTGGGCAACGGACCGGTGACGGGCTGCCCGTCCACCCGCACCTCGCCCTCGCTCATCGGGATGAGCCCGTCCAGGCAGCGGAGCAGGGTCGTCTTGCCGCAACCGGAGGGCCCGACGAGCGCGAGGATCTCGCGATGGCCCACGCGCAGGTTGACGTCGCGGAAGACCTGCAGTCCCCCGTACCGCTTGGACGCGCCAGACACCGTGATGCGCGGCGCCGCCGCGACGGCGCCCTTTTGGGGTTCTGGATCGGTCGAGACGCGCATCCGGTGCGGCCCGGTCAGTCCGCCGGTTGACCGCGGCCACCCTGCTTGGCCCAGTACTCCGCCGACGCCTTGGTCTTTGCCAGCGCGTCGGCGGTCTCGGTGCCCGGCGCCATCGACGCGGAGGTCCCGGCGAGCACCTGGTGATGCTCGATGTTCAGCGTCCGCAGCCATCGCTGCTGACCCATGGTCGTCGCCACGAAGTAGCCCAGCTCGACCACCTCCGGCTCGCTGAAGTGGCGGCGCAGCCTGTCCCAGAAGGCGTCGTCCGTCTCCAGGTCCCAGGTGATCGCCTCGGTGTATGCGAGCGCCGCCTTCTCGCGCTCGCCGTACCGCTTCGACTTCTCGAAATCGAGCAGCTCGCGGTAGTCCTCCTCGAGGAGCCCGGCCTTGGCGGACTTCATCGAGCGCTGGTTCCCGCAATACTCGCACTTCACCGATCGCGAGACGTAGACGCGGCACAGCTCCTTGATGTTGTGGTCCAGGATTCCGTTCTTGAACACGTCGCGCCAGGTGTTGGCGAATGACCAGAAGACCGCCGGGACGTGCGCGCGGACGGCGGAGCTCTCGGGCCGGGGCGTTCCTTCGCGCCTGCAGCGGTCCAGCTCCTCCTTCATCTTCGGGTCGGAGATGGTGTCCGGATCGACGTAGCTGATGCGCTGCCTGGCCATGGCGGCCTCCCCGGCGATGCCGACGGATGGGAACCGATTGCGCGGGATCGTATCGGCGCCGCTCCGGGTGGTCAACGGGCGTTTGACCGGTCCCGGCTGCTGTGGAATGAAACGCCGTGCAGAGGGTTGCCGCGAGCGGGGCGCGGCGACGGAAGGAGAATGCCGCCATGGCCAACGACCGGCGCGAGCCGAAGGTCATCTCGCGCGATCAGGTGCCCGACGCGGAGGCCCTGAAGCCAGGGTACAACTGGAGCCGCGAGATCCCCGCGCACGGGCATTCGGCGGTCGACTTCGAGGAGCGCGTCAACTTCCGGCGGCTGCACGATTACCGGCTCGCCCGCGCCCGGCAAGCGCTCGCCGGCTCGAAGCTCGGCTCCGTGTTGTGCTTCGACAACAACAACATCCGTTACCTGACCAGCACCGTCATCGGCGAGTGGTCGCGCGACAAGATGTGCCGCTTCGCGCTGCTCACCGGAAACGGGGAGCCGTACCTGTGGGACTTCGGGTCGGCGGCCGTCCACCACAGGCTCTACGCCCCCTGGCTGCCGCGCGATCACTGCCTTGCGGGCATGGTCGGGCTGCGCGGCTCGGTGCCACCGGAAGCGGGCCTGTTCAAGCGGGCGGCGGAGGAGATCAAGTCGATCCTCAAGGAGCAGGGCGTCGCCGGGATGCCGATCGGCCTGGACATCGCCGAGCTTCCGCTGGTGTTCGCGCTGCGGGAAGCAGGCCTCGAGGTGCGCGACGGGCAGCAGACGATGCTCGACGCGCGGCAGATCAAGAACGTCGACGAGATCATGCTGCTCAACATGTCGGCCGCGATGGTCGACGGCGTCTACCAGGTCATCGCCGAGCACCTGAAGCCCGGCGTGCGCGAGTGCGACATCGTGGCGCTCGCCAACAAGACGCTCTACGAGATGGGCTCCGACGACGTGGAAGGGATCAACGCCATCGCGGGCGAGCGGTGCAGCCCGCATCCGCACAACTTCACCGACCGCCTCATCCGGCCCGGCGACCAGGCGTTCTTCGACATCATCCAGTCGTTCACCGGTTACCGCACTTGCTACTACCGCACCTTCGCCGTCGGCCGCGCAACTCCGCCGCAGAAGGACGCCTACCGGAAGGCGCGCGAGTGGATGGACGCGTCGATCGAGATGGTCAAGCCGGGCGTCACCACCGACAAGATCGCTGCCTGCTGGCCCAAGGCGGAGGAGTTCGGCTTCGCGAACGAGATGGAAGCGTTCGCGCTGCAGTTCGGGCACGGGCTGGGCCTGGCGCTGCACGAGCGCCCGATCATCAGCCGCCTGGTCTCCTTCGATCGGCCGATGGAGATCACGGAGGGCATGGTCTTCGCCCTCGAGACGTACTGCCCGGCGACCGACGGCCACTCGGCGGCGCGGATCGAGGAGGAGGTCGTGGTGACGAAGGACGGACATCGGGTCATCACGCTGTTCCCGGCCGAGGATCTGCCCATCGCCAACCCGTATTGAGAGAGAACGCAGCGCCGGCGAATACGGCTGACTGGAGAACACGTTGAGCAACAGCCCCAGAACCGCACCCGCCGGCGCAAGCAGCGGGCCTCGCGTCGACCAGGCGACGCGCCTCGCCCTGTTCCGCTCGCAGCTGGAGATCCGCCTGCTGGAGAAACGCGCCTACGACCTGTTCCTGCAGAACCTCATCAAGGGGACCAGCCATCTCTCGCTGGGGCAGGAGGCGGTGGCGGCCGGATTCGCGGTCGCCATGCGCGGCGACGACTACACCTTCTGCACCTACCGCGGGCACGCCCACACGCTGGCGCGCGGCGCGCCGATGGCCGGCGTCCTCGGCGAGCTGATGGGGCGCAAGTGCGGGCTGATGGGTGGCAAGGGCGGCTCCATGCACCTGACCAGCGTGCGGCACGGCGCGATGGGGTCGTACGCGATCGTCGGGGCGCACCTTCCGGTGGCTGCTGGCGCGGCCTGGTCGGCGCAGGTCCGCGGGACGGACCAGGTGGCGGTCTGCTTCTTCGGCGACGGCGCCACGAACATCGGCGCCTTCCACGAGGCGCTCAATTTCGCCGCGGTGTGGAAGCTGCCGGTGATCTTCGTCTGCGAGAACAACCAGTACATGGAGTACACGCCGATCCGCAGCGTCACCGCCGTCGAGCACCCGGCGGCCGACCGCGCGAGCGCCTACGGTCTCGAGCGTCAGATCGTGGATGGCAACGACGCCGATGCGGTGTACGCCGCGGCGGCGGCGGCGATCGGCAGGGCGCGAGGCGGCGAAGGACCGTCGCTCATCGAGGCCATGACGTACCGCTACAGCGGACATTCCCGCGCCGACCCGGCGAAGTACCGGCCGGCTGGCGAGTTGGAGGAGTGGATGAAGCGCGACCCGATCGCGCTTTACCGCGCGCGGCTGATCGAGCTGGGCGTGCCGGAGAGCGCGCTGCGCGACATGGAGGGCGCGGTGCAGCGCGCCGTCGACGAGGCGACCGAGACGGCCAAGGCGTCGGCGCCGTCATCTGTCGACGTCATCGACCGCGACGTCTGGGCCGATGGAGGCTCGTCGTGGCGGAACTGACGTACCGCGAGGCCGTCGCGGCGGGGATCGCGCAAGAGATGGAGCGCGACGAGCGCGTCATCTTCCTCGGCGAGGACATCGCCGCGGCGGGCGGCGTGTTCAAGGCCACGGTGGGCCTGTTGGAGCGGTTCGGTCCCAAGCGCGTGCGCGACACGCCCATCTCCGAGCAGGCGATCATCGGGGCGGCGATGGGAGCAGCGATGACCGGGCTGCGACCGATCGCGGAGATCATGTTCTCGGACTTCCTCGCCGTCTGCTGGGACATGGTGGCGAACGAGATCGCCAAGGCGCGCTACATGTCGGCGGGCCAGATGACCCTTCCGCTCGTCATCCGGACCGCGAACGGCGCCGGCGCGCGCTTCGGGGCGCAGCACTCGCAGAGCGTGGAGAACTGGGCCATGTCGGTGCCCGGGCTGAAGGTGGTCGCGCCCTCCAATCCGGCGGACGTGAAGGGCCTGCTCGCGGCCGCGGTGCGCGACCCGGACCCGGTGATCTTCTTCGAGCACAAAGGGCTGTACGCCAGCAAGGGTCAGGTCCCGGACGGCGAGCACGTCGATCGCCTCGGCACCGCCAAGGTCCTGCGCGAGGGCGCGGACGTGACGGTGCTCGCGCTGGCGGCGATGGTGCCGCGGGCGCTCGAGGCCGCCGAGCGGCTGCAGCGCGAGGAGGGGATCTCGGCGACGGTCGTCGATCTGCGCTCGCTCGTCCCGCTCGACACGACGACCATCCTCGCCGAGACGGTCAAGACCGGGCGCCTCTACACGGTGGAGGAGAACCCGCGCCTGTGCGGGTGGGGGGCGGAGATCGCCTCCATCGCCGCCGAGGAGTGCTTCTACGACCTGGACGGTCCCATCGTCCGCATCACCACGCCCCACGTGCCGCTGCCCGCGGCCGACGCGCTCGAGGACGCCACCATTCCCTCCGTGGAGCGGATCGTGGAGACCATCCGGAGGACGGCCGGCTGATGGACGTGGTGATGCCGCAGCTGGGCGAGACGGTGAAGGAGGGGACGGTCACCGTCTGGCGCAAGAAGGTCGGCGAGCGCGTCGAGGCGAACGAGGCGCTGTTCGAGGTGAGCACGGACAAGGTGGAGACGGAGATACCCGCGCCCGTGTCGGGCGTGGTGAGCGCGATCCTGGTCGAGGAGGGGAGCACCGTCCAGGTCGGCGCGGCGCTGGCGGTGATCGACGAGGACGGGAAGCCGCGCGCGGCGCCGGCCCCGGCCGCCGCTCCGGCGTCCACCATCTCGTCGGGGTCGGACGCACGACGCTCCCCCCGCCCGGCGAGCCCGACGGCGCAGCAGGGCGAGCCTCCCCTCTCGCCCGTCGTGCGCCGCCTGCTCGGTGAGCACGGTCTCGACGCCTCCGCGATCGCCGGCACAGGGTCGGGCGGCCGGATCACGCGTGACGACGTGCTCGCGCACGTGGAGCGGCGCAAGAGTGAGGGGAGCCCGCAGCGCGAGGAACGGGTCCCCATGGGCAGGATCCGCAAGCGCACTGCCGAGCAGATGGCGCTGTCGTGGCGGACCATCCCGCACGTGCTGCAGGCGGTCGAGGTGGACTTCCAGGCGGTCGATCGTGCGCGGCTCGCGCGCGCCGATGCCTGGAAGGCGGAGGAGAGCTGGGCGCTCACGTATCTGCCATTCGTGGCGTTCGCGGTCTGCCGGGCGATCCCCGACTTCCCCGCCGTGAACGCGAGCCTCGACGGCGACACGGTGGTGCTGCACCGGCGCATCAACCTGGGCATCGCCGTGGATCTCGGCGGCGAGGGCCTGATCGTGCCCGTCGTCAAGGACGCGGCCGCGAAGGCTCTGCCAGAGCTGGCGCGCGCCATCCACTCAGTATCGGAGAAGGCGCGGGCGGGGCGCCTGGCTCCGGATGACGTCACGGAAGCGACCTACACGCTGTCCAACTCCGGAAGCTTCGGCACGCTGCTCACTGCGCCGATCATCAACCCCCCGCAAGTGGCCATCCTGTCTACCGACGCGGTGACGAGGAAACCCGTCGCGCACGGCGACGCGGTCGCCATCCATCCGGTCGGCGTGCTGGCCCAGTCGTTCGATCACCGTGCGTTCGACGGCGCCTACTCGGCGGCGTTCCTGCGGAAGGTCAAGCAGACCCTCGAAGAACGGGACTGGGCCGCCGACCTGCGGTGACGGTGCCATCCGGCGCTGCTTGCCCGCCGCGCGACCCTCGGCTATGACCCGCGCTCTCTCGGCGCAAACGTTTGCGCGAGGTGACCGGAATGGCACACGCGGATTTGCGCAAGCACAAGCTCGGCTGGATCGGCACCGGCCGCATGGGCTTTCCGATGGCAGGCCGGCTGCTCAAGAAGGGCGCCGACGTCGCCGTCTACAACCGCACGCGAGCCAAGGCGGAGCCGCTGGTGCCCGCTGGTGGGCGCCTGGTCGATTCGCCCGCGGCGCTCGCCGACCGCGACATCGTGTTCACCATGGTCTCCACCTCGGACGACCTGCTGGAGGTCACGGTCGGCCCACGCGGGGTGCTGTCGCGGCCCGTGGCACCGAAGATCCTGGTCGATTGCTCCACTGTCTCGCAGGAGGCCTCCGGCAAGGTGCGCGCCGCCGCCGCGTCCGCGGGGTGCGCGCTGCTCGCGGCGCCGGTCAGCGGCAACGGCAAGGTGGTCAAGGCGGGGCGGCTCAGCCTGGTCGTCTCCGGCAGCCGCGCCGCATACGACGAGGCGCTGCCGTACCTGGAGGCGCTGGGCGAAGGCGTGAGCTACGTCGGCGAGGGCGAGCTCGCCCGTATCGTGAAGATCTGCCACAACGTGTTCCTGGGGGTGGTCACGCAGTCGCTTGCGGAGATCACCGTGCTGGCCGAGAAGGCTGGCGCCCCCCGGCACGCCTTCCTCGACTTCATCAACAAGAGCGTGATGGGCTCCACCTTCACGCGGTACAAGACGCCCGCCTTCGTGAATCTCGACTTCACGCCCACCTTCACACCCGTGCTGTTGCGCAAGGACCTCGACCTCGGCCTCGCTGCGGCGCGCAAGCACGACGTCCCCATGCCGGTCGCGGCGCTGGTGCGGGAGATCGTGCAGTCGCTCATCGGCGCCGGCTCGGTGGATTGCGACTTCGCCGCATTGCTCCAGCACGAAGCCAAGGCCGCGCAGCTAGCGCTGCGGCCGGAGAACGTGCCGGTGACGGACGGGCTCGAGGAGAAGCGCGAGGCGTCCCCGCGCGCCGGCGTGTCCTGAGCGCGCCGGCGCGCGGTCGCTCTACCCGCCGCCGACGCCGGGAACCGGAGTGGTGATGGGCGATTCCTTCAGGAACTCGGAGGGACCCGTGCTGTGCAGCGTGGAATAGCCGACCTGGTACGTCTCGACCCGCGGGGTTCCCTCGATGAATCGCTCCAGGACGCGGAGGACCTGCGGATAGCCCGAGCGGGCATAGTTCTCCGCGTCTTCCCTCTCGTCCCAGAGGCTGATGGCCATCACGTCGGGGCCGCCCGCCGAGATGAGCAGCAGCTCGTCCAGGAACCCTGGCTCCTCGCGGAGCTTCGGAACGACGTCGTGTTCGAGCACCTTCGCGAACTCCGGCGCGGCGTTTGTCTTGAGCGTCAAATGGACGATCCGGGTGAACATGTTGTCCCCAATCCGTTCGGCGTAGGGCGGGAAGGTAGCCGCTCTCACACGGACCTGCGAGGGCCGCCCGCCCGGGAGAGCGCTCGCCTGTTCGCTGAAGGGACCGCGCGCCGGGGCAGCGTGACTTCGGACGTCCGCCGGCGCAGAGTCCAGCGGCCGGCGCATCGGCGGACGCGGAGGTTCGAGACCCATGTTCGAGCTGGACCAGTTCATCGCCGACTGCCGCGCCGCGCTGACGTCGGACGCTCCCCACAAGGCGGTTCGCGAAGTGGTCGCGCGCGCCGTGTCCGAGCCCGCGGCCGTCCTCCGCGCCCTGGGAGAGCCCCGGCGCGCGGAGCTCCGGAAGCTGTACTGCTCCGGCGAGCTCACGGTCCTGAACGTCGTCTGGGCGCCCGGGATGACCCTCTTGCCTCACGATCACCGGATGTGGGC
>VBKO01000499.1 GCA_005888115.1 Deltaproteobacteria bacterium
CGGCTCGCTGGCGCTCCTCGCCTTCTATCGGGACTGGCCCGTCCTGATCACAGGCACCGTGGTGGTGGCGACCGATCACCTCCTCCGCGGGATCCTCTGGCCCGAGTCGGTGTACGGCATCCCCAACCCGGAGTGGTGGCGGTTCCTGGAGCACGCCTTCTGGGTCGTGTTCTGCATCTCGTTCCTCATCCTCTCCTGCCGGCGCAGCCAGAAGGACATGCGGGTCATGGCGGAGCGGGGGGCCGAGCTGGAGGCGCTCTCGGAGAACCAGTGGCGCAACTCGTCGGTACTGGAGAGGGCCGCCGCCGACACGCGCGGAGACCGCTGAGGAGACCGCCATGACCGTCGACACCAACATCGGTACCGCCCGGAAAGCGTACGACCGCGTGGAGGTTCCCGCGCCGGGCGGCGGAACGCGATCGCTCACGCCGAACCAGTTCGAAACCCTGCCGCTGCGCGAGCGCGTCTCCTTCTTGATCGAGGGCACCGCGCAGTTCTTCCTGGACGGAAGGCCCATCTCGCCCTCCGAGGCGATGCGCACCTGAGAATGCGCGAGTTCGCCTCACCGGCCACCCGGGCGGCGGCGCTCCCCCGCCCGGTGAAGGTGCTCTACACGGCGTTCTGCGCGTTCACGGTGGCCGGGCTCTTGAGCTGCATCGGCCTGTATGGCGGCGTGGTCCGGTTCGGCGCGCGCGCGACGCCCGCCGAGCTGTACGAGCATCTGGTGACCTACTACCGGCCGGAAGCGGCCGCGCCCGCCGCCACGGCGGAGGCCAGCCCGTCGCCGATCTCGACCCGCAGGCTGCTGGAGATCACGCATTTCCATCTGTTCTCCATGCCTCTGTACCTGCTCGTCGTGGGGCACCTCTTCCTCCTCACGGGGGCAGGCGCGCGCGCCAAGAAGGGCTGGATCTCCGCTTCGGTGGCGGGAACGGCGGCGCATCTGCTGGCCCCGTGGTGCGTGCATTTCTGGGGAGCCGCGCTGGCCTGGGTGTATCCGATCAGCGGCGCGGCGCTGCT
This sequence comes from Deltaproteobacteria bacterium, assembly GCA_005888115.1. Taxonomy (GTDB): domain Bacteria; phylum Myxococcota; class Myxococcia; order Myxococcales; family 40CM-4-68-19; genus VBKO01. The sequence goes on from VBKO01000499.1 coordinate 1,021, forward strand.
CGCGAGCTTCGCGGTGCTGATGGGAGTGCCGCTGTACGAGATGTGGAGCGCCCCCGGCCGCCACTCGCCGCCGACAGTCGCCGCCCCTGGGGCGGCGCTGCGCTCTGGAGAGGCGGTCAGGCGGCGGTGAGTCTCGATCGCGCCCCCGAACTGCGCTCTATCGACGCGGTCGCTCTCCGAAGATCGCCGTGCCGATCCGCACGATCGTCGCCCCCTCCTCGATGGCCGCCTCGAAATCGGCGGTCATGCCCATGGACAGCTCGCGCAGGCCGAGACGGTCGCGCATCTCGCGCAAGGCGCGAAAGTGCGGGCGCGGGTCCTGCTCCGGGGGAGGGATGCACATCAGACCGTCGCAGCGCAGCCGTTCCATCTCCCGCACCGCCGCGTGGAGCGCGTCCACCTGCTCGGGCAGCGCTCCCCCCTTCTGCGGCTCGCGCCCCACGTTCACCTCGAGGAGGACGCGCTGGACGATGTTCTTCATCTCGGCGCGCTTCGACAGCTCGTTGGCGAGCGAGGCCCGGTCGCAGGTGTGGACCAGTGCCGAGTGGCCGACGACGATCTTCACCTTGTTCGTCTGCAAGGCGCCGATGAAGTGCCATTCGGCCTCCGGGAGCGCGTCGGCCTTCTCGTGCAGCTCCTGGGCGTAGTTCTCGCCGAAGACCGTCTGGCCGGCCGCGAACGCGAGCAGCACCGCCTCGATCGGCTGCCCCTTGCTGACCGCGACGAGCTGCACGGTGTCGCGATCGCGGCCCGCGCGGGAGCAGGCGGCGCGGATGCGCTCCTGCACGCGCGCGAGGTTCTCCGCTACCCCCACGGCATCCTCAGCCCGGCGCCCGCCAGGAGCTGCAGCGTCTCCGTCAGCGGAAGCCCGACGACGTTCGAGAAGCTGCCGTCGACCCGCTCGACGAATGCGCCCGCCAGCCCTTGCACGGCGTATGCGCCGGCCTTGTCGTCGCCGTCGCCGGACTCGACCAGCCAGCGCAGGGCGGCATCGGAGAGGTCGGTGAAGCGCACACCGGTCACCACGGCGCGCGACCTGACCTCACCGTCGGTCGCGACGCAGACGCCGGTGATCACCCGATGCTCCGCGCCGGAGAGGAGGCGCAGCATCCGTTCCGCGTCGGCGCGATCGCGCGGCTTCTCCAGCACCTCCTCGCCGAAGACCACCACTGTGTCCGCGGCGAGCGCGACCGCCGGACCCTGACCGCCGCGCTTGCGCCAGGACTCGAGCCCCGCCGCCGCTTTCTCGCGGGCCACCCGAGCAGAGCACGAGGCGCATGTGGGGCGCTGTAGCAGCCTCTGCGCCTGCGTCAAGCGGGAAAAGCGGATCCGCGCTCGCGGATGTTACACTCGGCAGATGCAGGCCCGCGACCTGCTCCGCCAGCTGCAGCGCACGGTCGACGAGCTGGCGGTGCTCAACGAGATCGGCAAGGCGCTCACCTCGTCGCTCGACGTCGGCGAGGTGATGCACCTCATCCTGGCCAAAGTCTCCGATCTGCTCAAACCGCGCAACTGGTCGCTCCTCCTGCGCGATCCGCTCAGCGGCGAGCTTTACTTCAAGGCGGCGGTGGGCGCCGGCAGCGAGATGCTGATGCACTTGCGCCTGCAGCGCGGCGAGGGCATCGCGGGGTGGGTGGCGGAGCACAACGCGCCGCTCATCGTCGACGACGTCACCGCCGACCCGCGCTTCGCGGCGCGCTTCGACAAGACCTCGCGCTTCCACACCAAGTCGATCCTCTGCGTGCCGCTCACCTTCAAGGGGCGCGTGCTGGGCGTGATCGAGCTGGTCAACGGCGAGGGCGACGGCAGCTTCAACACGGAGGACCTGCGCATCCTGAGCACCGTGGCCGAGTTCAGCGCCATCGCCATCGAGAACGCGCAGAACTTCGCCAAGGTGCAGGAGCTGACCGTCCTGGACGATCACACGGGCCTGTTCAACTCCCGGCACCTCAAGCGCACGCTGGAGCAGGAGATCGTCCGCGCCACGCGCTTCGGGCACCCGGTCTCGCTCATCTTCTTCGACCTCGACCATTTCAAGCAGGTGAACGACACGCACGGGCACCAGGCCGGGTCGCGCGTGCTGTCGGAGATCGGGCGGCTCCTCCTGGGGACGCTGCGCTCCACCGACGTGCCGGTGCGCTACGGCGGCGACGAGTTCGTCATCCTCCTGCCGGAAACGAGCAAGGACCAGGCGATGGAGTGCGCCAAGCGGCTGCGCGGGGAGATCTCCCGGTGGAAGTTCCTCGCCGAAGAGACATACGGGCCGCTGCAGATCACCGCCAGCCTGGGCGTGGCCTCGTTCCCGGACGATGCGCGCGTGCCGGAGGAGCTGCTCCGCCGTGCCGACGACGCCATGTACCGGGTCAAGGCGGAGCGGCGCGACGGCGTGGCGGCGGCGCTCCCGCAGCAGTCGTCGCCGCGGGATCAAAGCTTGACCAGGGGAGTATCCTCTTGACGATGAAGCTGACTCCGCTCGACCTTCAGCAGAAGTCCTTCCGCAAGCTGCGCCTCGGCGGTCTGGACGAGAAGGAAGTGCGCGCCTTCCTCGAGCTGTGCGCCTCCGAGATGGAGGACCTCATCCGCAAGCTCCACCAGCAGGACGAGGAGCTGCGCCGGCGCGAGTCGCGCATCGAGGAGCTGCGCTCGCGCGAGCACCTGCTCCAGCAGACGCTCACGACGGCGCAGAAGCTGGCCGAAGAGGTGAAGGAGAACGCCCGCAAGGAAGCGCAGATCGCCGTCTCCGAGGCCGAGCTGCAGGGCGAGAAGATCGTCCAGGCGGCGCAGCAGAAGCGTCTGCAGCTGATCAAGGAGATCGACGATCTGAAGCGGACCCGCCAGACCTTCGTGCAGCAGCTGTCGTCGCTGCTGGACACGCACAAGGCGCTGCTCGACTCGGCACGCGGCGAGCCGGCCACTGCTGCCGGCGCGGCGCCGGTGGACGACAACGTGTCGTTCCTCGCGCCCCCCACCAAGCGGGCGGACACGAAGAAGTAAAGCTCAGCTCGCGTGCGCCGGTTCGACGTCGCCGCGGATCGCCTCGATCATGCCGTGGAGGTGGGCGCAGGCCTCCTGGATGGTGAGGTGCTTGTACTGCCCGGCACGGCTCTCCACGGTGAGCACCGCGCACCGATGCACCTTGGAGAAGTCCCCGTAGGGGAACTTGTACCTGCGCTTGCTCTCCGCGGGTTCGTCGTCGTCCAGCCCCAGGTGCCACCGGGCGTACTCGGGGAACCCGTGCTCCCGGATGAACTCGTTCTCTTGCGCCGTGGAAGGCTGGTGGTCGCTCCACGCATCCCGATCGTCTGCCACCACCTTCCCCTCCCGGACCAGCTCCTGTGCGTACGCGTACGCCGTCCTGTTCAGCTTGACTGCCATGGCCAGCAGCCTCCTTCCGCCGCACGCACAGACCTGCTCATCGCCCTCCTCCGCGGCACGCCGGGCGCCGTTTCCTCCGAGGCGCGGCGGGTCAGCGCTCGACGAACGCCTTCAGCCGGCCGAGCGCCTCGTCCCACTGCCTGGAGATGGCGTCGAGCGACTCGCGCGCCTGCAGAAGCTGCCGCGGGCGCAGCTCCCACACGCGCTCGCGTCCGCGGCGGGTGCT
>VBKO01000500.1 GCA_005888115.1 Deltaproteobacteria bacterium
TGTCCGGCTGCTCCACCGCGATGCCGCGCTCCACCGCCCAGCGCTTCGCCGCGGGCGGCTGCGGCTTCGCCGAGCGGCCGGCGGGGCGATCGGGCTGTGCGACCACCGCCGCCAGATCTCCCACACGCGCGCACGTCTCCAAGAGCGGGAGCGTGAATTCGGGAGTGCCCAGGAAGACGATGCGCATCGCGGTCACGCTATCACCGCGCGGCAGATCTCGCCGCGCTCCGGAATCGCTGGCGTAAGATGCGCGCATGCGTCTTCGCGCTCTCGCCCTGTTCCTCTTCGTGGCGGCCTGCAAGCCGTCCGACCCGAAGGACCCGAGCACCTGGCTCAAGCGGCTGGCCGACTCCGATCCGCGCGGGCGGTCGCAGGCGGTGCAGGAGCTGCGCAAGCTCAAGGCGAGGGAAGCGGCCCCGCAGGTGGCGCAGCTGCTCAAGGATCCTTTGGTGCGCGAGGAAGCGGCGACCGCGCTGCGAAACATCGGAGGACCCGACGAAGTCCCCGCGCTGCTCGACGCGGTCGACACCACGGTGGGCGCGGGCAGCGATCAGGCGACGCGCGCCGCGAATCGCACCAACGCGCGCATCGCCGAGGCGCTGGGCGAGATCGGCGACGTGCGCGCCGGCCCCACCCTGCTGCGCCTCGCCCGCAGCAAGGACGACTCGGTGCGCCTGCAGGCGGTGCAGGCGCTCGGCGAGGTCAAGTACAAGGACGCCGTTCCCGAGCTGGCGCGGATGGTCGATGACGAGTCCGCGCCGCCGCTCCTGGTCAAGAAGGCGGTGGTCGCGCTCGGCCACATCGGAGATCCTGCGGCCATCCCCGCCCTCCAGCACGCGCTGGTGCTGGAGCGGCAAGGCGTGAGCCTCTTGCCGGAGGCGTCGTACGCGCTCTTCCAGCTCGGGCCCGCCGCGGTGCCGCCGCTCATCCGCGTGGCGAAGGACGAAGACCCCGCGTACCTCAAATGGGCGCGCGAGAACAACCGCGCGCCGGCGGGCACGTACGCCAAAGCGGCGCTGGTGCTCGGCGACCTGGGCGATCAGCGCGCCGTGCAGGTCCTGCTGGAGAGGCTCAGATACAAGGACCCCGATCCGCTGCCGGGGACGGCGCGGCTCCTGACCAACCTGGTCCGGCAGTTCGCTGCCAACGCGCTGGGACGGCTGCGTTCGAAGGATGCCGCCGCGCCCATCCTCGCGCTGGTGCAGACGCGGGACCCGCAGGACCTCGATCTGGTCAGCTTCGCTTCCGAGTCGCTGGTGTGGATCGGCGACCGTGCACAGGCGAAGGAGCTGATGAAGCGGGCCGAATCGGGCGACGTGCGCCTCCGGCTCGTGGCAGCGCAGGCGGCGGCGCTCTTCGCCGACGAGTCGTTGCTCAAGCAGTTCGACGCGCTCGGCGCGCGCGCGCGCAAGGCGCCGCCGGCGCAGTGCCTCCGGGAGCTCGAGGCGCTGCAACTCGGGGAGGCCAAGGAGAAGGCTTGCGAGCTGGTTGCCGCCCAGTTCGAGGGGTTGGCGATCGCGCTGGAGGCGGCGCACGCCTGCAGGGACTCTGCCCCGTGCTGGATGGACAAGCTCAAGTACACCGAGCCGCTGCTCCGCGCGCGTGCCGCCTACGAGCTGGGCCGGCTGGGTGCCAGCGAGGCGGTGCCGTCCCTGGTGCAGGCGGCCGCGGACCAGGATCTTCTCGCGCGGGTTGCGGCCATCCGCGCGCTCGAATGGCTCCTCTCGGTCCCCGCTGCCCAGCCGCAGCTCAAGGCCGCTGCGGAGAAGCTGTCGTCGCAGCTTGCTGCGGAGCAGGGGCGGGTTCAATTCCTTAAAGTAAACGAGGAGTTGCGNNNNAGCGGCTTGCCCAAGCTCATCGGCATTCCCGCCTCGCCCGGTGTCGCCATCGGGAAGGTGCATCCCCTCGACCGCCGCCGCGCGCGTGTGCCGCGGTACCACATCGTCTCCGACCAGGTCGCCGCCGAGCTTGCCCGCCTGGACCAGGCCGTCCGCGACAGCGTCGAGCAGCTGCGCGCGATCCGCGAGAGCCTGGGCGAGGGCGAGCAGGGGGACATCCTCGACGCGCACCGGATGATGGCGGACGACCCGTCCATCCTGGAGGGTGCGCGCTCGCTGGTGCGCGACGAGCTGCTCAACGCCGAGTGGGCGGTGCGCCGCACCTTCCGGGAGATCAGCGAGAAGCTCGGGAACGACGGGTACCTGGCGGAGAGACGGGCGGACCTCGACGAGGTGTCCGATCGCATCATCCAGAACCTGGTCGGGGAGGCCCCGACGACCCACCTCGAGCAGCCGCCCCAGGACGCGATCGTCGTCGCCTACGACCTGCCCACGGCCGACGCTGCGGTGCTGCTCTCCGGGGGGCGCGTGAGAGGTCTGGTCACCGACTTCGGCTCCAAGACCAGCCACACCGCGATCCTGGCGCGTGCGCTGGAGGTACCGGCGGTGGTGGGCGCGGGCCAGGCGAGCGAGCTGTGCCGCGCCGGCGACTCGATCGCGCTCGACGGGAACACGGGCGAGGTGCTCATCTCGCCCGACCCCGCCGACCTGGTGCGGTTCGAGGCTGCCCGCGCCGAAGCGAAGTTCCGCGAGGCCTCGCTGCTCGAGGAGCGGGACCTGCCCGCCGTGACGCTCGACGGGCGCCGGGTGGGCCTGTGGGCGAACATCGAGTTCCCGGAGGAAGTGCCGTCGGTGCTCGCGCACGGCGGCGAGGGCGTGGGCCTGTACCGCACCGAGTTCCTCTACCTCAACCGCGAGGAGCTTCCGAGCGAGGACGAACACTTCAAGGCGTACGCGACCATCCTGCGGCAGATGGGCGACCGGCCAGTCGTCATCCGCACGCTCGATCTGGGCGGCGACAAGCTGCCCATCGGCCACCGCTCCCACGAACCGAACCCGGCGCTCGGCCTCCGCGCCATCCGCTTCACGCTGAAGCACCCGCAGCTGTTCCGCACCCAGGTGCGCGCGATGTGGCGGGCCTCCACGCTCGGCCGGCTGCGCATCATGCTGCCGATGATCGCGGCGGTGGGCGAGCTGCGCGAGGCGAAGGCGCAGATCCACGCCATCCGGCAGGAGCTGGTGCGCGAAGGCGTGCACGTCGCCGAGCGGGTGCCGGTCGGGATCATGCTCGAGACGCCGGCCGCCGCGCTCGCCGCCGACCGGCTGGCGCGGGAGTGCGACTTCTTCTCCATCGGAACCAACGACCTCATCCAGTACTCGCTGGCCATCGACCGCGCCAACCGCGACGTGGCGTACCTGTACCGCCCGCTCCATCTCGGCGTGCTGCGGCTGGTGCAGAGCGCGGTCGACGGGGCGAGGACGGGCGGCATCGAGGTTTCGATGTGTGGCGAGATGGCCGGCGATCCGGCCTATGCCCTGATCCTGCTCGCCCTGGGGCTCGACGTGCTCTCGATGAACCCGGCCGACATCCCGCCGGTGAAGCGGGTCCTGAGGTCCGCCGAGCTGCGCGACGCGCGCGAGATCCTCGAGGCGGCCATGTCGTTCAGCTCGGTGGACGAGATCGAGCGCTTCGTGGTGGAGCAGATGCGCAAGCGCTTTCCCCAGCTCGTGTCCGATACCCGCGACCGCTGATCCAAGGGCGCGCGGCACGGGTTGACTTTCGGGCCGTCCGGCGTGATTCTGCGCCGCCTGCCCCAAGGCGCATCGAGGCATCTACATATGCAACTACGCGACGCCCTGTTCAGCTCCGAGTCGGTCACCGAAGGGCACCCCGACAAGGTGTGCGACCAGATCTCCGACGCCGTGCTGGACGAGTGCCTGCGGCACGACCGCGGAAGCCGGGTGGCGCTGGAGACCGCGGTGAAGACCGGCCTGGTGGTGCTGCTGGGAGAGATCACCACGCGCTGCACGCTGGACTACCCGCACATCGTGCGCCGCACGGTGGAGCGCATCGGCTACACCGACGGGTCGATGGGGTTCGACGCGAAGAGCTGCGCGGTCCTGGTTGCGGTCGAGCAGCAGTCGCCCGAGATCGCCATGGGCGTCGATGCCGGCAGCAACAAGGAGCAGGGCGCCGGCGACCAGGGAATGATGTTCGGCTACGCCTGCGACGAGACTCCGGAGCTGATGCCTTTGCCCATCGCGCTGGCGCACCGGCTCACCCGCAGGCTGTCCGAGTGCCGCCGGTCGGGAATGCCGTTCCTGCGGCCCGACGGAAAGAGCCAGGTCTCGGTAGAGTACCGTGGCGGCCGCGCGTACAAGGTGCACGCCGTCGTGATCGCGGCGCAGCACGACGACAGCGTCTCCACCGAGCACCTCCGGCAGTCGGTGAACTCGGAAGTGATCGACAAGGTCGTCCCGCCGGAGCTGCGGGCGCCGGACATGAAGCGGTGGGTGAACGCGACCGGTCGCTTCGTCATCGGCGGTCCGCAAGGCGACTCCGGCGTCACCGGACGCAAGATCATCGTCGACACGTACGGCGGGATGGGTCACCACGGCGGCGGCGCGTTCAGCGGGAAGGATCCGAGCAAGGTCGATCGCTCGGCGGCCTACGCGGCACGCTGGGTGGCGAAGAACGTCGTGGCCGCCGGCCTGGCGAGGCGTTGCGAGGTGCAGGTGGCGTACGCGATCGGGATCGCGGAGCCGGTCAGCGTGATGGTGGAGACGTTCGGGACCAATGCGGTGCCGGAGGAGCGGATCGAGCGCGCTGTGCGGGAAACCTTCAGCCTCAAGCCGGCGAGCATCATCAAGGAACTGGACCTCTTGCGCCCCATCTACGAGAAGACCGCCGCCTACGGGCACTTCGGCCGCAGCGAGCCCGAGTTCACCTGGGAGCGGACCGACCGCGCCGATTCCCTCCGCGGCGCCGCCGGCCTCAAGGGCACGGCCACCAGCGCCGCCTGAGAAGACGACAAAACGATTGAATGTGTTTGTCTGGAAAGGAACGCACAGTGGCTGTTGCGAAAATGAAGAGGCCGCACGACGTCAAGGACCTGAAGCTGGCCGAGAAGGGGCGGGGCCGGATCGAGTGGGCCGCGCGGTCCATGCCGGTGCTTGCCAGCATCCAGGAGCGGTTCCGCAAGCAGAAGCCGCTCAAGGGGGTGCGCGTCTCCGCCTGCCTGCACGTCACGAGCGAGACCGCGCATCTCATGTCGACGCTGCAGGCCGGGGGCGCCGACATCACGCTCTGCGCCTCGAACCCGCTCAGCATGCAGGACGACGTGGCGGCCGCGCTGGTCGAGGAGGGAATCTCCACCTTCGCCATCAAGGGCGAGGACCGGAAGACCTACTTCGAGCACATCCGCGCGGCGCTCGATCACCGCCCGCAGATGACGATGGACGACGGCTGCGATCTGGTCAGCGCGCTCCACTCGGACCGGACCGAGCTGCTGAAGAACGTCATCGGCGGGACCGAGGAGACGACCACTGGGGTGATCCG
>VBKO01000501.1 GCA_005888115.1 Deltaproteobacteria bacterium
GAGGGACCTTCTCCGTCTGGATGACGGTGAGCATTGCGGAGGTCGTGAAGTCGGCATTTCGCGCTGCCCGCGCGGCGGCGAAGCGCTGGTTTTCGGCGGGAGAGTGCCTGGTGGCGCTGGCGGAGCACTTCATAGAGACCTGGAGGGCGCAACTGAAGCAGGCGAACACCCTGCAAAGGCGCATCCGCGCCCGCGACAAGCACTTCTGCCAGGTTCCGGGCTGCAGCCGGGTGGCGGTGCACGCGCACCACATCAAGCCTCGTTCGCAGGGAGGAAGCGACGACCCGTCCAACATGATCAGTCTGTGCGCCGCCCACCACCTCCACGGCATGCACGGCGGCCGCATGCGCGTCACCGGCGCGGCGCCGGACAAGCTCGTCTGGGAGTTCGGGCTGCGGCGCAGTTACGTCGCCGCCGGATGAAAGCACGCTCGCCCTTGCGTTGCTCAGGGCCGCAGCACTGCCCGGAAGCGAACGCGGTTTCCATCGTTCGCGTGAGGGCTTGTTCGGCGCCGTGCGAGACGGCGCCCGTCCGGAATCCCATGCGCGCGGCGTACTCGACAGCTCAGTTTGGCAAGTGCCGTCGACCTGATCTGATGTCGCCTAGGTTGCAAGGCCAGCAGTCGACGGTCGACGGGAGCGAATCCAGCTCTGAAACGGCGCCGACAGCGATGACGCGCAGGTCCGCGCCGTCGCGATGGACATCCACCGCCAGCGCAAGCCGGTGGTCGTCGCGGAAGCACTGATCCTTTCGCGTGAGCATGCGCAGGATGAGGGCCAGCCCTTTCGCTGGCGGAACCCGCAGCCGTGGCGGCATCTTCGTGCTGAGGTATCTGACGGCGCCCGAGATGTCCTCGACGACCTCGACGTTCCACACGACTGCGGCAAAGATGACGACGGACTTCAGCTCTTCGAGCGTATGGTCGTGCGGGAGTTGCTGGATGAGAGGCCGCGCATAGTCGAGGAGCGTTTCGCCCATCGGCTTCGGTTCATCAGAAGCGATGATCACATGACGTGGTTCGTTCTTCATGACCGGAGCTTAGCGGAGGAGTCCGACACTGCTGTCAGAGGCGGTGCGATGCGAGGGAAGTACGACATGGTCAGCACATCGAGCGACCAATTGGCCTCACCGAATGGCGCTACGCATCGGAGCGCGATTGCACTGGCGTTGTAAGCCGCCTGTCGGCGGCCCCCAGTTTCTTGTCGCTGTGGGTTGTGTGTAGGAATTGGTGGCATCTCTCGGGTTCGGTTCGAAAGCCACCTCCATGCGACACTGATGGAATGCACATCGACCGCGAGGATCTGGACGAGGCGGCCGCAAGACGGATCGTGGATCCGGCGCAGGCCGCGGCGCTGTGGCGGTTCCTCGAGGAACGTCATCCCGGAAGGGCGCGGTTCACAGGCTTGAACGTGGCGTACTACCTGGGCTCGCTGGTGGTCATCGCCGCGATGGGTTGGCTGATGACGCTGGGATTCCAGCGGATGGGCCCGTGGGCAGTCTGCCTGATCGCGGTGGGGTACGCAGCCTGCTTCGTCTCCGTAGGCGCGAGGCTCCGGGCTACGCCCGACCTCAAGATCCCCGGCGGTCTGCTCTACGCCATGGCGGTCTGCATGACGCCGCTTGCCATCTGGGGTCTGGAGAAAGGCAGCGGGTTCTGGCCGGTCCACGATCCCGGCGACTACCGCGATTTCTATCCTTACATCCGCAGCAGCTGGATCTGGATGGAGGCGGCCACCGTCCTGGCAGCGTTGGTAGCCCTGCGCAAGGTGAAGTTCACCTTCCTTGTGGCTCCGGCCGCGGTCGCGCTCTGGTTCATGTCCATGGACATGGCTGCGTATCTTGCCGGCAACCACGAGTGGCAGCTC
>VBKO01000502.1 GCA_005888115.1 Deltaproteobacteria bacterium
ACGAAGCGCGCATGCTGATGCTCTGCGCGCAGGTCCTGCTCGGGTTCCAGTACCGGGCGTTCTTCGAGAAGGGTTACGAGAAGCTCGGGCCCGCCGAGAGGGCGCTGGAGCTCGCCGCGCTCTTCGCGATGCTGCTGACGCTAGGTCTGCTCTTCCTGCCGCCGGCGCGCCACCGGATCGTCGAGCACGGCGTCGATACCGCGCGGTTTCATCGCTTCGTCATGACCGTGATGTGGGTCGCCCTGATGCCGTTCGGGATCGGGCTCAGCTTCGCGCTGGCCGTCGCAGGGAACCGGATCGCCGGAGCGCCGGGCGGCGCGGCGTCCGGCGCGATCGCCTTCGCCGCCGCGCTCGCGCTCTGGTACGGCCACTTCGCGCGCAAGGACCGCCAGCAGGACGAGGAACCGGAGGACGCCGTGGAAGAGACGCCGATCGAGCAGAAGATCGTCGAGGTGCTGACGGAGGCGCGGATACTCCTTCCAGGCGCCCAGGCGCTGCTCGGATTCCAGCTCGCGATGGTGTTGATGGAGACCTTCACGCTGCTGCCGCATCCGGTGCAGATGGTGCATCTCTTCAGCCTCGGATTCGTGGCGCTCGCGACCGTCGTCCTGATGTCGCCGGCGGCATATCACCGCATCGTCGAGCGTGGGCGCGATACGGAGCGGTTCCATGCCTTCGCTTCGAGGATGGTCCTGGTCGCGCTTGCGCTGCTTGGACCGGGGTTCGCCGGCGACCTGTATGTCGTCTTGCGCCGCGCCGGATACGAGCGCTCGGCGCTTCCGGTCGCCTTGGCAACGCTGGCGGTGTTCTATACGGCGTGGTTCGGCGCGATGCTGCTCTTGCGGCGCAGACACAGCGGAGAGCTGCGCGCGAAGCAGGCCTGAGCGTGAAGGACTAGAATCGCGCGCGATGGACGTCGCGCTCTTCGTTCCTTGCTACGTCGACCAGTTCTATCCCCGCGTCGGGCTGGCGACGGCGGAGATCCTGGAGCGGTATGGCGTCAAGGTCCACTTCCCCGAGGCGCAGACTTGCTGCGGCCAGCCGATGGCGAACTCGGGTTTCTTCGACGATGCGCGGCCGCTGGCCCGCAAGATGCTGGAGGTGTTCGCACCGTTCGAGCATGTGGTCTGTCCCTCCGGGAGCTGCACCAGCATGGTGCGCAACCATTTCGAGGCCGTCTTGCCCGGCGAACCGCGCGTGGCCGCGTTGCGCGCGAAGACCCGCGAGCTCTGCGAGTTCCTGCACGACGTCCTTCAGGTCCGCCCGCGGGGCCGCTTCCCGCACAAGGTCGGACTGCACGACAGCTGCCACGGCCTTCGCGAGTTGCGGCTCGGCAGCGGCAGCGAACGGCTGGTCCAGGGATTCTCCAAGGTGCGTGCGCTGCTCGAAGGCATCGACGGCCTGCGGCTCGCCGAGCTCGCGCGCGCCGACGAATGCTGCGGTTTCGGCGGGACCTTCGCCGTCACCGAGGAGGCGGTCTCCTGCGCGATGGGCCGCGACCGGATCGCCGATCACGAGCGCGCCGGCGCGGAGGTGATCGCCGGAGCGGACATGTCCTGCCTCATGCACCTGGAGGGCTTGATGAGACGCGACGGCAAGAAGCTGCGCGTCCTGCACGTGGCGGAGCTGCTCGAGGAGGCCACCCGATGACGGAGCACGCCGAGCGGGCCGCCCAGTTCGTCGCGAACGATGCGCGCCTGCACTGGCACGATCAGGCGGTCTGGTTCGTGCGGAACAAGCGGGACATCGCCCGCAGCTTCGTCCCGGAAT
>VBKO01000503.1 GCA_005888115.1 Deltaproteobacteria bacterium
GAGCTTCCGCGACGAGGCGCATCTGCAACGGATCGTCGACGAGGCGAAAGCAATCGTCGCGAAATCATTGCAACCCCCCGCCTGATGCCGCTTTGATTGAAGAGAAGGTGCAGGAAAGGCCCAAGCGAGGTCGCGCGAAAATTGTGACCTGGGCGGGGCGGGTCAGCGCTGGGGCGGTACAGGGGCGATGGTTGCGGCCGCAGGCGGGGCAGGCGCGCTGCAGCGTCGCTCGAGCGTCGCGAGGCGGTCGCGAGAGCCTTGCTCCTTCGGGTCGTCGGGCGGAACCATTGCGACCGCCCTCCGCTGCAGGATGAGCGCTTCCGAGCACTTGCCCAATTCGGCGGCAACAGTAGCCAATGTGTCGGTCATGTGCGGATCCCAGGGAGCGAGATCCAGCGCCCGGTTCGCGATTGGCAGTGCTTCCTTCGCGCGACCATGCGTCGCCAGATACCAGGCGAGATCGTTGTGCGCGATCGCGCTGTCCGCGTTGAGTTGCACCGCCTTGCGCAGGGCCGCTTCCTTCTCGTCCTTCGCGGCCTCGGTCAGCGTGGCTCCGAGGAGCCACCAGCCCCGCCAATCCGCCGGGTGGGCCGCAACGGCCTTGCGCAGGCCCGGTAGCGACGATGAAGCGTCGAGCTGCGATCGCATCGCGATGGCCGAGGGCTGCGCCGGATCTTCCTGCAGCGCCTCATCCAACTCGGCACGAAGCTGCGGAGTGGCAGCCTTCGGCCAGCTCAGTCGCGCGTCGATCAGGAGCAAGTGGACGTCCGCGGAGGGGATCGGCGCGTCGGTGAAGGTGGCGTCACCTTCGGCTTTCACTTGGTAGAACGCGTACCGCGCCGCCTTCCGGTAATCAGCGAGATGCTGGTCGAGCTTTGCCAGTGCGTCAGGTTTCGCTGGATCGAACTCGGAAAAAGCAGCGCGCCACGCACCCACGGGATCATCGCCATTGCTGAGCCGCTGCTGGAAATCGGTGAGTCCCTTCGATCGGTTGTTCCATAACCAGTGGTAGAGCAGCCAACTTGATGAGTGATGACTGCCAGAGGAGTCGTGCCTGCCATTCCACGCGAGCAGCTTCTCCACCGCGATTTGGTCGGTGTTGCCGAGCCAGAACGACCTGCTCCGCGGCATGATCCCGACCGAGCCCGGCCAGGTATGCGCACCGCGAACCATGTGGCTGCCCGTCGCCGGCCCATTGTCCTGCGGCAAGCTGGCGACGGTCTCTACAAACTGGGCCAGACCTTCCGCGAACCACGTCGGCTGCCGAGGGAAGAAGTAACGGGAGATGTAGTGCGCCAGCTCGTGCGCAACCGTCTCCGGATCCGCCTCGAAACCGACCACGGGCAGCACGATGAGCGGCTCGGCCAGGCTGGAGACCTTGAAATAGCCCGCTACGTTGCGAATGACCAGCATCTCCTCGAACTGCGATGGGCTGCTGAACGCGATGAGACGCAAGCGCCCCGGGATCTCCACCTGCTCTCCTACCAGTGCCTGCAGCTCGAGCGCGTGCATCTTCTCGAGCGACCGGATCAGCACCTCCGCTGTCGGGCGCCTCAGATCCGTGTCCACCAGAAAATGCTTGGTGCGGTACTCCCGCCATTCGGGGCCGCCTTTTGCGGAGCACCGAAACCCGGCCCGGGCAGATTGCGGAGCACAGAGCAGGATGATTCCGAACGCGGCGCCGAGACGCGAAAGAAGCATATGGTTACGATAGCTGGTTTACCTGGGTGCCGTCACCAAGGAAGGGTTCTCTTCAATTGTTGGAAGTGGTGAATGGAACTCTATCAAAGCATTGGCGCGCCGACCGGGATAGCCGCCGATGATCAGTTCATCTGCTTTGCAGAGCCGTTCTTCAGGGAAGCCTCGATCAGCTCCTGATCGCTGAGGTACTTGCGCGCCGCCTTCAGGTCGCGCATGTCGCCGTGCATCGAGGCGCCGCGGTCGCCGTGAACGACCACCCAGACGAGGTCCTCATCGCCGCCACGAGCGAGCGCTGCGGCGGAAAAAATCAGCACAAGGACAGGGAGAAGTCGGGTCATGCGGTGAGTGTCGCTCGGCCCCAGCAGGTTTCAGGTTGGCGTGGGCCAGTTTCGCGCGCAGATTCGCGCGCTGCGTTAAGATCCGCGCATGCCCTTCGATCCGAACGCCTCCTTCGGCAAGTCCCTGTTTTTCGGCGAGATCCTCGAGGACCAGCTCTTTCCCTATCCCGAAATGCCGCGCGACCAGGTCGAGCTGGTCGCGCCGATCTGCGAGACGATCGACCGGTACATGAGCGGCATCGACTCGCGGAAACTGGATCGAGAGGGCGAGTTTCCGCCGGAGGTGCTGCAGTCGCTGCGGGAGATCGGCCTCTTCGGGCTGATCGTGCCCGAGGAGCACGGCGGGCTCGGGCTCTCGAACAGCGGGTACGCGCGGGTGATGCAGCAGGTATCGGGATATGACG
>VBKO01000338.1:0-29091 GCA_005888115.1 Deltaproteobacteria bacterium
AACCTCGTCGGCCGGGAGGACGAGGACGAGGCGTACTTCGAGTTCAAATCGTACACGCACCCGCCGTAGATCTTCCGGACGTCAGTGGCGCGCGGCGGCACGGAGATGTACTCGCGCGTGAAGCTCCCCGTCGACCCTGCGCTGTACGAGACGGAGCAAATCTTCGCCGTCAGCAACGACGGCACCCGCGTCCCCGTCTTCGTGGTGCGCCGGAAGGGGGCGCCCCGCGACGGCAAGGCGCCTGCGCTGCTCTACGGGTACGGCGGCTTCAACGTGGCGATCACGCCCGCCTTCAAGGGCAGCATCTATCCCTGGCTGGAGCAGGGCGGGGTGTACGCCGAGGCAGTGCTGCGCGGCGGCAGCGAATACGGGGAGGACTGGCACCGTGCCGGGATGCTGCGGAACAAGCAGCACGTGTTCGACGACTTCATCGCCGCCGCGGAGGAGCTGGTCAGGCGGGGCTACACCAAGCCGTCGCGGCTCGCGATCCGGGGGGGTTCCAACGGCGGCCTGCTGGTCGGCGCCGCGGAGACGCAGCGGCCCGACCTGTTCGCGGTGGCGCTCTGCCACGTGCCGCTCATCGACATGCTCCGGTACCACCTGTACGGCTCGGGGAAGACGTGGATTCCCGAATACGGCACCGCCGACGACCCCGAGCAGTTCAAGTACCTCGCGGCGTACTCTCCGCAGCAACGGATCAGCGACGGAGTGAAGTACCCGGCGACGCTGGTGCTCTCGGCGGACGCGGACGATCGCGTCGACCCGATGCACGCGAGGAAGTTCGCCGCTGCCCTGCAGCACTCCTCGGCCGGCGGCCCCGTCCTCTTGCGCATCGAGAAACACTCCGGCCACGGCGGCGCCGACCTAGTCCGCGCCACGATCGAGAAAACCGCGGACGAATACGCCTTCGCCCTCTCCCAACTCTCCCCGTCCAATTCCCTCCGCACCGCGTCGCGATAAGGACCACGAGATCACCGCGGAGGCGCGGAGGACGCGGAGGATTCGGTTCAACAAAATCTCCGCGCCCTCCGCGTCTCCGCGGTGATCCTTTCGTCTCTTACACCGGGGAGATTTCCCGCTTGCGGTGGGGGCGGTCGACGCGTTTGGATTCGGTGAGGCGTAAGTAGTGGGCGAGGAGCGGGCGGGTGTCGCGGGGGTCGATCACGTCGTCGACGTAGCCGTGGGCGGCGACGCGGTAGATGTCGATCATCGGGCGGATGCGCGCGGCCAGCTCCTCTTTCAGGGCCTCTGGATCGTCGGATTTCGCCAGCAGCTTGTTGGCCGCGATGGCCACCATCCCCTCGGCCCCCATCACGCTGATCTCGGCGCCGGGCCAGGCGAGCAGAGCGTCCGGCTCGTAGGCTCGCCCGTTCATGACGTAGTAGCCGGCGCCGTAACCCTTGCGCAGCACCACCGTGAGCTTGGGCACCGTCGCCGAGGCGACCGCGTACAGCATCTTCGCGCCGTGCCGGATGATGCCTTCCTTCTCCACCTTGGTGCCCACCATGAACCCGGGCACGTCCTGCAGGAACACGAGTGGGATCTCGAACGCGTCGCACAGGTTCACGAACCGCGCCGCCTTGTCGGCCGCGTTCACGTCGAGGATGCCGCCCAGGTGCATGGGGTTGTTCGCGACCACGCCCACGCTCCGGCCGTCGATGCGGGCGAGGCCGGTGACCAGGTTGCGCGCCCAGCGCGGCTTCAGCTCGAAGAGCTTGCCGTCGTCCACCACCGAAGCGATCACTTTTCGCACGTCGTACGCCTGCCGCGGGTTGTCGGGCACGACGTCCAGAAGCGCGTCGTCGCGGCGATCGGCCGGATCGGCGGAGGCTCTACGCGGCGGCTTCTCTCCGCAGCGGAGCGGGAAGAACGAGAGGTATTCGCGCACGGCCGCAAGGCAGGCGGCGTCGTCGGCCACCTCCATGTCGGCGCATCCCGAGATCTCGGTGTGCACCTTGCTGCCGCCGAGCTGCTCCTCGGTGACGTCCTCCCCCACCACGCTCTTGACCAGATACGGCCCGCCGATCGCCATCGAAGAGGTGCCCTTCACCATCGGCACGAAGTCCGCGAGGCCAGGGATGTATGCCGTGCCGGCAGCGCCGGGACCGACCATCGCGGCCACCTGGGGCACCACGCCCGAGAGCACCACCTGTTCGCGGAACAGGTAGCCCGTGTCCGCGAACGAGCTGACGATCGCCGCTTCGTCCAAATCGGCCGACAGGCGCGCGCCGGCGGAGTCGACCAGCCAGATCAGCGGGATCCGCTCGCGGAGCGCCAGCTCGCGCAGGCGCGCCACCTTGCGCTCGCCGACCGGCCCGATGCTCCCCCCGTGCACGGTGAAGTCGTAGGACGCGACGCAACACGGCCGAGCGTCGATGAAGCCGGTCCCGCACACCACGCCGTCGGCGGGCGCGGACCGCTGCGCTTCTTCCGGCAACTGCCCGAGGTGGGTGGCGAGAAGCCCGATCTCAACAAAGCTGCCCGGATCGAGCAGCAGCTCGAGCCGCGCGCGCGCGTCCAGCTTGCCGCGCTCCCGCTGGCGGCGCAGCCGCTCCTCGCCGCCCATCCGCAGCGCTTCCGCCCTGCGGCGGCGCAGCTCCTCGACCTTGTCGCGCATCGACATACCCGCTCCGCAAATTACCACTATTTGCCTACATTTGCTCCCCCGCGATCGATAATCCGGATGTTTGACCCTCTGTAGAATGGTGGTCTAGCGTGAACTGACCCGCATGAGCGCCTCGGCCTCTCCGCACCCTTCGCCCCCTGCCGAGGCCGATCCGCTGATCGGGCGCACCATCAACGATCGGTACCGCATCGTCGAGGCGATCGGGCAGGGTGGCATGGGCCGCGTCTACAAGGCGCTGCAATCGCCGCTCGACCGGGTGGTGGCCCTCAAGATCCTCGGCGCCGGCCACGACCGCGATCCCAATTTCTACAAGCGCTTCTTCCTCGAGGCGTCGGTCACCGCCAGGCTGACGCACCCCAACACCATCACCCTCTACGACTACGGGCGCACCGAGGACGGCATCTTCTTCATCGCCATGGAGTTCCTCGACGGCCGCACGCTGTCGCAGGCGATGCAGCAGGAGGGCCCGCTCGCGCAGGAGCGCGTCATCCACGTGGCGCAGCAGATCTGCCGCTCGCTGCGAGAGGCGCATGCGCTGGGGATCATCCACCGCGACCTGAAGCCGGCCAACGTCATGCTCCTGCGGCAGCACGACGATCACGACTTCGTCAAGGTGCTCGACTTCGGCCTGGTGAAGTTCTTCCACGGCGACAACCCGGACGGTGAGATCACCAATGCCGGCACCTTCATGGGGTCGCCTCACTACATCGCGCCGGAGCAAGCCCGCAACCAGAGCCCCGATCAGCGCTGCGACCTCTATTCGCTGGGCGTCCTGCTCTACCAGATGCTCACCGGGAAGGTGCCGTTCACGGCGGTGAGCCCCGTGGACATCATCTTGAAGCACCTGCACGAGGCGCCAGTGCCCCCGAGGCAGCTCCGCCCCGACCTCGCCATCGACGCACAGCTCGAGGCCATCGTGCTGCGGTGCATGGCGAAGGAGCGCGCGGACCGGTTCCAGTCGATGGACGAGCTGCTCGGGTCGCTCAAGCTCGTGCGCCAGCAGCTCAGCGGGGCCGCCGGAGCGTTCTCCGCGCCGCCGCCCGTCACTCCCGATTCGCTCCGCCCGGTCGCCGCCCGGACGCCCTCCGCACCGCTCGATTCGCCGCGCACGCCGGCCGAGGCGCTGCCCTCCGTGACCACGACTTCCGAGGGCGGCTCGCGTGCGGTGCGGCCGCCGCCAGTCCCCGCGGATGCCCTCGAGGAGCGCGCGCGCTGGCATCGGTTCACCGGAATGGGCGACCCGCCCTCTTCCATCCGGTCCATCTGGCTGACGACCGGCGCGGCGGTGCTGGCCGCGGCCGCGCTGGCGGTCTGGATGGGCGGCGCGCGGCGGCAGCGACCGAAGCCCACGGTCACCGTGGAGCACACCGCTCGAGTGGTCGTCGGCGCGCCGCCGTCTCATCCCGCCTACCAGCCGGCCAGCGCCGGGGTGACCTTGGTGACGCTCACCAGCGCCCCTACGGGCGCCGAAGTGAACGACGCCGACGGCCGCGCGCTGGGCCACACGCCGATGGACCTCCCCGTCAGCGCCGGCCGGCCCCTCCAGCTGGTCTTGAAGCTCGACGGGTACAAGCCGTTCCCCGTGCTGCGCAGGTCGCTCTCGGGCGACCGCATCGAGATCGCTGCCACGCTGAAGAAGGAACCCTCCAAGGTCGAGCCGCAGCCGCCGCCCGTGCGCCGGTCGGTCGGCTACAGGGACGACCCGTACTGAGGACTAGCGATGAGCCACGCGACGCGCGCCCATCAGATTTACGTTCCGCACGGCATCCTCCGCGGCGCTGTCTGCGCCATGACGGTCGCGCTCTTCGCCGCGCCCGCCGCGTTCGCCGACGCGCGCCGCGATGCGAAGCGGCATTTCCGCGACGGCATGGCGCTCATCGCAAGCGGGCAGGTGGAGCGCGGCATCGCCGAGCTGAAGCAGGCCTACGCCGTCAAGCCGCATGCCGACCTGCTCTACAACATCGCGCGCGCCTACGTGGACCTGGGCAGGATCCCCGAGGCGCTCGACTACTTCCAGCGCTACGTCGCGACGGATCCCGACGACCGCGCGCAGGTCGAGGCGGTCATCGCCCGGCTCTCCGGCGCCATCGGCGCGCGGCCGCCGGTTGCGCAGACGCCGGCCCCCTCGGTGGACACGTCGCAGCTCCTCGCCGCGCTGCAGGAGCTGATCGAGCGCAACAAGGCGCCGGCGACGTTGGCTGCCTCGAAGGGAGCCGCGGCGCGCGCCGCACCCGCCAACGGGAAGGAGAAGGACGAGGAGGGCATGTTCGAGGCCACCTCGGTGACCGCCCGCACGCGCGCCACGGCGCAGGAGATCGCCTCCGCGCTCGAAGGAGGCCGCACCGACGAGGACATCTTCGAGGAGCAGGTGGTGACCGCGGGAGTGCATGCCAGCTCCGAGGCGAAGGCCCCCGCGTCCTTGACGGTGATCACCGCCGACGAGATCCGGCTCACCGGCGCGGCGACCATCCCCGAGATCCTGCGGCGGGTCCCCGGCGTGGACGTGGCCGAGATGAACCCGTCGGACACCAACGTCTCGGTGCGCGGCTTCAACCGGCGTATCGCGAACAAGGTACTGGTGCTCGTCGACGGCCGCAGCGTGTACCAGGACTTCCTCGGGGCTACGCTCTGGCCGCTCCTCGACGTCTCGGTGCAGGACATCGCCCGCATCGAGGTGATCCGCGGCCCCGGCTCCGCGCTCTACGGAGCCAACGCGTACGCGGGCGTGGTGAACATCATCACCAAGACCGGCGACGAGGTGAACGGCGGTCGCGCCTTCCTCCAGACGGGCAACTACGGGACCCTGCAAGGGGCGCTTTCGGCGGGCGGGCGCAACGGCAAGCTGACCTACCGGACCAGCCTCGCATACGACCACGCCGACAAGTGGAGCAACGAAGCTCCGGCGGGATTCAGCCCGCAATTCTCGCAGCCGGGTCGCAGCCGCGAGATCCAGCGCGCCGAGCTCGCCGCCGAGTACCAGTCGAGCGGGCTGCAAGTCCGTGCGGGAGCGGGCTTCGACAACATGAACGCGATGGAAGTCTTCCCTCTCGGCTCGCTGCGCACCTTCGGCAACGAAGGGCAGGGTGGGTTCGTCCGCGCCGAGGCCAGCTACGGAGAGACCGACGTCAGGGTCTACTGGAACGCGCTGCGCATGCGGTCAGGCCCGGAGTACTGGCCCGGCGCCCTGCCCTCGATCCTGGCCAGCGTCCGCGCGGACGTGATCGACGCCTCCGCCCGCACCGGATTGCAGTTCCAGCTGCTCGGGCGGCACCGCTTCAACTTCGGCGCGGGGTTCCGCTACTCGACCGTCGACTGGGGATTCCTCACCCAGCGGGCCGACGGCGGCACCCGTTACACGCAGGAGCACTTCAGCGGTTTCCTCCAGGATGAGTGGGAGCCTTCCCGGCGGGTGACCGTGACCCTGAGCTACCGCGTCGACCGCCATCCGCTGCTCGCCGACCAGCACATCACGGCTGGCGGTCTGGTCCACTCGCCCCGCGGCACCGTGCTGCTGGAGGTCGCCCGCGACCACTTCCTCCGCTTCACCGCCGGCACGGCGTTCCGCGCGCCGACCTTCCTCGAGAGCTACGCGAACCTCTTCGCGCCGGTCGCGCCTGGCGCGGGCATCCGCTTCCAGGGCGACCTGAGCCTGAAGCCCGAGGAGATGCTGCAGGCGGAGCTCGGCTACAAGGGCCGCATCGGCGACCGGCTGACGCCCGAAGCAGTGGTGTACCTCGAGCGCGTGCGCAACCTGATCACCGACGGCGCGTTGCAGCCGGCGCCTCCGGGCACCTCCTCCGGCGGGCAGACCGTGCTCGGGTTTACCGGCTTCCAGAACGAGCCGAACCTCTTCGTCGGCGTCGGCGCCGAGCTAGGGGTGCGGTACCAGCCAGCCGACGGCGTCGACGTCGGCGTCAACTACTCCTTCGAGAAGCTCTCGGACTGCACCTCCAGCTGCACGACCGATCACGTCGCCGCCAACCAATCCTCCGCGACCGTCGCCAACACCGCGCAGCACAAGCTCAACGTGGTCGCCAGCTGGCGCACGCGCGCGAACTTCGACCTGGGCGTCGACGTGCACTACGTCTCCACCGTGACCTGGTTCGAGAAGTCCTTCGACCCCAGCGCCCCTGCCGGCGTCGTGCTCGCGCCCTACGCGCTGCCCGCGTACACGCTCATCAACGCGCGCATCGGGTACCGCTTCATCCGCGATCGCCTGGAAGGGGGCGTGGCCGTCTACAACCTGCTCGGCGACGACCACCGTGAGCATCCGTTCGGCAGCCCGATCGGCCGCCGCGTCCTGGTCACCGCCGCCGCATCCTTCTAGTCGGCCCCTATCCAGCCTCGATCGCGGAATGGTGTAGACCGGCATCCGCGATGCGGCTGGTCTCCGTCCAGGTCGGTCTCCCCCGCCGGCGCGGCCCGCCCGGCGCGGCGGGGTGGACGACCGGCTACGGCAAGGTCCCCGTCTACGGGCCCGTGCGCGTCGGGCGCGAGAACCTCGAAGGGGATGGGCAGGCCGACCGGCGCTGGCACGGTGGGCCGGACATGGCGGTGCTCGCTTATCCCGAAGAACACTACCAACGCTGGCGCGACGAGTTGCACTGGGTCGGCCTGCCGCACGGCGGGTTCGGCGAGAACCTCACTGTCGGCGGCACGACCGAGGACGAGGCGTGCCTGGGCGACGTCTGGCGCGCGGGCACGGCGCTGCTGCAGATCTCCGAGCCGCGCAAGCCCTGCCGGAACATCTCGCGCTACTGGGAGCGGCCCGGGCTGCTGCGCCTCGTCGGGAGGAGCGGCCGGCACGGGTTCTACTTGCGCGTCCTGGAAGAGGGCGCGGTCGAAGCGGGACAGGAGGTTCGTCTCGTCGAGCGGCCGCACCCGGACTGGAGCGTCGCGCGCGCGACGGCCGCACGGCGAGGCGCCGCACGCGCTCCAGCGGAAGCCAGGGCGCTCCTGGGAGTAGCGGCGCTGGGCAACGACTGGCGCGCCCACCTGACCCGCGCTCTGCGCGGGCGATGATCCGGCGCGCACTTCGCCGAGTAAACGAAACGGGTCCAGGGAAGCCTGAGGCGTCCCGGACCCGTCGGAGTGCGCGCTTCTCCCGGCCGGATCAGCCGCGGGTCGCCGCGGGGTCGTCGTCGAGCATGTCGTTCGGCGACGGGATCTTGCGCAGCTCGGCCTTGGAGATCTTCCACGCCTGTTGAACGACCCAGCTCAGGGAGCGGTCGAGCCGCTGAGCCTGCTGCTGGATCTCGTTGAGCATGTCCTCGGGGAAGTAGAGGCTCTGTTTGCGCGCGTCGTTGGCCGACATCTATTCGCGCTCCTCGCCCGGTGCACGACCCTCGGTACCGATGACGTCGTTCACCGAGGGGAAGCGCATGATCTCGTTGCGCGCGATCTTCCACGCCTGCTGCACGATCCACGAAAGCGAACGGTCCTGCCGGTTCGCCTCCTCCTGGATCTCCCGCAGCATGTCCTCGGGGAAGTAGAGGCTCTGCTTTCGCTTGTCAGTACCCGCCATCAACACCCTCCGGGTGCCGGCGCCGCCGCTTGATGCGGCGTGTGCCCACGTGCCATCACCCTGTCTAGACTTGGACGACAGCGGGGTCAAGGATCCGCCTTGTAGGTCCTACGCGTGGCGAGCGGGCATGTCCCTGTAAATTGTTCCTGCGCGCGTTCGCGGCGTGCCGAAACGTGAGGCGGGGTCCTCTGCGCCCCTACTCGTCGTCTCGCGAGGTTGCGCGGTCGCGCAGCTCTCGCGTCCTCCTCTCTGTCGAATGCTGTGCGCATCCGCGGACCGTTTTTCGCGTGGCACGCGCTTCGCAGGAGTGCTGCGATGAGAGGTGGCCATGTCGATGGGCGGACTCATCACCACGAAGGACGTGCTGAAGCACAGCGCGACCATCGTGCGCGAGTTCGGGGCTGGCACCTATCTGCGGTGCTGCCTGGTCATCCTCCGCGGGCGCCGGACCACATTCCTGAACGTCGTATTTTCGCGCTGAGCTTTCGGTCAATCCGCTGACAGAACCGTCAGCGCCATGACAATGCCGACGAAAAAAAGGCTGACCAGGCTCTCGCCTGGCCAGCCCCGATGGGCTCGGAGGGGGAGGGGGGGACCCCCAAGCCCACTGCCTGTCGAACCGTCCGACCTCATCGGCCGGTCACCGTCCAGAACCTGTTGTCCGCGCCCGTTGTTCCCCGCCGCCGATCCGGTGCCCTCTCGCCGCAGAAGTTGGGTTTGAGACACGCGCGGCGCAAGGGCACACGGCCGACAAACCCCCGAAAATCCAGCTCGTCGAAGCATAATGGGCCCGGTGTCCGTTCGCAGCGGCGCCACGCAATCGCCGCGGAGGCGCCGCTGCCAGGCAAGCGGGCGCTCGCTTCGCAGGTACCACATCCCGCCGACGCGTATGCCTCCGGTAGAATGGCAGGGATGCCCCGCGATCCCGTGGAGCTGGCGCTCCTCGCCGCCGCCGATCTGCTGCCACCGGGCACGTCTGTGCTGGCGGCATGCTCGGGAGGTCCGGATTCCGTCGCGCTCACCAGCGCGCTGGCGGCGTGCGCCGGGGAACTGGGGATCCGCCTCGCCGTCGGCCACGTGGATCACGGGCTTCGGCCTCAATCCGGCGCCGATGCCACGCACGTCCAAGGCCTGGCGGGACGGTTGGGCCTGCCGTTCCATGTGCGTCGTCTCGAGGCGCTCGATGTGTCCGGACTGGGTCTGGAGGGCGCGGCAAGGGAAGCGCGTTACGCCGCTCTCGCGCAGCTCGCCGCGCAGGCGGGTGCGGACCGCGTCGCGACCGCGCACACGCGTCGCGACCAGGCCGAGACGGTCTTGTTGCGCCTCGCCCGCGGGGGCGGCGCAGGCGCTCTGGCCGGCGTCCGGCGCAGCCGCGCGTTGACCGTGGCGATCGCCCTGGTGCGCCCGTTCCTCGGCGTGACGCGCGAAGCGACCGAGGCGTATTGCCGTGCTCGGGGCCTCCCGACCATCGAGGATGTGCACAACGTGGATCCGAGACGCGCCCGGGCGCGCCTGCGCGCGGTGATGCCTGCGCTCGCGGACGCGCTCAATCCCCGGCTCGAAGAGGCGCTCGCGGGAGCGGCACGCATCGCCGCCGAGGAGGACATCCTGCTCGATCGGCAGGCCAGGGAAGCGCTCCAGGCCACCGCCGCCGGAGATGGATTCGCCGCCGACCGTCTCGCTCTCGTCGATCCGGCGCTCCTCCGCCGCGCCTTGCTGATCGCGGCGCAGGGCGCTGCGCGTCCGGAGCGCCACCACCTCGACCACCTGGCCGGCTTCCTCGCCAGCGGGCGCGCGGGTCGCCTCGATCTCCCCGGCGGCCGCGCGGTGGTCGAAGGCGGGATGCTGCGGTTCGAGACGAATGGTCCGCCGCTGCCGACGCCGGCGGACGTGCAGGTCCCCGGCCCCGGCGTCTACGATTGGGCGGGCCGAGCCCTTCATGTGGGTGCGGGTGCGCAACGCGCGGACCTGCGCGTGGCGCCGTTTCCCTGGACGGTCCGCAGGCGACTTCCAGGTGACCGCTTCCGGGTGGCCGGCCGGTCCGAGAAGAAGCTGGGGGACGTCTGGCAGGCCGAGGGTGTCCCAGCCTCCCGGCGCGATCGCATCCCGCTCCTGGCCGATGCGCGCGGTCGCGTCTTCTGGGTCGAGGGGCTCCCTCCCGGGCCTGCCTGCGCGGCTCCGCCAGGAGACGCGGTGCGCTTCGAATTCGCGCCGGAAATGGATGCCTTGCGCTAGGCGTTCCTCGGCAAGCGGCGAAGCGCCCCCGCTTTTGCTACCATTCCGTCCCGTCAAGCCGGTTGGGAGGAGCCTTCAGTGCGACAGTCGTACAAGACGTTCTTTCTCTGGGCCGTCCTGATCCTCCTCTTCTTTTCGTTCTACTCGATCTTCTCGCGCCGGGGGGGCGTCGAGCCGACCGAGATGCGGGCGAGCGAGTTCTACGCCGCCGTGGAGCGCGGGGACATCGCCGAGGTGACGGTCAAGGGGAACACGCTGCAGGGCAAGCTGAAGAACCGGCAGGACTTCCGCACCGTCTCGCCGCTCGACACGCAGCTGCTCGACAAGATGAGGCAGAAGGGCGTGAGCCTCTCCTTCGAGAAGGAGGACTCGCAGTCGCTCTGGGCGCAGTTCCTCGTCTCCTGGATGCCGCTCGGCATCATCTGCGTCCTCTTCATCTTCCTCATGCGCCAGCTGCAGGCAGGCGGCGGGAAGGCGATGAGCTTCGGCAAGTCGAAGGCGAAGCTCGTCAGCGAGAACCACAACAAGGTCACCTTCGCCGACGTGGCCGGCATCGACGAGGCCAAGGACGAGCTGGAAGAGATCATCCAGTTCCTCAAGGACCCGAAGAAGTTCACCAAGCTCGGCGGCCGCATCCCCAAGGGCGTGCTGCTGATGGGCTCGCCCGGCACCGGCAAGACGCTGCTCGCCCGCGCCATCGCCGGCGAGGCGGCAGTGCCGTTCTTCAGCATCTCCGGGTCCGACTTCGTCGAGATGTTCGTGGGCGTCGGCGCGAGCCGCGTGCGCGACCTCTTCGAGCAGGGCAAGAAGCACGCTCCCTGCATCATCTTCATCGACGAGATCGACGCCGTCGGCCGGCACCGCGGCGCGGGCCTGGGCGGCGGCCACGACGAGCGCGAGCAGACCCTCAACCAGCTGCTCGTCGAGATGGACGGCTTCGAGTCCAACGAGGGCGTGATCCTCATCGCCGCGACCAACCGTCCCGACGTGCTCGACCCGGCGTTGCTGCGGCCGGGCCGCTTCGATCGGCGAATCGTGGTGCCGCGCCCCGACGTGAAGGGCCGCGAAGGCATCCTCAAGGTCCACACCAAGAAGACGCCGCTCTCGCCGGAGGTCGACCTCGATTCCATCGCGCGCGGGACACCGGGCTTCTCCGGCGCGGACCTGGAGAACCTGGTGAACGAGGCGGCGCTGCTCGCCGCGCGCAAGAACAAGGAGCGCCTCGACAACGGCGATTTCGAGTTCGCCAAGGACAAGGTGATGATGGGCTCCGAGCGCCGGAGCATGATCATCAGCGAGAAGGACAAGAAGATCACCGCCTGGCACGAGGCCGGCCACGCGCTCGTCGCCCGGCTGGTTCCGGAGTGCGATCCGGTACACAAGGTGACCATCATCCCGCGCGGCCCGGCGCTGGGGCTCACCCAGATGCTGCCCAAGGAAGACCGCCTGAACTGGAACCGCCAGGCGGTGCTCGACCGGATCGCGATGGCCATGGGCGGGCGCATCGCCGAGGAGCTGCAGTTCAACGAGATCACCAGTGGCGCCAAGAGCGACATCGATCACGCCACGGCATTCGCGCGAAGCATGGTGTGCGAGTGGGGCATGAGCGAGAAGCTCGGTCCGCTGGCGTTCGGCGAGGACCAGCAGGAGGTGTTCCTCGGCCGCGAGTTCGGACATCGCGCGCGCAACTTCTCCGAGAAGACGGCCATCGACATCGATGACGAGGTCCGCCAGATCGTCGGCACCCAGTACCGGCGGGCGAAACATCTCCTGGTGGAGAACAAGGCGGCGCTGGACCGCATCGCCGAGGCGTTGCTCGAGTGGGAGACGCTGGACGGCGCGGACGTCGAGACGCTGTTTGCCGGACAGCCGCTGCACAAGGCCCGTCCCGCGGCGCCCGCCAGGCCGCCCGACGCCAAGCGGCCCGAGGTGAAGGAGAAGTCGAAGATCCTCGACGCGCTGGGCGGGCTGACCGCGCCGGTGCCGAAGGTGGAGACGGGTAAGGCGTAGTCGCCGCCGCATCGGTAGCGCCGATGCTGTTTCTGGCGCCGGACCTCTTGGTGTGGGTCCGGCCCCCAGGTTTCGATAGCTTTCGGTAGGTCCGGTGCCTTGCGGCACCGGCCCTTTTGTTTTGCATAGTTAACCGGACGGCCCGCTCATGTTTCACGTGGAACGTGGCCCTGGGGGAGAACGCGATGAAGAGAACGTCGATGGCGGTGCTGGCTGTGGTGCTCGGCATTTCGGTAGCTGCGGGCGCCGCGGAAGTGGACGGGCGCGAGCGGCGGCAGCAGGAGCGCATCGCCGAGGGCGTGCAGAGCGGCCAGCTCACCCCGCGCGAGACGGCCCGCCTGGAGCGCAAGGAAGCGCGCATCCACCGCGAGATCCAGCGCGATCGCGCCGCCAACGGCGGCACGCTGACGCCGGCGGAGCGGCGGCGCATCAATCGCCAGCAGAACCGCGTCAGCCGGCAGATCTACCGCGAGAAGCACGACGCCCAGCATCAGTAGAAGTTGGCTGGCGGCGTCCGGCCGGCGGTCACGGCTTCGCGCCGGTCCGGCGGTGGCGCGGTAGACTCGCCGCGTGCTGCGCCTGCTGGAGCTGCAGGACGAGTCGGACTCGCGGGCGGCCTGTGCGGCCGTTGGGCGCTCGCATGCCGATCCGAATTTGCGGGGGTGGGCGGCGTTGCTGCCGTCCCACCCCGCGCTGCTGCACGAAGGATTGCGGCAATCGGGCGTGCCCGTGCTGCGCGGGGACAAGGGAGCGCTCGCCCTCGGCAGCGTCTCGCAGCTCTGGTCGGCCGCGCGCGGTCTCGCCGATGCGCTGGAGGACGGTGCCGCGCGGGCCCAGGCTGCCGAGCTCGCACGGCGGGCGGAGAACGTGGACGCGCCGAGGCAGCCCTGGCGGCTTCCGCGCTCGCGCCTTGCGGAAGGACGCGTGCTGGTGATGGCGGTGCTGAACGTCACGCCGGACTCGTTCTCGGACGGCGGCAGGTTCGCCGACCTCGACGCGGCCGTCGAGCACGGCCTCCGACTCGCGGTCGAGGGCGCCGATCTGATCGACGTGGGAGGCGAGTCGACACGCCCGGGCGCGCAGCCCGTGTCCGCCGTGGAAGAGCTGCGCCGCGCGCTGCCCGTCGTGCGTGAGCTGGTCCGCCGCGCAGGTGTCCCTGTCTCCATCGATACGACGAAGGCGGAGGTCGCACGGGCGGCGATCGAAGCCGGCGCCGAGGTGGTCAACGACGTCTCGTGCTTGCAGCGGGACCCGGACCTCGGGACCGCGGTCGCGCGCGGGGATGCCGCGCTGTGTCTCATGCATACGCGCGGCACGCCGCAGGACATGCGGCAGCGTGCCGTGTACGCCGATCTGCTCGGCGAGGTGCACGACGAGCTGGTCGAGGGGCTACGGCGCGCCCGCGACGCCGGCGTGCCCGAGGAGCGGATTGCCCTGGACCCGGGGCTCGGATTCGCAAAGACCGCCCAGCACAACCTGGTCCTGATGCGGCGGCTGCGCGAGCTGGCGCAGCTCGGGAGGCCCTTGCTGGCCGGAGCGTCGCGGAAGTCTTTCCTGGGCAGTTTGAGCGGAAAGCCCGCCTTGGAGCGGGTGGCGGGCTCGCTGGCGGCCGCCGCCGTGCTGGCCTTGAATGGAGCGTCGATCCTGCGCGTCCATGACGTGGCGGCCACCCGGGAAGCGCTCGCTGTCGTGGACGCAGTGCGTTCGTCCTCCAGTTGACAGCCAGGATGCGCCTTGCAAGTTGCTCCGCGAACGCTCGCACACCTAGATTGCAGCCACCCGATCGGAGCCTCATGGCCTTGCGATTGACCGACAGACCGTCAGAACCCGCCCGCCGCCTGTTCGGGACCGACGGCATCCGCGGCGTCGCCAACGCCCATCCGATGACGGGCGAGATGATGCTCCAGCTCGGGCGCGCGGTGGCCTACCTGATCAGGAACGGGTCGCACCGACACCGCGTGGTGATCGGCAAGGACACGCGCCTCTCCGGATACATGCTGGAGACGGCGCTCGCCTCGGGCATCTGCAGCATGGGCGTGGACGTGCTCATCTGCGGGCCGCTGCCGACGCCGGCCATCTCGCAGCTGACCGTCTCCATGCGCGCCGACGCGGGCGCGGTCATCTCCGCCAGCCACAACCCGTACCAGGACAATGGGATCAAGTTCTTCAGCCGCGACGGCTTCAAGCTGCCCGACGACATCGAGATGAAGATCGAGGAGCTGATCGCGAACGACGAGCTGCACCATCTCCGCCCGACCGCGACCAGCATCGGGAAGGCGTTCCGCATCGAGGACGCCGGCGGCCGTTACGTGGTCTTCGCGAAGAGCACCTTCCCCAAGGACCTCACGCTCGAGGGGCTCACCATCGTCGTGGATTGCGGCCACGGCGCCGCCTACCGGGTCGCCCCGACGGTGCTGCAGGAGCTCGGCGCCAAGGTGATCACCATCGGCGCGGAGCCGGACGGCAAGAACATCAACAAGGGTTTCGGCGCGCTGCACCCCGAGACGATGTGCAAGGCCGTCCTCAAGACCGGAGCGAACCTCGGCATCGCGCTCGACGGCGACGCGGACCGCCTGATCGTCGCCGACGAGAAGGGCAGGGTGGTCCACGGCGACGCGGTGATGGCCGTCTGCGGGCTCGATCTGCTCCGCCGCAAGGCGCTGCCGAAGAAGACGGTGGTGGCCACGGTGATGAGCAACCTGGGCCTCGACCAGTGCATGGCGAAGGCGGGCGGGCGGGTGGTGCGCACGCGGGTCGGCGACCGGTACGTCGTCGAGGAGATGCGCAAGAACGGATACTCCTTCGGCGGGGAGCAGAGCGGGCACCTCATCTTCCTCGAGCACGCCACCACCGGCGACGGCACGGTCGCGGCGCTGGCGCTGCTCAGCGTGATGGTGCAGAGCGGAAAGCCGATCTCCGAGCTCGCCAGGATGATGGACGTGTACCCGCAGGCGCAGCTCAATCTGGCGGTGCGCGAGAAGCCGGAGCTGGGCTCGCTCGCGGCCGTCATGGGCGCCATCCGCGAGGTGGAGAAGAAGCTCGGCAAGGACGGCCGGGTGCTGGTGCGCTACAGCGGCACCGAGCCGAAGGTTCGCGTGCTGGTCGAGGGGCCGGACAAGAAGCTGATCGACGGCTACGCGGGCGGAATCGCCGCCGAGCTGAAGAGGGCCATCGGGGCCTAGCCGCCTAGCCCGTCCGCGCAGGTCGAGCTCCCACGTCTCGCCCATCAGGTCTTGTCCGAAGCTTTGGTGCGGCTCCTCGCGCATCAGCCTGAAGCCGGCGCGCTCGATCTGCGCGAGGCGCGCAGCGAGTTCTAGCGCCGCTCGGAAGATTGCCGGTGGGCGTCGCTCGACTCGTCGTGGATGAGCCCCTCGACCTTGCGGGACAGCTCGGGCGTAACCTTCATGTTGTGCGCGGTCTGGGCGTGCTTGCCGACCTGGTCGAGGATCTCCTGGTTCGAGTTGCCGCGCGCCACGAAGTCGCAGCTCGCCCCGGTGTCCTTGCAGTGGAAGTCCTTCATGGCTTCTCCTTCAGGCGCGATCTGCGCCGCGGCGCACAGTGCGCGCCGGCTCCTGCGACCGCAAGCGGCGGGGAAGCGCACCGTCGCCCGGCGAGGTAGACTGCGCGCTGCGGAGGCGGCCCGATGCGGCTCGGCGTCAACATCGATCACGTCGCGACGTTGCGACAGGCGCGGCGCGGGAAGTACCCGGATCCGGTCGCGGCGGCCGCGGTGGCCGAGCTGGGCGGCGCGGACCAGATCACGCTGCACGTGCGGGAGGACCGCCGGCACGTGAACGACCGCGACCTCTCGCTCCTGCGGCAGACCGTGAACGGGACGCTGAACCTGGAGATGGCGGCGGTGCAGGCGATGGTCGATCTGGCGCTGCACGAGCGGCCCGACACGTGCACGCTGGTCCCCGAACGGCGCGAGGAGCTGACCACCGAGGGGGGGCTCGACGCCATCGGTCACCGCGACGAGGTGCGCCGGGTCACCCGGGCCTTGCGTGACGGGGGAATCGAGGTCTCGCTGTTCATCGACCCCGACCTCGAGCAGATCAAAGCCAGCCATCGGGCCGACGCCCAGGCTGTCGAGCTGCATACCGGCCGGTACTGCGAGGCGCGCGGCGCGGAAGAGCGCAAGCGCGAGCTCTCGCGCCTGGTCGATGCCGCCAAGGCCGCAGGCAAGCTCGGGCTGCGGGTGGCCGCCGGGCACGGGCTCGACTACTGGAACGTGAAGCCGGTCGCCGGCATCGACGAGATCGGCGAGCTGAACATCGGCTATGCCATCGTGTGCCGCGCCGTGCTGGTGGGGCTGGAGCGGGCCGTGCGCGACATGAAGGAGCTGATCGCCCGGCCGGGTCGCGCATGAGGCTCCTCACGGCCGCCGAGCAGCGCGAGCTGGATCGGCTGGCCGCCGAGGTCGGGCTGCCGACTCGCGTCTTGATGGAGAGCGCGGGTGCCGCCGTCGCGCGAGAGGCGTTGTCCCTGCGCCCCCGTACCGTCGCGGTCTACTGCGGGCCGGGGAACAATGGCGGCGACGGGTTCGTCGCGGCGCGCCTGCTCCGCGAGGAGTTGGGCGGGGATGCCGTCACGGTGGTGGCGACCGCCCGGGAGAAGCTCCGCGGCGATGCGCTCGCGGCGGCGCAGGCGTGGCTGGGACCTCTGGTCGCGCAGGCGCCTTCCGCCGACCTGGTGATCGACGCGGTCTTCGGCAGCGGGCTCTCGCGGCCGCCGGCAGAGGCGGAAGCGGCGGCGATCACCGCGATGAACGAGGCGCGGACGCGCGGCGCGCGGGTGGTGGCGGTGGACGTCCCCTCGGGAATCGACTCCGACACGGGCGCCGTCTATCCGGTCCACCTCGCCCGCGCCGACACGACCGTCACGCTGCATTTGCCCAAGCGTGGCCTGTGGCTGTACCCCGGCGCGGCGTCGGCCGGCCGCATCGCGGTGGCGCCGATCGGCATCCCGCGGGCGCTGGAGGAACGGCTCGAAGGCCCTCCCTGCGAGCTGCTTGACGAGCAGTGGGGGCGGGCGCTGCTCACGCCGCGCGACCCGAACGCGCACAAGAACGACTTCGGCCACGTCCTCGCGGTGGCGGGATCTCCGGGCAAATCGGGCGCCGCCGCGCTGGTCATCGAGGCCGCGTTGCGCGCGGGCGTGGGTCTGGTCACCCTCGCGGCGCGTCCGGAGGTGCTGCAGGCCGCGCTGCCCCGTGTGCCGGAGGCGATGGGGTTCCCGCTCCCCGGCTCCGGGCCGCTGGGCCCTTCGGATCTGGGCCCGCTGCGCGAGGCTCTCCGGGGAAAGACCGCCCTCGCCATCGGGCCCGGGATCGCTCGCGGGCCGGAGACGGCCGGGCTCATCGCCGACCTGCTGGCGGCTCTCGACCCGGGCTGCGCCTGCGTGCTCGACGCGGATGCGCTCAATGCGCTGGCCGAGCACCGCGACCGGATCTCGGAGTGGCTGCGCCGGGCGCCCGTCCGCCCGCTCTTGACGCCGCACCCGGGCGAGTTCTCCCGCCTCACCGGCGAGGAGGTGGAGAGGATCGAATCCGACCGCGTCGGCGCGGCGGCGCGCGCGGCGCAGCGCTTCGGCGCGTGCATCGCCCTGAAGGGCGCCCGGACGGTGGTGGCGGATCCAGAAGGAGCGACGGCGATCTGCGCCCACGGCAACCCCGGCATGGCGACGGCCGGCGCGGGCGACGTGCTCACCGGCATCGCGGCAGCGGTGCTTGCGCGCAGGTCCGGCGCGGGCGGGACAGGGGAGCGCGCGCGCCTGGCGGTGCTGCTGCACGCGCTCGCAGGCGACCTCGCCGTGCGGCGCACCGGTCAGGCGGCGCTGGTGGCGAGCGACCTCTCGCGGCTCGGGCTCTCGCGCTTGTTCCGGCGCTGGCGGCGATGATCCTGCGCGCGCCGGAGGAGACCCGGGCGCTGGGCCGGCGGCTCGGAGCGCTGCTCCGGGTGGGCGACTTCGTTGCGCTCCTCGGCGAGCTGGGCGCGGGCAAGACGCTGCTGGTGCGCGGCGCCGCCGAAGGTGCCGGGGTGACCGACGCCGCCAGCTCGCCGACTTTTGCCTTGGTGAACCTGTACCGCGGCGGCCACGTCGCGCTGCAACACCTGGACCTGTACCGGCTCGCGGGACCATCGGAGCTTTTCGCGCTCGGGTTCGAAGATCTATTGGCCGAGCCCGCCGCCACGCTCTGTGAATGGGCCGACCGCGCCGGCCCGGCGCTGCCCGCCGATCGGCTGGAGATCCTGCTCGAGCCGACCGGTCCCGAGGAGCGGCGTGCGACGCTGCGCGCCCATGGCGCGCGCGCGAGGCAGCTGCTCGATGCGCTGTCAGAGGCTGGCGCGCCGGAGCCGTAGGTCGGCGTCGACCCCGACGATCGTCCCCGCGCGCACCTCGCGCCACGCGCTGCGCCCGGCCGGCACGGGCTCGTGGAGCCGCGGATCCTCGCTGGCCACCGCAAACCACGCCACGCGGCGGTCGCGTTCGGGCTCCGCGGCCGAGACGTACAGCGTCCGCCCCCGGCGGCAGGCGAGCATGGTGCGCCCGTCGGTGGCGAGGAAGGTGGTCGCCGCCTCGGCACCGCAGGTGCGGACGACGATGTCCACCGTCTCCGCGAGCGCGGCCGCCGCGTCGTCGAACCCGGCGGCGGTCGGATCGCAACGGCGCGCGAGGCGCGTCAAGAAGACCAGGAAGCAGCGCTCGCTGTCCGTTTCCCCTCGCAGCTTGTCCCGCAGCGCGGCCTCGATCTCGGCCTCGACGGCGACGCGCCGCTCTTCCCATTCGGGCACCGTGCCGTTGTGCGCGAACAACCAGGGTCCCCACTCGAACGGGTGCGTGTTCTCCAGCGCGACGCGCCCGATGCTCGCCTTGCGGATGTGCGCCAGGATCGTGGAGGCGGTCACGAACGAAGAGACCTCCTCGAAGTCCTCGTCGCCATGCGCCGCCGTCAGGCTGCGCACCACCTGCGGGACCCGCCCGACGTACCAGCCCAGGCCCCATCCATCGGGGTGCTCGCGGCTCTGGACGCGCAGGGCGTTCGCCCCGTGCAAGAGCTCGTGCGCGACGCCTCCGGGCGCGGCGGTGCGGCAGCCGAAGAGGCGGCACATGCCGGCATTCTACGGCGCTCCACCGGGTGGCTGCTCCTCCACGTTTCGCCCTGTACACCGCTCGGTTCCACCGTGCGTCGCGGTGGGCGCGCCTCCGACCTCCACCCGCACGCCAAATCCTGGCTTCGGTCGGATCGCGTGCTAGGGTCGGCGGAGCGTGGGCGACATGATTGGATCGAGCGTCGTTCGGTGGTTTCCCCGGCTCGCTGCCTGCGCGCTCGCGCTCGCGGCTGCCTGCGCCCGGTACTCCGGACCCGCCGACCCGAACTTCGCCAAGGCGCGCGATCTGTACCAGCAGCTCTACAGCAGCGAGCTCGACGAGGCGTACGGCGATCCCCAGATGGACCAGGTGGTCTCGCTGCTGGAGAACGTGAACAAGCGTTCGGTCGACTCGCCTTCCGCCCAGGCGCTTCTCCACGCCATCGAGCACGGCACCGTGGAGCTGGCCAAGGTGCATGTGGAGCGGGAAAAGCTGCGCAAGGCAGCCGCGGAGGTGGTCGCGAGGCCGAGCAACATCGATCCGACCCGTGTGCTGGAGCAGCCGGATGCCGGTCCCCCGCAGGATCCTTTCGGGCCCGCTGCGTCGGTCGCGCAGATCAACAAGGACAGCGGGGGATGCCTGGTCGCGGGCGAGCCGTTCCACGAAGGGGGCACCAACCGCAGCGGCACGCTCTACCGGCTGGCGCCGAATCCCGTCTGCAAGGACAAGCTCCCGGGCTTCGTCGGGCAGGCGGTGATGGTCTCCGACGGGAAGATCTATCGCCGCATCCCCGAGTCGCAGGTGCCGCATCCCCCACCTGTGGCGACGGGTGCTCCCGATGGCGGTCCCTCGTCTCGCGCTGGAACGACGAGCCGCGCGGGTGCCGCAGGCGCGGACGCCGGAGTGCAGGAGTACCTGGCCGTGCCCGGCGGTCCGCTTCCGCCAGGCTAGGCGGCCACCGCCACCGCGCGCGCCAGTGCGGCCGACGGCGGCTACTGAGTCGGCTTCCCGACCTCCGCGCCGTGAAAGCCTGGCGGCGCCTCATCGGCGGCGACTGGCGCGCCGCGGAAGGGTCTGTTAGGGAACTCCGCCCGATGGCGGAGCTGGCCTATAGATTCCTCAAGCTGCTACCGCGCAACACGCTCTCCCGCGCCGTGGGCGCAGCCTGCCGCATTCCCGCGCCGCGGCCGGTGATGCGCGCCGTGATCCGCACCTTCGCGCGCAAGTACGGCGTCGACGCCGCGGAGGCCGAGCGGGCGATCGAGGAGTACCCGACCTTCACCGAGTTCTTCACGCGGCGACTCAAGCCGGGTGCGCGTCCGATCGCGCCGGGGGAGCTCGTTCCCGTGTCGCCGGTGGACGGAACGGTCGGCGAGGTCGGGGACATCGTCGAGGGGCGGCTCTTGCAGGCCAAGGGCAAGCACTACACGCTGGCCGAGCTGTTCGGCGGGCCGGAGGCCGCGGAGGACGCGCGGCGATTCGCCGGCGGCACGTTCGTGACCATCTATCTCGCTCCGTACAACTACCACCGCATCCACGCTCCCCTGGGCGGCTTCATCACCGGGTACATCAACGTGCCGGGGACGCTCTGGCCGGTGAACGGGCTGGGCGTGCGCAACGTCGATCGTCTCTTCTGCGTGAACGAGCGCCTCACGACCTCCCTCGGTACTCCGCGAGGACCGTGCGCGGTGGTGGCGGTCGGGGCGATGAACGTGGGCCGCATCCGTGCCGTCTACGACGACGTGGTCACCAACGCGCGGCGGATGCGCGCGCTCACGCGCAAGCAATACGACAAGCCGATCCCGGTCGAGAAGGGGGCCGAGCTGGCCATCTTCGAGATGGGATCGACGGTGGTGGTCGTCCTCGGTCCCGGCGTGAAGATCGCGCCGGAGGTGCTGCCCGGGCGGGCCCTCAAGCTGGGCGAAAGGCTCGAGTGATGGGCCAAAAGATTTCGCCCGTGAAGGGCACTCGCGACGTCCTGCCCGGCGACACGTACCTCAAGAAGGACGATCCCTGGATCCGCATCGGGCACCTGCATCTCATCGAGCAGGCGGCGCGCGAGCTGTTCCCGCTCTACGGATACCGCGAGGCGCGCACCCCAGTGCTCGAGCGGACCGCCCTGTTCGCCCGCGGAATCGGGGACGCGACCGACATCGTGGCCAAGGAGATGTACACCTTCGAGGACCGCGACGGGACGCAGGTCTCGATGCGTCCGGAAGGCACCGCGTCCCTGGTTCGCGCGTACGTCGAGCACGCCGTGCAGCAGCAGGAGCCGGACACGAAGTGGTGGTACGCGGGACCGATGTTCCGGCACGAACGGCAGCAGCGCGGCCGCTACCGCCAGTTCACCCAGATCGGCGTCGAGGCGCTGGGTTCGCCGGGGCCGCGGGTCGACGCCGAGCAGATCGAGATGCTGGACCGCTGGCTTCGCGCCCTCGGCATCCCTTTCGAGATGCACGTCAACACGCTGGGAGATGCGCTGTGCCGCCCGGCGTACCGCACCGCGCTGCAAGAGTACTTGCGGGCGCATTCGGCCGAGCTGTGCGAGGACTGCCGCAAGCGCACCGAGACGAATCCGATCCGCGTGCTGGATTGCAAGAATCCGGGCTGCCAGGAGGTCGCGGCGGGCGCCCCGAAGATGGATCGATTCCTCTGCGCTCCTTGCCGCGAGCACTTCGAGGGGCTCCGCGCCGCGCTCGGCCGCCTCGGCGTCGCCCACATCGTCGATCCGAAGCTGGTGCGCGGCCTCGATTACTACACGCGCACGACTTACGAGGCCATCGCCACCGCGGGGCTCGGATCGCAGAGCACCGTGGCGGGCGGCGGGCGCTACGACGGCCTGGTGCGCGAGCTGGGGGGAGGCGACGTCCCCGGCATCGGCTTCGCCGCCGGAGTCGAGCGTCTGGCGCTGCTCGTCGCCCAGGCGGGGCGGGAGCTCGCGGTACGGCCGCTGGTGTTCTTCGCGCCGCTCGGGCCGGAGGAGGAGGCGCGCGCGGACGCGCTCGCGCTCGAGCTGCGCAAGGCCGGGATTCCAGCCGAGGTATCGTTCCGGCGGAGCAATCCCGGCAACCAGATGAAGCGGGCGGACGCCTTGGGTGCGCGCTTCGCGCTGGTGCTGGGCGATGCCGAGCTGAAGTCGGGTCGCGCAAAGCTGAAGGAGCTGAAGAGCGGCGCGGAGCACGAAGTGGACCTGTCGGATCTCCCGGGTGCCCTGCGCAGGTTGCAGCCGTGACGCTCCTCTTCTGTATGCTCCTCGCCGTGCAACCGCGATTCCTCGGCCCTCCGGAGAAGAAGCCTGATGCCGGAGCGCCTCCGGCCGTGCAGGCGGGGGACGCGGCGCCACCCCTCGCCGGCGAGCTGGAGAATCCGGCTGGAAGCGAGCGCAGGTACGACCTGGCTGCGATGCTCGGGCCGGCCGCGACCGATCCCGCGCGCGCGATGCTCGTCGCATTCTTCCCTCCCGGATGCGCGGGCTGCGCGGAGGAACTGCGCGTCGTGCGGCAGCTCGCAGGCGAGTACGGGCCGCGGGGGCTGCGCGCAGTAGTCGTCGATGTCGGAACGGATGATCGACAAGCCGCATCGCGCGCACTGGTAGAGGTCGAAGGGGCGGGCATCCCGGTGCTGGGCGACCGCGGTCAGGTCCAGGCGCGGCGCTGGCTCGGTTCGCGGCCGCAGCTCCCCGCGCCGTTCGTCGTCGACCGCGACGGCGCAGTCGGCGCGATGGCCGGCGCTTGCGGCCCAGAGGCAGTCACCTCGCTCCGTGCAGCGATCGAGAACGCCCTGGCGCGCTGAGGCGTTGGGAGCTCCGTCAGCGCGACCGCGCCTGCCGCGATTTCGCCGGTACCAGCTGTTTGCCGGCCTGTTCCAGGCCGCGCGGATGTTCCATCAAGGCCTTGGCTGCATCTACGTTCTGGCGCGCCCATCCGGCGAAGTCGTTCAGCGCGGGACGGTGCTTGTCCAGGAGGTCCTGGAACTCCGGCCAGTCCTGGTGCTTGGTGCGGAACGAGACGACGTCGTCGCCGGTGTTCTTGATCGCCCAGTCGACCAGCGCCTTGGTCTGCTCGGGGTGCAAGCCGTCCCAGGCGAACACCTTCCGCGCTGCCCGGGGGTCCTTGCTCGCCCACACGCGGAGCGCCTGCGCGGCCTCGGGATGGTGCAGCTTCCATTCGGTCAGCGGGACGGCCGCGGCGGCGACGAGGCAGAGGGGAAGTGCGCGGAGCATGCGGTACCTCCGCGGCAAACGCTGCGTACGGCCCCGCTCCCGCGCAATCAGCGGGCGGACGGGCGGGCGGTCGTGCGCAGCCGTCGCGAGAGCACCTGGATGACGCCCAGGCCGATCTCGGGCCGCTCCTGGAGGACGTCGCGGAAATCGTCCCGGCCAATCTTGAGCAGGACGGCGTCCTTGAGGACCGTCACCGAGGCGCTGCGCGGCTGCGAATCGAGCACCGCCATCTCGCCAAACACGTCGCGGACGCCGAGCTGCGCGAGGTGCCTGGCGCCCCGATGCACGCGCACCACGCCCTCGACCACCAGGTAAAGGGCATCGCCGGGTTCCCCCTCGGCGAAGACGGGTTCGCCTGAGGCGAAGGGCTGCTCCTCGGCGATCTCCGCGATCGTCGCCAGCTCCTCGCCGGGGAGGTCGCGGAACAGCTCGACCGATTTGAGGAACAGGACCTTTTCGACGGTGGTGATCATGCGATGGCTTTTCGTGCCTTGAGGAGCCCCGCCGCCGTCCGGCGCACCGATGCGGCGGGATCCTGCAGGAGCCCGGCGAGCAGGCCGCGCGCCTCGTCGCGGGGGAGCGCTCTGAACAGGGCGCAGGCCGCCGCCTCGCGCAGCGCGGGCTGTCCCGCCCGGATGGCGAGGCGCAGCGCCGGCGCGAGCGCACGGCGGTCGATTCCGCGGGCGTCCCGCGCCCAGCGGACCGCGCACGCCGCGACCCATCCGCCCGACTCGCCGCGCGTGAGCGCCGCGACGAGCTGCTGCATGGGACGCGCGTCCGGCTGGACCGCGTCAGCACGCCGCTTCACCTCGCCCAGCGCGGCGAGCACCAGGCGCTTCCACGGATCGGGCAGGGCATGGTCGAGCACCTCGATCGCGTTTCCTCTCGATGCGGCCAGGTCGCTGCGGAGATGCTCGCCGATGGCTTCCAGGCGCACCTGCGGCAGAAGCACCTCGAGCAGCAGCAGGGCCTGCAGCACGCGCTGGTCGCGCTCCTCGAGGAACGCCAGCGACAGCAGATCTGCGACGTTGCGAGGCAGCAGACCCGGGGGGAGCGCAGGCAGGTCGAGCCGCTTGAGCCCGGCCAGCGCGAGACGCGCGGCGGCGAGCTCCGCGTGGACGGCCGCCTCGACCCGCTGCACGTCCACCGGGACCCCTTGGCGACGGCGCGTGATGCGCGAGAGGCTGCGCGCCGCGGCCTTGCGCACCGGCGGCGAACCGGCGGAGACCGCGAGGACCAGCGCTTCGACGGCCTCCCGCGTCGCCAGACGCTGCAGGACCAGCGCCACACCCCGTCGGCAGCCCGCGTCGGCCGCCTCGTCGGTGAGCACC
The DNA here is from genome assembly GCA_005888115.1 of Deltaproteobacteria bacterium. Taxonomy (GTDB): domain Bacteria; phylum Myxococcota; class Myxococcia; order Myxococcales; family 40CM-4-68-19; genus VBKO01. The sequence continues at coordinate 25,041 of VBKO01000338.1, forward strand.
TCGCGCAGGGTCGGTACGATCTCGGGACCGAAGGAGGTCAGCGCGGAGGCCGCCTCCAGGACGGTACGGCGATCCTTGAGCTGCTCGATGAGCGGCGGCAGGAGCTCCAGGTTCCGCAGCTTCCCGGCTGCAGCGATGGCGCGGCGGCGGACCCTGGGGTCGCGGTCCCGCAGGAAGGCGATCAGCGGCCGGTAGAACCCGCGCACTCCGATGTTCCCCAGGGCTTCCGCCGCGGCCGCCCGGTCGTTCGGGTCGGCCGCGCAGAGCAGTGCGTTGAGCGGACCAGCGGCGGCGAGCACGCCGTCCACGCCCGCGTGCCGGATCAGCGCGACGGTGCCGGCCGCCCGGACGAGCGCGAGGTTTGTGGCATCCAGGAACGGGAGCACCGTCGACACGGCCTGCTCCCGCTCGATGGCGCACACGGCTCCCAGCGCCGCGGCTCGGACTTGCGGGACGGGATCCGCGAGCAGCTCCCGCATCGCGCCGTGCGCCGTTTCGACGCCCGGCTCGCCGAGCTGCTCCACGGCGCCGGACCGGATGCGCGGATCCGGATGCGCGAGCAGGTCCCGCAGCTCGACGGAGAAGTCGACGCCGGGGACGTGCTGCAGCAGGGAGATGGCGTGCAGGGTGGTGGGCGCGTCTCCCTTGAGGGCAATCCGGAGCGCGCGAACGGTAGCGTCGCTCGTCGCGGCCAGCGGAGTGGCGGTCAGGTCGAGCTGGCGGCGCTCGAGCGACTCGACCAGGGTCCGCACGTACTCCCTGCGCGCGCGCACCAGGAACAGGATCCAGAGCGCGACGAGGAGGAGCACCGCGAAGGTGAGCGGCCGGCCCTTTCCGCCCGACTCCTTGTAGAAGAGCAGCACGACGCCGGTGAGCGCGATGGCGGTGGGCTTCAAGATGCCGTCGATGAATGCCTTGGCGCGACCCCGGACCGAGGGCTGCACGGGGACGTAGAGCAGCTGCATCGAGGCGTCGTTGATCGTGTAGCGGAAGATGGTGTCCGAGCCCTTGGCGAGGCTGGCGACAAAGAGGCCGGGATTCGGGAGCGCGGCCGAGAACCCCGAACCCAGCGCGAGGCCGGCCGGCAGTGGAAGAAGCGAGGCGAGGATGCCATGGCGCTCGAGCAGTCGGCCGGTGATCCAGATCTGCACGGCGAGCGCGATGCCGCCGCAGATCCCGTAGAAGCGGCCGAAGTAGCCGGCCAGCTCGTTCTGCGGCAGGACCGAGGCGGCGGCCAGCTTGAACTGGAAATCGACCACGGTCACCGCGGCGGCGCTCACCGCCGCGACGGCGGCGACCAGCATCAGGTGACGGTTTCCCAGGAAGGCAATCCCGGCGCGCGAGAGCACGGGCACGGTCCGCCGCGCCCGGCGCATGCCGATGAGCGGCGCGGTGGAGATGAGCCGCGCCCCGGCGCGCGCCAGGAGCGCGCAGGTGGTGAGCTGCACGACCATGAGCCACAAGAGGTTCGGAGCGCCGATGCGGCGGGCGTAACGGGACACGAGCAGTCCGAAGATGACGTTGGCCAGCGTCCCGCCCGCGCCGATCAGGCCGAAGAGCCGTTTCGCCTCGCGCGCGTGGAAGACGTCGTTGGCCATGGTCCAGAACTGGATCACCACCAAGGAGCCCATCGCCTCGACGAAGACGTAGAGCGCCGGATAGACCCAGCGACCCGCGCTGCCGTGCACGAGCGCCCAGAAGGAAGCGCAGATCGCCGCGCAGCCCACCGCCGACACTGCGTTGAGCGCGCCGCGCGGCACCTTGTCCGCGATGCGCGCGTATCCGTAGGAGACCGCGACGATCGCCGCCGAAGAGAGGATGTAGAGCCACGACAGTCCGCGCGCCGTGCCGTGCGCGAGGTAGAGCGCGTCGCGCACCGAGCGCCCCACCACCACCGCTCCGATCGCGCTCGCCGCGTACGCGGCCATGATCGCGGTGCGGCGCTCCTCGCCGGGCCGGATGCGCAATCCGGCCTCCAGTGCTCGTTCCAGAGTGCCTGGCATGGCCTGCGTGCACACTAGCAAGGGGCCGCCGTGCGGCGAGCATTCCGCGTGTGGCGCGAGGTGCGCGGGTATCGCGATTTGTAGCGATGGAGGAGAGTCGGTCGAGCGCGGGGTCGGGGTCTAGAACACGCCGCCCAGGGCTGCGTAGCAGTCCAGGATCGACACGCTGCTCTTCTCCAGGCCGTGAGCGCACCCCACGCGCACGTCGGTGGGAAGGACGTAGCCGAGCACCACTTCCGCGCGCAGCTCGGCGCCCGCGCCCGCGTGCAGCTGGAACGGGTGGTTCACCGCGCGGAACCGGCCGTCGTCGAACGGCATCCAGGCCTCGCCGACGTCGCTGAACGCCGAAGCGTGCAGCCGGCGCAGGTAGATCGGCAGGGTCCAGGCACCGGTCTCGATGTCGAGCAAGGGAAACCGGTACTCGAAGGTGCCGAGCACGAACGCCTCGCCGGAGAAGGCGCCGCCGGCGAAGCCGCGCAGGATCCGTACCGGAGCGCTGACGGGGTTCAGGATGCTACGGACGGGGTCGCTGGCGTCGAACCCGCCCAGCGAGAAGAGGTGGCGCTCGGAGAAGTCCCCCCGTGCGACCCCGGCCGCGAGCCGGGCGGCGAAGACGTGGTGAAGGGGGACGCCGCCCTTGCGCCAGGGCAGCCGGAAGAAGCGCGCGTACGAGCTGGACAGCTGGCCGAAGGTGAAGTTGGAGCCCAGCGGCTTGGCCGCCACGCGCGCGGTGAGCGCGAAGCGCTGCCCTTGCTCGGACGAGACGCTGCGCACGAACCTCCGCGCGTCCGAGTACACGTAGGAGAGCGAAGCGGCGGCGATCAGGCCGTCGGGCGGGTTGTCCCCGTTCAGCGCGGCCGTGTTCATCGCAAAGTGCGTCAGCTCGTACTGGAGCGCGATGCGGTGGCTGCGCTCGACCTGGGAGAAGGGGAATGACGCGGAGACGGTCCCCTGCACGGCCCGCTCCGTGTATCCCGGCCCGGCGCCGGAGGCGGTCTCCACGTCGCGGAACGTGGTCAGCGAGATGTCGGGGTAGAGGGTGTGGTTGGTGTAGACGAGGTCCCAGCCCGGCTGCCTGGAGTCGATCGCCCACCAGGCCGCGGCCTGGTAGTCGTGGCGCTCGGCGGCATCGTACCCGGAGGTGATCACGCCGACCGTGGTGCCGAGCGCATCCGTGTTCGCGTACGGGAACCACCAGTGCGGGCGGAGCGTGGGCAGCGGGTCGTACGGGCGGACCGGGTAGATCTCCTCCGGAGGGAGTCGCGAAGGCGGCGGCCGCGGCACCGCCGCGGAAGGAGCGCGGTTCGCGGGCACGAAAGTGGCCGGGTCGAACGGCATGCGCGCCAGGTCGTAACCGCCCGGCCCGTAGGTGACGAAGGCCAGCTGCGTGCCGTCCGGAGATACTTCCGGCTCGAAGGCGCCGAGGACCACGTTCGTCACCTGCCAGAGCGTGCGGTCCGCGAGGCGCAAGGCGTAGATGTCGAAGATGCCGCTGCGATCGCTCGAGAACATGAGATATTTTCCGTCCGGCGACCAGGCCGGGTCGCGATCGAAGGCGCGGTCCGCGGTCGCATCGATCAGCGCGGCGCCGTGGCGGGCGACGATGCGCACGTCCCAGGCGCCGCCCCGGTGGTGGAGGAAGGCGACCTGCTCGCCGGAGGGGCTGAAGCGCGGCGAAGCGACGGGCTCGCCCTCCGGGTCCGCGAAGAGCGCGCGCGGCGCCGCCGCGCCTGGCTCCAGAAGGCCGATGGCCGTCCCGCCGCCGGGGCGCCGCCAGGTGAAGGCCAGCGCGCCGTCGCGCGCGACGTCGGGCTCGCTGGCGCGGAGCCCGCGCGTGAGCCGCTCGGTCGACCCGGTCGACGGATCGAGCGCGTAGAGGTCCTGCACGTCGGCGAACTCCTGGTAGACCTGCGTGCGCGCGTAGACGATGCGGCCGCGCGGGTCGACCGCGATCGTGCCCTCGCCGTAGCTGTCCCCCAGGTGGCGATCGCCCGGGCGCGTCGGCGAGGGGAGGTCGGCGCTCGCCCGGCAGCAAGGTCCAGGGCGCA
>VBKO01000338.1:29137-44405 GCA_005888115.1 Deltaproteobacteria bacterium
GCTGCTGCCTTCCGCTCCTCGGCGGCGCGGAACTCGCCGTACAGCTCCAGGTAGCTCTTCCCCAGCACGCGCCCCGAAGAGAGGTTGATCGCGAGCGGGATGGGGCGGCTGCCGAAGTCGTGCGACAGATCGCGCAGCGCTCCCAGCCCGTACTCGTCACCGATCCAGGTGAGGAACCGGCCGCCCAGGGTGTACCAGTTGCTGGCCCGCGGCCACTCCAAGGTCAGGCTCGAGAGCTGGTCGATGCGCGGGAACCGCCCGGACAGCGCTTCCGCTCGCGCCGCCATCTCCTCGGTCGAAGCGCGCACGCGACCCGCCGCGCTGACCTCGCTCTCCGCCATCACCGCCATCCCCTCGATGACCCAGGGAGGCTGGGCGCCGTTGGGAATCCAGATCTTCCCGAAGATCGAGTTGGCCGCGGCGGGCACGCCGAGCACGGTGTCCAGGTGGAGGATGTGCGTGTACTCGTGATTGATGAGCTCCGCGACCCAGTCGTCGAAGTCGCTGATCGTGGAGCGCGGGTCGGGAGTCGCCGCGTAGCCGTGCACCAGGTCGTAGAAGAGCGGGGTGGCGCTCCCGTTGGCGAAGTCGGTGTCGTCGGTGAGGACGATCTGCGTCCGCTCGGACGGCTGGTGATCCAGGAGCGGCGAGAGGCGCGCGTGCGCCTCCTCGGCGATGCGCGCCACCTTCGCGGCGAAGCGGTACTCGCCCTGGTGGAAGTGGATCTCGAAATGCGGCGTGTCGACGGTGAGCCACTGGTAGCGCGGGTCGAAGCCGAGCGCGGCGGGCGCCCACAGGAGCGCGCAAAGCCAGGCCTTGCGCATCAGGAAGCTGCGGCGCGCAGGCGCGTCGGCTGGATGCCGGCGAGCCATTTCTCCAAGCGCAGCGTGAGCAGCTCGGGCTGTTCGATGGGCGCGACGTGGGTCCCGCCGGGGACGGTGAGCATCTCCGCGCCCGGAATCCGGTCGTGCATCTCCTCGGAGAGCCAGTACGGGGTGAAGGTGTCGTGCGTCCCCGCCACGATGAGCACCGGGACGTCCACCTCGGGGAGGTGATCGAACGCGCTGTGCTCGCTCGCGTGCTTCAGCATTCCGAGGAAGAGCCTTGGATCGATCCCGGAGAGGTGCATGAAGTACGGCGCGAAGTCCTCGCGCCGCACCACCTTCCCGTTCACCTCCAGGTGCGTGGCGAGCTGGTACGCCCATTCGCCCCCGACGACCAGCCGCCAGAGCAGATGCGTGGCTTCCGGCCACTTCTGCGCAGCGCCGAGCAAGGCCGGGAAGACGTTCTTCAGCATCCTGGAATCGTGGAAGGTGTCGAGGGGCAGGCCGTGGCTGCCGCAGATCAGCACCATCCCCAGGACGCGCTCCGGGTTGCGGCGGTGGTACTCGAGCGCTACCTGCACGCCCATCGAGTGGCCGAGCAGGACGGCCTCGCGGGTACCGGTCCGGTCGAGCACCGCGGACAGGTCGTCGCAGAGATCGTCGAACGTGACGCGCGACCGGTCGGGCGGGAGCCCGCTGCGGCCGTGGCCGCGGTAGTGCCAGCGGAGGATGCGGTGCCTCGCGGCGAAGTCGCGCACCAGGTACTTCCAGGCGAAGCCGTCGCAGCCGATGCCGTCGCAGCAGACCAGCGCGGGGGCGCCCTGGCCGGTCGCGGACCAGTAGATGCGCGTGCCGTCCTTTCCTTGCGCGTGACCTTCGTCGGCGTCGGGCGGGAGCTCTTCGGGCATGGTGCTCCTAAGGTAGCGCAGAACCGGCGGCTCTGACGTTTGACTTGCGGGACCGTGCACGAATCCGGATCATCGCGCCGTGGCGCACCACCACCATGGGACGATCGCTCCGGGGCCGCCGCGCGAAGGGGAAGCAAGGAGGCTGTCTGCCACCCTGGTCCTCGCGCTCCTCGCCACCGTCGTCGAAGGGGTGGGTGGTTGGGCGGCGCACTCGCTCGCACTGCTGTCGGACGCCGGACACATGCTGGCCGACGCGGGCGCGATCGCGCTGTCGCTCATCGCGCTCGGCATCGCCGGCCGTCCCGCGGACGCGCGGCGCACCTATGGCTACTACCGCCTGGAGATCCTCGCCGCGCTGCTCAACGGAGCGGTGCTGATCGCGATCGCGGTCGGGATCGTCTTCGAGGCGTGGCAGCGGCTGCGAAACCCCCATCCGGTGAACGTGCGGGTGGTGCTGCTGCTGGCGCTGATCGGAATCGCGCTGAACGCCGCCGGGATGTGGCTCACGCATGCGCGCGACTCGAGCATGAACCTGCGCTCCACGTTCCTGCACCTCGCCGGAGACCTGCTCAACTCCGTCGGCGTGCTCGCCTCGGCGGCGATCATCGCTTGGACCGGGAGGCTGGAGGCGGATCCGATCATCTCGTTCCTCATCGCCGGGACCATCGTGTGGAGCGCGATCCGGCTCTGCCGCGAGGCGGTGGACGTGCTGCTCGAAGGGGTGCCTGCCCACCTCGACTTCTCCGAGGTGAACCAGGCCCTCGGGGAAGTGCCCGGCGTCGCCGCGGTGCACGATCTCCACGTGTGGACCATCACCAGCGGGCTCATCGCGCTCTCCTGCCACATCGTGGTGAGCTGCGAGGGCCCGCAGTGCCGCAGCCACGACGAGATCCTCACCGACGCGCGGCAGGTGCTGCGCGACAAGTTCCGCATCGAGCACACCACCATCCAGTTCGAGAGCGAGAGCTACCAGCACGACGACGTGGTCCACTGATGGAGGGCGCCTGGACCCGCAGGCCCGCCACCGCCGTCTCGCGTCTGTCGGGCCGGCCGCTGCTCCTCCTGAGCGCCCGCGACCTGCCGGCCGCGCGCGACGCGGCGCTGGTGGCGTCTCATGTCTGCCAGCTGGAGCTCGGCCTGGAGATCGTGCCTCTGGGGGGATCCAGCGAGATCGCCGCGGAGCTGGTCCGCCAGCTCAAGTCCCGCGGCGCGCCGCCGAGCGCGCTCCGCCTGGCCGAGCCCGATCCGGCGAAGACCGCGCCGGCCGTGCTGCAGCGGATCGCCACCCTGGCGCAGAAGGAATGAGGGTCGTCGGCGGCGATCTTCGCGGACGGACCTTGCGGGCGGTGCCCGGCCGATCCACGCGGCCCACGGCCGACCGGGTGAGGCAAAGCCTCTTCGACGTCCTGGGGCAGCGCTGCGACGGCCTGCACGTTCTGGATCTTTACGCGGGGACCGGCGCGCTCTCGCTGGAGGCGCTCTCGCGCGGGGCGGCCCACGCGACGCTCATCGAGCAAGACGCGAAGGCAGCACAGATCATCCTGCGCAATGCCAGGGAGCTCGGCTGCGAGGACCGCTGCACGCTGGTGCGGGACGAGGTGGCGCGGGCGCTCCCCCGTCTCGCCGGGCCGTTCGACCTGGTCTTTTCCGACCCGCCCTACGCCCTGCGCGCCGCGCAGGAGACCCTGGATGCGCTCCTGCGGCTGGGGCTCGTCGCGCCGCAAGGAAGGGTGGTGCTGGAACGGGACCGGCGCGAGGCCCGCCCGGCCCTCGCGGTCGAGCTCGAGCTGGCCGACGAGAGGCGGTACGGCGACACGGTGGTGCTGATCGCCGGGCGGCGTTGACGGAGACCGTGTCCGCAAACGAGGATGCGGCCGTGCGCATCGCCCTGTACCCCGGGTCCTTCGATCCGCCCACGCACGGACACCTCAGCATCATCCAGCGCGGGCTGAAGCTGTTCGACGGGTTGACGGTGGCGGTCCTGAAGAACCCTGCGAAGGACGCCGTCTTCACGGTCGACGAGCGCGTCGAGCTGCTCAAGGGCGCGCTGGGCGGCGACAAGCGCGTGCAGGTGAAGACCTTCAGCGGCCTCTTGGTCAAGTTCGCCCAGCAGGAAGGCGTCAACACCGTGCTGCGCGGCCTTCGCGCGGTGAGCGACTTCGAGTACGAGTTCCAGATGGCGAACATGAACCGCAAGCTCGACCGCGGGATCGAGACGCTGTTCATGATGACCGGAGAGGACTACTTCTACATCTCGAGCCGCTTCGTGCGCGACGTGGCTCGGCTAGGAGGAGACGTGGCAGGGCTGGTGCCCCCGAACGTGCTCGAGGCGCTGCGCCGGAAGTTCGGACCGCCGCAGGGAGCGCAGAAGTGACCGCCTTCTCGCGCCGGGTCCTCGCGGCAAGACCGTCCGCCTCGCTCGCCGTCACGGCGCGCGCCATCCAGCTCAAGCGCGAGGGCCGCGACATCGTCTCGCTGAGCGTGGGCGAGCCCGACTTCCCCGTGTTTCCGCACGTCGCCCGCGCCATCGAGGACGCGCTCCGCAAGGGGTACACCAAGTACACGACCTCCTCCGGCATCGCGGAGCTGCGCGAGGCGATCAGCGACTGGATGCACGCCGAGGTCGGGCAGCGCTACGCCGTGGCGCAGATCATCTGCACCGCCGGCGCCAAGCAGGCGCTCTACAACGCCTGCCAGGCCTTGCTCGACGAAGGCGACGAAGCCGTCATCCCGAACCCGTACTGGGTGAGCTACCCGGATATCGTGCGCCTGGCCGGCGCCACGCCGGTCGACATGGTCACCCGGGCCGAGGATGCCTGGCATCCCCATCCCGACGCGCTGGCGCGGGCCATTACGCCGCGGACCAAAGTCGTGATGCTGGGAAGCCCCAGCAACCCGACCGGCGCCGTCTGGTCCAAGGAGGCCATGCAGGGCATGGCGCGCGTTCTCGAGAAGAACCCGCGGATCACCATCCTCTCGGACGACATCTATCATCGGCTCGTCTACGGAGGCGTGCGCGCCTGCAACATCCTCGAGGTCGCGCCGCAGCTGCGCGATCGGACGGTGCTGATCAACGGCTGCTCGAAGGCGTACGCGATGACCGGGCTGCGGCTGGGCTGGGCGTGCGGCCCGCAGGAGATCGTCTCGGCGTTCGAGCGGCGGCGCGACCTGATGGTCGAGCTGGTGCGCGCAATCCCGCGGGTCCGCTGCGCGCGTCCGGAGGGCGCGTACTACGTCTTCTGCGACGTCTCGGAGTACCTGGGGCGCGTGCCGGACGACGTCAAGCTGTCGCAGGTGTTGCTGGAGGAGCACGGCGTCGCGGTGGTCCCCGGCTCGGCGTTCGGACAGCCCGGATACCTGCGGCTGTCCTTCGCCACCTCCGACGAGCAGATCCGCGCGGGCGTCGATCGGATGTCTCGGGGCCTGCAAGCGCTGGTGTAGACCGCCGACCGGAGGTGCACATGCGAAACCTGCTCAAGGCAATCGCCGTCGCCGTCGCGCTGCTCTTCGGCGCTCCGTCAGCTTCCTGGGTGAACACGGCTTCCGCCGCCGGCAAGAAAGCGGAGAAGCTCGACATCAACACGGCCAGCGAGGACCAGCTCAGGGCGCTGCCCGGGATCGGCGATGCCTACGCGAAGAAGATCGTCGCGGGCCGTCCCTACAAGGCCAAGGACGAGCTGTGGGAGAAGAAGATCATCCCCAAATCGACCTACCAGAAGATCCGCAATCAGGTCGTCGCCCGCCAAAAGTAACCCCGTTTGAAATGACCGTGATCTGTGGGGGGGTCGAGGGGGGAGCGAGCTCCCCCCTTGTGGAGGCGCCGAAGGCGCCGGATCGAACAGAGCCGCACTCCTTGACAGAGGTCAACTCAGAGGAGCTGTGGGGTCAGTGCAGGAACGAGCTCCCCCCTTGTGAAGGCGCCGAAGGCGCCGGAGCGAAGAGCGTGCTGTCGCCGGCAGAGCGGTCGAGTCCAGCGAGCCTTGATCACAACCTGTGGATCTGCATCATCGAGGCGCCGAAGGTCGGGCGGTTGGGCGGCACCGCGCTGGCGATGACCACCGCCTCTCCCCGCATCGCGTCTCCCGAGCCCACCAGCGTCTGCGCGATGTTCGCGATCATCTCGTCGGTCGACTCGAACGGCTTCGGCACGCGGCGCGCCGTGACCCCCCAGTACAGCGCCATGCGCTGGTAGGCCTGCTGCGAAGCGGTGAAAGCGAGGATGCGCGCGGTGGGCCGGTACTCGCCGATCTGCCGCGCGGTCTCGCCGGTGCGCGTGTACACGCACACGGTGCCGATGCCCAGTTGCCCCGCGGCGGCGGCGCAGGCCTTTGCGACGGCGGTGGCGAAAGTGCTCTCGCCGCGGTCCAGGATCGCTTCCGGGAGCGCCTGGTAGCGCGCGCTGCGCTCCACCTCCTCGATGATCGCCGCCATGGTGCGCACCGCCTCGACGGGGTTCGCCCCCGTGGCGGTCTCCGCGCTGAGCATCACCGAGTCGGCGCCGTCCAGGATGGCGTTCGCGACGTCGCTGACCTCCGCGCGCGTCGGCTGCGGCGAGACGATCATGCTCTCCAGCATCTGCGTGGCGACGATGGCGATCTTGCCGTGGTAGTTGGTGCGCTCGATTCCGGTCTTCTGGATGAGCGGCACGCGCTCGAGCGGCATCTCCACGCCGAGGTCGCCGCGCGCGATCATCACCCCGTCGGCGATCTGGGAGATCTCGTCGATCCGGTCCACCGCCTGCGGCTTTTCCAGCTTGGCGATGATCGGCATGGTGGGCGCGTACCGTTTGATGAGACGGATGTCGTCGGCCGAGCGGACGAAGCTCATCGCCACGTAGTCGACGCCCTGGGAGAGTCCGAACTGGAGGTCGACCAGGTCCTTGTCGGTCAGCGCCGGGATGCTCACCGGCGTGCCCGGCAGGTTGATGCCCTTGTTGTCGGAGAGGGTGCCGCCCACCACCACCCGGCAGCGCACTTCCTTCTTGCCCGCCTTCACTACCTCCAGCCGGATGGCACCGTCGTTCACCAGGATGGGGTCGCCGGGCGTGACGTCCTCGGGGAGACCGGCATAGGAGCAGGAGAAGCGCTCGGCGGTCCCAAGCACGTCGTCGGTGACGATGGTGACCTCGGTCTCCTCCTCCAGCTTGACCTTGCCGCCCTTGATCTTGCCGACGCGGATCTTGGGCCCCTGCAGATCGAGCAGGATGGCGATCGGCCGGCCGGCGATCTCGGATGCGCGGCGGACGTTCGTGATGGTGCGAGCGTGGTCCTCGTGCGTGCCGTGGCTGAAGTTCAGCCGCGCGCAGTCCATGCCCGCCGCGACGAGCTTTCCCAGCGTGGGCTCGTCGCGGGAGGCCGGCCCCATCGTGCAGATGATCTTCGCCTTGCGCATGGATGGGGGAGCCTAGAGGTAGAGGTCGAGGGCCGCAAGGTTGCAGTCGCGCTCACGTTTCACACCTGCGTCTCGGCAGGCGCCTGCGCCCGGGTGCGCGCCCGAAAGCGGCGCTCCCGTGGATCGAGGCAGGAAGCCTCCGGCGCTCCGGCGGAGGGCTAGAAGTCCAGGTCCCGCTCCGTCGACTCCTCGTCCTCCGCTTCGTCCTCGTCCTCGCTCTCTTCCTCGTCGAGGAGCGCGGCCTTTCGCGCGACGGCGGGCGCCTCGTCGTATGGCGGCGGCAGCTCCTCGCTGTTGATCTCGACGGCCATGGTGAACTTGCGCCGCAACGGTGTGATCACGGCGAAGAGGTCTTCGAGCGCGCCGACCAGTGCCTCGACCTGATCGCCCGGCGCGTGCGCGCCGCAGCTGGGACAGCGCAGCGTAGGGTCGCTGCTCAGGTCGGAGATGTCCACTCCGAACGACTCCTCGCACTTCTGGCACTGGAACTCGGGCTGCATCCGTTCACCTCCTGTGCGGAGGAGCCGGCGTGAGCATAGTCACAGCGGGCGACAAGGGAAGAGGCGCCGCTGCCGCATGTTGGTTGACGCGATGCGCAGCACCGTATGCCGGGAACGAGCGGTCGACGCCGCCCGGGGAGAGCGCTCCTGGAGAGCGCTTCTGCAGCCCACCGCGCTCCGCCGGGATCCGCGTCGCGGCGGAGGCCAGAGTCGAGGACGACGCGATCGAGGCGCTCACGTTGTGCGGGCAGGTACTCATCGCGACCGCGCGCGACAAGGGCCTACCTGCCGCCGCCCCGCCTCAGGGGATCTGGTATCGTCCCGCCCCCGAAACGTGCCCGCGAAAGGACCCCCATGGCGAGCCCTGCTCCGAAGATCCCTTCCGGCGGTGAGCCCATCACGCTGCGCAACGGGCGGCTGGAGGTCCCGCAGCAGCCCATCCTGCCCTTCATCGAGGGCGATGGAACCGGACCGGACATCTGGCGCGCTTCGCAGCGGGTCTTCGACGCGGCGGTGCAGAAGGCCTACGGCGGCAAGCGGCGCATCGCGTGGATGGAGGTTTACGCCGGCGAGAAGGCGAAGAACCTGTTCGACACCTGGCTTCCTGACGAGACGGTGGAGGCCTTCCGCAAGTACCTGGTCGGAATCAAGGGACCGCTGACGACCCCGGTCGGAGGAGGGATCCGGTCGCTCAACGTGGCGCTGCGGCAGATGCTGGATCTCTACGTATGCCTTCGCCCGGTGCGCTGGTTCAAAGGCGTGCCGAGCCCGGTGAAGCATCCGGAGAAGGTCGACATGGTCATCTTCCGCGAGAACACCGAAGACATCTACGCGGGCATCGAGTATGCGGCGGGCACGCCCGAGTCGCAGAAGGTGCTCGACTTCTTCGCCAAGGAGTTCCCGAAGGAGTTCAAGAAAATCCGGTTCGGCACCGCGGAGGCCGCGCGGGAGTGGCAGAAGCGGCTCGAGACGATCGGCGCGCCCCGCCGCGAGGTCAACGTCCAGGTGGGGGTGGGGCTCAAACCGATCAGCTACCTCGGCAGCGAGCGGCTCATCCACAGCGCGATCTCCTACGCCATCCAGAGCAAGCGGAAGAGCGTCACGCTGGTGCACAAGGGCAACATCATGAAGTTCACCGAGGGCGCCTTCCGCGACTGGGGCTATGAGATCGCCAAGAGCTTCTTCGGCGCGCAAGAGGTCGACGGCGGGCCCTGGTGCCGGATCCCGCAAGGAAAGCCGGGGGCGGGGACCCTGATCAAGGACGCGATCGCGGACATCACGCTCCAGCAGGTGCTCACGCGACCGGAGGAGTTCGACGTCATCGCCACGCCCAACCTGAACGGCGACTACCTGTCGGATGCGCTCGCGGCGCAGGTGGGTGGCATCGGGATCGCGCCTGGCGGAAACATCAACTACCTCTCCGGCCACGCGGTGTTCGAGGCCACCCATGGCACCGCGCCGAAGTATGCCAACCAGGACAAGGTGAATCCCGGCTCGGTGATCCTCTCCGGCGAGATGATGTTGCGCTACATGGGCTGGAACGAGGCGGCGGACCTGATCGTCCGCGGGATGGACGGCGCCATCGCTGCCCGCACCGTCACCTACGACTTTGCGCGCATGATGGTGCAGGAGGGCCAGCAAGGCGTGAAGGAGCTGAAGTGCTCCGAGTTCGCCGAGGCCGTCGTCCGGCACTTCTCGTAGGCGAAGCGACCGTTCACGGCGGCGCGGGGGCCGGAGACGCCTGCCCCGTATTGCGCAGCACCCTGGCGATGTTCCCGACCAGCGCGTCGACGTCGAACGGCTTCCGCACGATGGCGGCGACGCCGAGGTCCTCCGCCTCGTATCCACGGTTGGCGCTGAGGACGATGACGGGCGGGGTGCGCAGCTCGGCCTCTTTGCGCAGGTGCTCGAGCAGCTCCAGGCCGTTCATCACCGGCATCATGAGATCGAGAAGCAGGACGCAGGGCGCGGCGCCCGCCCGCAGCTTGTCGAGAGCCTGCTGGCCGTGGATCGCGGTATCCACCGCGAATCCCTCCAACTCGAGGATCTCCGCCACCGAGGATCGGACCTCGGCGTCGTCCTCGACCAGCAGCACGGACGGCCGGGTCCCCTCCATGGGGGCGTGCTGATGACACGGTCCGGCGATGAATGCAAGCGCAACCTTGTCAACCCCCCTTCGCGCCGCCGACTGTCGGTTGCCCGACGGAATGGCCCGCGGACGGCCGGCGCGCCCGCGCCACCAGCTGGAGCCCGTGCTTCAGGCGCAAGGTGACGCGCGGCAGCGGCGCGATGCGCTGACCGGGGATCAGCTCGAACCGCCAGCGCTGCGCGAGGGTGGCGAGGAGGAGCGTCCCGGCGAGCCAGGCGAAGCCATCGCCGATGCACACCCGCGGGCCTCCCCCGAAGGGGAAGTAGGCGAAGCGGTGCCGCTGCGCCTTGCGCGCTGGCTCGAAACGGAGGGGGTCGAACCGCAGCGGGTCGGGCCACAGCTCGGCGTCCCGGTGCACGACCCACTGCGACATCACCGCCGCGTCGCCGGGCCGCAGCTCGTATCCGCCGAGCGGCACTGGCTCGAATGCGCGGCGGCCGATCGCCCATGCGGGCGGGTAGAGGCGCATCGATTCGCTCAGCACCATCTCCGTGTACGGAAGCCGCTTCACGTCGTCGGCGGTCGGCGGAGCGCCGCGGAGGACCGAGTCCAGCTCGTCGTGGAGGGCCGCTTCCGCCGCGCGGTCCTGCGACAGCAGATAGAAGGACCAGGCCAGCGCGACCGCGGTGGTCTCGTGGCCGGCGAGCAGGATGGTCATCGCCTCGTCGCGGAGCTGGCGGTCGGTCATCGTGCCCGTGCCGCCCTCCACGTCCTGCGCCAGGAGCAGCATGCTGAGCAGGTCTCCGCGATCGCGCCCGTTCTCGCGGTGCCCGCGGATGAGCCGGTAGATGACCTCGTCCAGCTCGCGCCGCGCGCGCGCGAACCGCAGCGTCGACGGGACCGGCAGGTAGAGGAGCAGGCGCCAGAACGGTACGCGCGCCAGCGTGAAGGTATTCATGGCGACGCCCAGGGCGCGGGCCACCGTGTCCGCGTCCGAGGCGATGTCCGTATCGAATAGCGTCTTGCCGACGATGCCCAGCGCGAGCCGCATCATCTCCGGCACGAACTGCAGCGAGTCTCCGTCGCGCCAGCGCGAAGCGGCGCGCTCGGCGTGCTCGACCATGGTCGTGCCGTAGGCGGCGATGCGCGCGTGGTGGAAGGCGGGCTGCGCCAGGCGGCGCTGGCGGCGGTGGAACTCGCCCTCGGAGGTCAAGAGCCCCTCGCCGAGCAGCGGCTTGGTCGACTCGAGGCCCTGGTCCTTGAGGAAGCTACGCGCCTGCTTGACGAGCACGTCCTGGATGAGCTCTGGGTCGGCCAGGAAGAAGACGCGCCGGGGGCCGATGCGATAGTGCACGAACCGGCCGTGATCGCGGCGGAGCTGGGTGAAGAACCCGAGCGGATCCCGACTCATCCGCAGCAGGCGCTTGGGGCCGAACTCGTCCGGCGGCCCGGGCGGATACGCGATCACGCCGGCATCTCAAGATCCGGCGAGCAGATCCCGCGCGGGATCGCCGGACAGCTCTTCGATCTCGCGCGCGAAACGCTCGTTCACCACCTTGCGGCGCAGCTTGAGGGTGGGCGTCAGCTCACCCGACTCGACGCCGAACTGGACGGGCAGCAGGCGGAACTTCTTGATCGTCTCGTACGCGGCGAGGCCGCGGTTCACCTCGTCGACGGCGTGCCCGATTCGATCGAGCAAGACCGGATCGACGCAGAGCGCCTCGACGGTGCCCGCCTTCGCCCCGCAGGCGCGCGCCTCGCGCAGCGCCGCCTCGTGGTCGAGCGCGATGAGCGCGGCCAGGTGCTTGCGCGCGTCGCCGACCACGACGGCGTGCGCCACGCCCGGGATCCGCCCCAGCTGGCCCTCGATGTTCTGCGGAGAGACGTTCTTGCCGCCCGAGGTGATCAAGAGGTCCTTCTTGCGGTCGGTGATCTGCAGGAACCCGTCGCGGTCGATCTGCCCGACGTCGCCGGTCCTCAGCCACCTGTCGCGGGTGAGCGAAGCGGAGGTGGCCTCGGGATCCTTCAAGTAGCCGAGGAATACGTGGGGCCCGCGGATCAGGATCTCGCCGTCCCGGTCGAGCCGCACCTCGGTCCCAGGCAGCGCCGAGCCGACGGAGAAGAGGCGCCGCCGGGCCGGCGTGTTGCTGGTCGCGGCCCCGGTGCACTCGCTCTGGCCATTTGGGGCTGAAGCTGCC
The DNA here is from genome assembly GCA_005888115.1 of Deltaproteobacteria bacterium. Lineage (GTDB taxonomy): Bacteria > Myxococcota > Myxococcia > Myxococcales > 40CM-4-68-19 > VBKO01. The sequence goes on from VBKO01000338.1 coordinate 41,048, forward strand.
GTGCATGCCGCGATAGGTGTTCCCTTGCAGCATGCCCGCGTACTCGGTCCCGCGCACGCCGTTGACGATCGCTTCCTCGTCGTAGTCGTAGCTGAGCAGGATGTCCGGGTTGCGCTGCGCGTTTCCCGCGCGGATGGTGCCGAGGGGCAGCGTCCCGGCGATGCGCCCGTAGCGGTCGTCGACGAAGATGGCGCCGACCTCGCTCCGGCCCTGCAGGAAGCGGAGCGTCTTGCGCAGCAGAGCCGGGTCGTGATCGGGGACGTAGATATAGTCGCTGCCCCCGTTGACGGCGACCACCAGCGCTCCCGGAGGCAGCTCCACCGGGACCTTCATCGGCGGCGCCTGGTAGTTCTGCCCCGCCTTGCCGCAGACGGTGCCGTCGGCGTCCGTCAGAGGGGGATATACCGGCGCGCCGTCCGCCTTGATGCCGGCCGCCAGCGGCACCCAGGTGCAGCCGATCCCGTCGAAGGCGATGAACCCGGCGCGGCGCAGCAGGTCCGCCAGGCGGACGAGGCCCGAGACGGAATGGCCATCCGGGTCGACTGCCGCGGCGGCGCCGTCGCGGACGGCCCGAAGCGGGAAGAGGTCCAGCGGTCCCGACACGTTGCTGTGCCCGTGGTCGGAGACCACGATCAGATCCGTGGTCCGCTCGAGCCCGAGCTCCTTCAGGCGGTCGGCGATCCGGCCCAGCAGAGCGTCGGTGGACCGCAGGGCATCTTGCCAGTTCCGGGTGCCGATGCCGTAGCTGTGCTGGGTGGAGTCCGGGTCGCGCAGCCACAGCACGCTGAGACGCGGCTGTTTGCGGGGCAGCACGTGATTTAGATACGCAGAGACCATGTACTCGAGCCCCGCCTTGAAGCGGCTCCCCGAAGCGTCGGTCGGGTCCGAGGAGACGCCGTCCTTGAGCCGCTGCGGCGGCTTGAACTCGGTGGGGTTGCCGTTCGTCGCGGAAAGCACGAGATCGCCGGGCCGGTAGGCGTTGGGCGCCGTCGCAGGCAACGCGACGCCGAGGCCTTGGAGCTCCTTGGCCAGCCAGAGCGGCAGAACGGTCTTCTCGTCGAGCAGCATGCCGCCGCGCTTTGCGTCCTGCAGGTAGGCCGCGCCATTCTTCCCCAGCGCGAAGGTCTGCATGCCGGCCTTCTGCGCCGCCTCGAACAGCGTCGGCGCGAGGAGCAGCTTTCCTTCGAGGTGCCGGGAGAGACCGTCGAGGATCGCGTAGTCCTCGGAGAACACCGGTTGGCGGAAATCGACGGGCTTGGCGGCGGAGTCCTTCCCCTCCGCGCCGGGCTGCCAGACCACGTTGCCGTAGTAGCCGGTGGTGCCCGGGAATCCGCCGGTGGCGAAGCTGGCGGAGTTCATCATGGTGAAGGTCGGGTAGGTCGAGTGGTTGTCGGTGAACTCGCTGCCGCCCTCGCGCAGCCGTGCCAGGTTCGGGGTATCCGCCGCATCGATCGCGTCGGGGCGCAGGCCGTCCCAGACGACGATCAAGACGTTCCTCTCGGGTGGCGCGCTACCCCGCTGTCCGGAACCCGTCGCGCACGACAGGAAGAGGAAGACCGCGGCGGCGATCGCACCGCGCAGGGCTGCCGTCCGGGGGGTCGTCATGCGGCTCCTCCCGCCGGCAGCTAGACCGGAAGGCGCGACGGAGTGTCAAGCGCGCCGGTCAGGCACGTTGCTTGCCTCCCTGGAGTGCGCTATAGGCGCGCCGCCTCCACCGGAGAAAAAACTAATGGCCCGCAAGAAGATCGCCCTCATCGGCGCCGGACAGATCGGCGGGAACCTCGCCCTCCTCGCGGCCCAGAAGGAGCTGGGCGACGTCGTGCTCTACGACGTGGTGGAAGGCGTTCCGCAGGGCAAGGCGCTCGATCTGATGCAGGCGCGAGCGATGGACGGATACGACGTCCGCATCAGCGGCACCAACAAGTACGACGAGGTGTCCGGAGCCGACGTGGTCATCGTCACGGCGGGAGTGCCGCGCAAGCCCGGCATGAGCCGCGAGGACCTCCTGGGCGTGAACATCAAGATCATGCGCGACGTGGCGGGCAACGTGAAGGAGAAGTGCCCCGGCGCGTTCGTGATCGTCATCTCCAACCCGCTCGACGCGATGGTCTACGCGATGAAGCAGATCACCGGCTTCCCCAAGGAGCGGGTGGTGGGGATGGCGGGCGTGCTCGACACCTCGCGCTTCCGGCTCTTCGTGGCGGAGGAGCTGAACGTCTCCATCCAGGACGTGCAGGCGCTGGTGCTGGGCGGCCACGGCGACGACATGGTGCCGGTCACCCGCATGTGCTCGGTGGGCGGCATTCCCCTGGAGCGACTCTTGTCCAAGGAGCGCCTGACCGCGATCGTGGACCGCACGCGCAAGGGCGGCGGCGAGATCGTCGCGTTGCTCAAGACCGGCTCCGCCTTCTATGCCCCGGCCACCAGCGCCATCGCGATGGCGGAGAGCTACCTGCGCGACAAGAAGCGCGTGCTGCCCTGCGCTGCCCTGCTGGAGGGGGAGTACGGGATCAACGGCTACTACATGGGCGTGCCGGTGGTGATCGGGTCGGGCGGGGTGGAGAAGATCCTCAAGATCGAGCTCACCGCCGAGGAGAAGGCGATGTTCGACAAGTCCTTCCAGTCGGTGAAGAAGACGGTCGACGAGATCAAGCTGTAGCCGGGCGGGGCAGCGCGAGCCAGCGCGGCGCGATGCGATCCCGATGCTCGCGCAGCGCGGGAGTGATGGCGTTCGCGAGCTCGTCGTCGAGCCGCTCCAGCGCGGGGCGCAAGAGCGGCGCGATCGGGCGGATCGAATCGGGCAGGGGCAAGAGCTGGCCCAGCGCGGCCGCCGAGTAGAAGTCCAGGGCGCTCAGGCGGGGCCCGAAGAAATACGGCCCGCCCGCGCGCGCCAGTTGCCGGTCGAGCAGGCCCAGGATCTCGACGAATCGCCGCCGCGCCGGCTGCACCCACTCCGGCGAGTACCCGTAGCGGCGGGCGAGGAACTTGGCGATGGGAAGCGGGAACCCTTCCCTCCCCCCGGAAGTGAACGAGGAATCGAGAAGGAGGAGCCGCCGGATCCAGCCCAGGCCCATCTCGCCACAGACCTCGTGCGAGAGCCCGAACAGCGAGGCTCGCTCGGCCGCATCGGACGGCACGAGAGACGTCTTCCCACCCAGCCGCTCCAGGAGGGAGAGGATCTCCGCCCAGCCGGTGCGCGGCAGCTCGTCCGCGTAGAGCGCCACGGGCGCGTTCGGGCAGCCGGTCCAGCGGGGAATCGCCTCGTCGCGCGGATCGAAGTCCACCGCCAGGCACTCCAACTCTTTCGCGGCGACCATCCCGCGCGCCGCATCCGACCAGAGGCTCGGCACGCTGGTGA
>VBKO01000524.1 GCA_005888115.1 Deltaproteobacteria bacterium
CGCACAGTGCGCAGCGAATCGGCCATGATCGCTCCCAGCCAGGCCCGATGGTCGGATGGGCCTTCGCGTTCTCCATACACCCCGCTCTGGCGCGCGCAAGAGGCGCGTCAACGGGGTATCTTCGGGGCGGGGGAAAATGGTGAACGCGAGCGAAACGAAGAAGCTCCCTCCGGGCAGCGATGGCCTGCCGCTGCTCGGCGAGACGCTGAGCTTCATCCAGGACGTATTCGGCTTCATTCGCAAGCGCAGGGCGCGATACGGGCCGATCTTCCGCACCCACATCCTCGGCAAGCCGACAGTGTTCATCTCCGGGCCGCAGCTCGCCGAGAAGTGGCTCGACCCGACCCTGATCGAGCGCGCCGGAGCACTCCCGGCAAATGTACTGGCGCTCTTCGGCGGCGATGCGAACATCGTCCCGCTGCTCGACGGCGAAGCGCACCGCAGGCGCAAGCAGGTCCTGCTCAGCGCGTTCACTCGCGAAGCGATCGCGAGCTACCTCCCCAGGCTCCAGCGCACCATCGAGGACCACCTCGGGGGATGGGTGGCCGCCGGCGAGATGGCTGTGACCGAGGACCTGAAGCGCTTGGCCGTCGAGTCGATCTGCGGAACGATCCTGGGCCTCGATCCTGGAGACGAGCTGCGGGAGCTGCTCGACGATTACGCACGTGTCGCCGCCGCATTCGTCGGGCTCCCCATCGACCTTCCGGGCACGACGTATCGGGCGGGATTGAAGGCGCGCGACCGGATCCTGGCGGTGCTCCGCGAGCAGGTGCGCAAGCATGAGCGGCAGCCCGGGACCGATGGACTCTCACGCATTCTCGCGGCCGCGTCGGCAGCCGGCGAGCCGTTCCCGATCGAGACGGCGGCCCTCGAGATGCACCACTTCGTCCTGGCGGGCGTGATCGTCTTCGCGGAGCTGGCCGCCATCGTGCGCGAGCTGCACGACCACACCGCAGTCCGGGGGAGGGTCGCCGCCGAGGTGACCGCGCAGGCGCCCGCGGGCCCGGTCACGCCCGGGCAGCTGCGGCAGATGCCCTATCTGCTGCAGGTCGTGAACGAGGTGAAGCGCACCTGCCCGAACGTGCCGATGAGCTTCGGCCGCGCCCGCGCGCCCATCGAGATGAACGGGTACGTCATCCCGCCGGGTTGGCTGGTGATGATGGCGGTCGTGGAGAGCAATCTGAACGAAGTTTTCGCCGATCCGTCGCTCTTCGATCCGGAACGCTTCGGTCCCGCGCGGGCGGAGCAGAATCGGCATCCGCACGCCTTCATGCCCCAGGGCGCGGGCGAGATGTCCGGACACAAATGCGCCGGCTACGATTTCTCCACCGTCATGATGCAGCTATTCGCGATCCTGCTGGTCCGCGGTCACACATGGCAGCTTCCGCGGCAGGACCTCGGAATGAGGTGGAACCGCATCCCGCCGGAGTACAAGAGCGGCCTCGTCGTCCGGGCACGGAAGATACAGCCCGTGGCAGTCAGCCGCTGAGTGCTGCGACGAGCACCACCGTAGTCGGTGCGCCGGTGGGCGACCCGCCCTTCGGTTCCTCGGAGACGGCCAGCGCCAGCGCGCCGCGGGCGAGGGCGCTGGCCTGGAAATCGCCGAGCGCAACCCCCTCCGCCGCCACGACCAGGCCGGCCGGCACCGGCGCCGCGCCAGGCCCGGGCGGGATCACCCAGAGTTGGAAGTCACGCGCGGCCGCCGGCAAGAGCGCGGTCGAGAGCAGGATCACGCGACGCCGGTCCGGAGCGATCACTGCAAACGCAGTCCCGGTGAAGCCGGGCTGCGGGGCGAAGGGAACCACCCGGGATCCCCGCTGCTCGAGCAGCGCGACAGCCTCCCTCGCCAGCCCGCTCGTCTTTCGCGCCGCCTCGAGCTGGGCTGCGCACTGCCGCGCCAGGTCGTCCGACGATCCCGCCCGCGCCTCGGTCGTCGCGGTTTGCCCGCGCGCGGCATCCAGCTCTTTGCGGAGGCGCGCGCTGCGCCCGGCGAGGAGCAACGCCGCCACGCAGGCGGCTGCCGCAACGGCCCATCCCGCCACGGTGGCCCAGCGGCGGCGCGGCGCGCGAGCGGACAGCCGCGCCTCGATCCACCGCCAGACCCGGTCCGGCGGGGCCCTGTCGATCAGCGCCCCAGGGAGAAGCCCTCGTCCGGGTCGAGCGCGTCCAGCGCCAGCGCCGCCGCCAGCTCCTTGAACTCGGCGCAGGTCACCGGCGCGCCTCCAGCAGCGCGTCGGCCAGCTTCTCCATGCCGAGGCGGATGCGCGTCTTCACCGTACCCAGCGCATCGCCGGTGACGCGCGCGATCTCGCTTTGCGTGAGGCCATCGAAGTAGGCCAGCTCCACCGTCCGACGCTGCTCGGCCGGGAGCGCGGCGAGCGCGGCGCGCACCCGGGTCCGTTCCTCCCGCCGGGCGGTGGACTCGGATGGGGGTGGATCGGGGTCCCGCGGCGGCTCCGAGGCGAAGGTGCGTAACGTATTCTCGGACCGGGTGCGCTCGCGCAGCCGGTCGATGGCGCGGCTGCGCGCCATCGCGGCGATCCAGGCGCCCGGCGTGCCACGCTCCGGCCGGTAGTCGGCGGCGCGGCGCCAGATCTCGACGAACGTGTCCTGCACCACCTCTTCGGCTTCCTCGGTCGACCGCAGGATGCGCAGCGCGATCGCCATCGCGCGCCCGGCGAAAGCGTCATACGCCGAGCGGAGCGCACCGCGATCGCCGCGCGCGATTCGCGCGATGACCTCCTCGACTCCGAGCCCAGCCGCGGCGGCGATCAGGATCCAGAGCAATTGCACCACCCCGAGCATCCCGCACGGCTCGCCATCGTGCAATCGTCAGGCCCTCCTGGAACGCTACGGCGGGGAGGAGCGCCCGGATTCGCAGCGTCGATGAGTCATTGCATCACCCCAGGGTCTATCGCCTGCTCAGGTCCGGCTACGGCCGCGCCGGAACGAACGGGCATCCGGGGTCGTAAGATAGCGGGACCGGCGCGGTGGGAACCGAAGCGCCATGGACGGGGCGGCGTCGAAGTCGAACAGGTCCTCGAGCGTGGAGGCGT
>VBKO01000525.1 GCA_005888115.1 Deltaproteobacteria bacterium
CATGCTCCTTCGAGCCGTGCGAGGTGATGAAGAGAAAGAGGATGTCCTCGTCGCGATCCATCACCTCGGCGACCCTCTTCAGGGCGAGCCGGAGGCTGGTGGAACTCGCGATGGGGGATTCGCCGACCGTCGCTGGGTTGTTGATCAGCATCAGCGAGCGTCCCTCGGTACCGAAGCGCTCCTCGAACAACTTCGCGACCGAGTGCACCTCCTTCATGAAGACGTCTTGCTGCGCGTAGGCCGCCACGCCGATGAAGTAGAGGTCGATGACGCCCTTCTTGCCCGGCTTGAGCGAGGCAAGCTGCTGCTGCAGGAGCTGCGGCTGCCGGTAGAACGCGTCCTCCGTCACCAGGGCCTTCAGCCGCTCGTACCCGGCGGTTCCCGCGGGATCAGGCTCGCTGCGCCACCAGAGCGTCCGGTCCCTGGCGAGCGTCAAGGGCCAGGCGACGAGCAAGCCCGTGATCAGCGCGGCGGGAAACCATCTCCGCCGCGGCACTTCGAGCAGGCGGACGGCGCAGACGCTCGCGGCCACGGTGAACCAGAGCGGAGCCAAGCCATACGGCGCACGCGCGAATTGATCGCTCCACTGTCCCCAGCCGCGAGTCCGGGCTTTGACGAACAGGTGCGCAGCGGTGAGGACGACGTCGATCGGCACGGTCAGGCTCATCAAGGCGACGAGCAGGGCGAGCGTGCTGCGCGGGCGGACCGCGAGCCGGGCGAGGGCCCAGGCGGCCACCACCATCACGGGAACCTCGAAGAGCACTCCGGGGAGACCCGAGGGAGAGAAGGTTCCTTTTGGTCCGGCGTCGAGGAGATCGCGCAGGAAGGCGATGGCGATGGTGAAGAACACCAACAGCACCACCGGCGACCAGTTGCCTCGCGATCGGCGGGTACGGATACCCAGTGGCCGGAGAAACGCGAGGCGAATTCCCTCGACGAGTGGATCCCACGGGCGCCGTGCGGCGGCGCCTCGCTGCCGGTCTGGACCTTCTTCGGGCGGCGCGGACGCCGCTGGCTCGCGGAAGAGCACCGGGCTTGGCGGAGCGGTGGCAGGGTAACCGGCGCGGCGGCGAAGCTCGGCGACGAGGGCTGCGCGCTCTTTGGCATCGACGAACGCGCTCGCGGAGATGGGGATGAAGGAGAAGTCGTCGACGTAGATGAAGACCTGCCCACCTTGCTCTTCGATCGACCGGATGCCGCTTCATCCGATCGACGTCTCTTCGCTGGGACCGCGGCAACGCAATCCGTCCTCCGCGATGCTGACGCTGCGCCTGCCGTGCAGCGAGCCGGTTCCGGCGGCGATGATCCGGAAGGTCAGGCGCTGGAGCGCGAAGCGAGAGAGAGCGCCGATACCGCACAGCAGGGCGACGACCGCGAGCACCCGCAGCGGCGACCGCTCGTGCTCGATGGTGAAAAAGAAGAGCAGGTAGACGAGTCCGAGCCAAGCCATGCCCGCCAGGATTCCCAGGGCGCTGATCCTGGCAGAGCGTTGCAACCGCCGGCCGAGCCGCACCTGGTTGAACTCGAGCGCCGCCAGGGCTTCGGCTTCCGTCAGCTCGTATTCGAATGCCCTCCGGAGCGGCTGCGTGGGCGGAGTCTGCTCGTCCATTGGGGCCAGACCACAGTACCGCGCGATCGCGCGCGCAGAAAAAGCATGGCGATCCGGGCGGCGTCGCCGTCGAGAAGCACGGCACATCGGCCTACCTGTCATCACCTCGCGGGCTACCAATGTGCCTCGCCGCAACTCGCTGTGGATGGCTTTCCGGGGTGGGCGCAGCTTCGAAGACTTTCCGGGGTGGGCGCAGCTTCGAACGCTGGTCCATCCGCGATGCCCCATCATGGACAGTAAGTTGACGCTTCTCAGAGCGAAGACGAGGGGTTAGTCGGGTGACGGTCCCTACCCGCAACTCGAACGAAGAAGAGGGACAACGCGTCCCCACTTCGGCTGATCGCAACCGCGCGGCAAGAGACGATCGCGATCAAGGACGGTGCTGCCAGGAACGGTTCCGCGAAGCACGGTCTGCGATACTCGAGTGATGAACGACCGGACATAACCTCAAGAATCCCGTTGGCTTGTTGGTGCCCAGGGGCGGAATCGAACCACCGACACGGGGATTTTCAGTCCACGAGCACTCCAGTGAAAATCGATCGCTCAGAGTGGAAGCTCGGGCCAGCGAGCGC
>VBKO01000526.1 GCA_005888115.1 Deltaproteobacteria bacterium
CTCTCCGAGCTCCTCGGACGGTTCGGGGATCCAGCCATCGCGGCCGCCGCGTACAACGCTGGACCGCGAGTCGCCGCGCCGTGGGCGATGCGCGGAGCGGGCCAGCCGCTGGACCAGTGGGTCGAGGAGATCCCCTACCGCGAGACGCGCAGCTACGTGAAGGTGGTGCTGGGCGCCTGGAGCGCGTACCGCATCCTTGCCGGCGGCTCCGCCCCCGCCCTCTCCGACGCCGTCCCCATCCCCAAACCCGGCGCCGCCTTCTAGCCAGCCGGTTCACGACAAAAAGATCACCGCTGAGGCGCGGAGGACGCGGAGATTTTTCTGGAACCTGATCCTCCGCGCTCTCCGCGTCTCCGCGGTGATCTCTTTGCCTAGAGGAGCTGTTGCTGGGTGGCGGAGTGGAGGGCGGTGAGGATCTCGTCGCCGTATTGCTGGACGCGGAAGGGATCCATTCCCTCGACCCGTCCCAGATCCTCCAGGGTGCGGGGCGCGCTCCGCGCCACGGCCATCAGCACCGCGTTGGGAGCGATCACCTGGACTTCCACCTTGCGCGCATCGGCGCGCTCCTTGCGCCACCTGCGCAGCTTTTCGTAGCGCTCCTCGACCTCCGGGTCGGGCCCGCCGCGCCGCCAGGGGGGACCGCGCTCGGGGCGCGGTCGCGGAGGCGGCGCTCCCGCCTGCCCGGCGCGCACCGCCTCGAGGATCTGCGGCGCGAGCCGCCGCAGCACGGTCGCCTGCGCGCCGGGGATGCGCAGCACTTCTTCCTCCGTGCGCGGCTGCCTGCGCGCCACCTCCGCCAGCAGCAGGTCCGAGAGCACCTTGAAGGGCGGCCGGTTCACCTCGCGCGCCCGGCGGTCCCGCAGCAGGTACATCTCGCGCAGCACGCCCCGGCCCCGGCCGTCCAGCGTGCGCGCCGCCTTCATCTTCTGCCAGCCCTCCGCGTCGAACTGCCGCGGCCGCGGCTCCTTGGCGGTGAGGCGCGCGAACTCCGCTTCCGCCTCGGAGAGCAGGCCCCGCTCCGACAACCTGACGCCCATCCGTTCGCGCAGTGCGAGGAGGTGCTGCACGTCCGCGAACGCGTAGGCGAGCTGCTCCGGGCTGAGCGGGCGCCGGCCCCAGTCGCTGCGCTGCTCGTCCTCGGTGAGCAGCACGCCCAGCTCGTCGGACAATAGATTTCCTAGCCCGACCCGCTCGATGCCCAGCACCTTCGCGGCGGCATGAGTGTCGAAGATGCGCCCCAGCGTGAGGCCCCACTCGCGCTTGAGGCACATCACGTCGTACTCGGCTGCGTGGAGCACCACTTCGCGCGCCGGATCGGCGAGGAGCGGAAGCAGCGGGCCCAACCCCACCGCGAGCACGTCGACGGCGAAGTCGGCCCGCGGCGTCGCGATCTGCACCAGGCAGACCTGCTCGCTGTAGGCGTGGAATCCGTTGGATTCGGTGTCCAGCGCGGCGCGTGGCTCGGCCGCGACCGCTTCCGCGGCGCGCGCGAGCCCCGCCTGATCCGCGACCAGCACCTGTTCGCGCATTCCGCCGCGAGCCTCTACCATGGCCCGGCGGAGCGATGCTCGGACTGTCGGTGCCAAACCGAGCGGCTCAAGCCAGGCGACCCCGCGACTGGATATCGCGCAGGATGGGACGGAAGCGGCCGCGCACTTTCAGCAGGCGCAAGTCGTGCGCCAGGCCGGTCGCGGCCCGGTAGAAGAGGATGGCCTCCGGCGGCGGCTTGATCGTGAGGACCAGGCGCGGATTCGACTGCATGAGACGCCTCACGTCCTGCACCATCGGGTCCTCGCCGAAGTCATAGGGGTCGTCGGTTTCGATCGGGCGCTCCACGATGTCGGCAAGCCGCTGGCAGAACCGGTGCGCCTCCTCCACGTCGTCACCGAGGAAGCGGAAGCCAGCGCGCTCGAGCAACGGGCCCACCTCCATGGCCCGCTTTCCCTCCGCGTTCGCCTCGAGGAACGTCCGGTACGTGGCCGCGAATGGCTCTGAGAGGAGCTTCGTGGCGCCGAAA
>VBKO01000522.1 GCA_005888115.1 Deltaproteobacteria bacterium
CGGCACGCCTCGGACAGGTCGGTCTCGTGCTGCTGCAGGCAGCGGGCGATGCGCCCGCCCCCGGGCTGAACGCCGGCGCAGAACTTCTGCGCGTCTTCCTCGCACGCGGCGCGGATCTCCTGCATCCGCTCGCGGAAGGAGTCGCGCTTCTGCTTGCACGCGGGAGAAAGGTCCGACTCGTGCTGCTTCAGGCACTGGACGATGCGCCCCTCCCCCGGCTCGACCCCTTTGCAGAGCCTCTCCGCATCCTCCTTGCAGGGATGTTCCGCCGCCCCAACCGCGAACGAGAGCGCGACGCAGATCAGGAATGAGCGCATGACAATCTCCGTCAAACTGCTTACAGGGAGCGCCGGAGATCGGGGAGCGCGGGAGCATGCTGCGAATCCTCCCACGCTCCCAACCCTCCCGCGCTCCCTGTAAACTTTGAGTCCACTACGCTTGGTGGTGCGCGAGCTGGCGCATCGTGTCGCGGATGGAGGGAAGCTGGGGAACGGACGCCATTTCCAGGCTGTCGGCGAGGCCGACTCCAGGGACGAAGGCGCCCGCCAGCAGGCGCGGAGGCGCCGTCAGCTCGTAGAACAGCTCCTCCACCGTCCGGCGCAGCAGGTGCTCGCCGAAGTTGCTGATCTCGGTATCCTCGTTCACGAACAGCGCGCGGCCCGTGCGCTTCACTGACTCGCGGATGCGCGGCCAATCGTACGGGTGGAGCGACCGCAGATCGATCACCTCGGCCTCGATCCCTTCCTGCGAGAGCTCGTCCGCCGCCTTCTTGCACAAGGGCAGCGTGCGGCCGTAGCTGACGACCGTCAGGTCGCGGCCGCGCCGCACGGTCCGCCCCTCGCCGAAGGGGATGAAGATGTCCGGCGTGTCCGGCCACTGCGGCTGCCACTTGGCGCGGTCGCCGAGCGGCGCGTCGATCAACTTGCTCAGGGCGCGATCGTCGCCGGGCTCGCCGGGGATCTCTTCCCCCGGCTGGCTGCGGACGCGCATGAGGGCTTTCGGGACGAGGAAGAAGCACGGGTTGGGGTCGACGATGCACGAGAGCAGGAGCCCGTAGGCGTCCCTGGGCGTCGAGGGGATGGCGATCTTGAACCCGGGAATGTGCGTCGCCGTCGCGTCGAACGAGTGCGAGTGGTAGATGCTGCCGCGGATGCCCGCCCCGACCGGCGTCAGGATGGTCATCGGGACGTTCCAGTCGCCGTTGGTCGACCAGGTCTGGAGCCCGGCGAGCTTGAGCAGGTCGATGGTGTTGTAGGCGTAGTCGCAGAACTGGATCTCGCCCACGTTGCGGCAGCCGGCGAGCCCGAGGCCGATCGAGGCGCCTACGATGCCGCGCTCGTCCAGCGGCGTATTCCAGGCGCACTTGATTCCCTGGGTGGCGGTGAAGGCTCCGCCGAGCGGCGGGCCCACGTCCTCGCCGAACACGTCGGTCAGGTCGTGGCGCTCTTCCGCGACGTGCAACGCCATCCGGATGGCCTGGACCATGGTCGACACGGCTAGCTGCCCTCCCGCACTTTGTCGCGATCCATGAAGATGTTCTGGAAGATGGTGTCGCCCTTGGGCTGCGGCTCCTGCCGCACCTTGCGGTGCATCTCCTGCAGCTCCTGCGCGTACTTCTGCCGGAGCTCGTCCATCTGCTGGCGGCTGAGCACCTTGCGCTCCTCCAGCTTCTTCTGGAATCCCTTGAGGCAGTCGGCCTCGTCCACCACCGCGTTCGCTCCGGACGCGCTGGAGTGGCCGTACAAGCGGGAGACGAGCGCCTCGAGGAGAAACGGCTTGCGTTCGGTTCGGACGTATTCCATGGCCGCGGCGATCTCCCGGTAGGACACCTCCGGGTCGTTGCCGTCGATGGTCTTGGACTCGATCGCGAACGCCTTGCCCCGCTCGGAGATGCGCTTCTCGCCGTGCTGCCCCGACCACGGCGTGGAGATGCCCCACTTGTTGTTGGTCACGACGATCAGCATCGGCAGCGGGTTCGCCGGACGCGAGGACCAGATCAGGCAGCTGGCGAAGTCGCCCTCGGCCGTGCCCGCATCGCCTCCGGTCACCAGCGTGATTCCCCGCCCGCCCGCGCGCTTCTGCGCGATCGCGGTCCCGATGCCGATCGCGTACTGGGCCTCGATCGTCGAAGTGATCGGGACCACGTTCCACTCGAAGATCGAGTAGTGGTTGCAGAAGTTGCGGCCGCCCGAGTACGGATCGGTGACG
>VBKO01000523.1 GCA_005888115.1 Deltaproteobacteria bacterium
TCGATGCCGCCTTCGTCGTGGCCGCCCTGGTCGATGGCGGGCGAGAAGGCACGTGGGCGGACGGACTGCTTGCCGGCGACGCGTTGGCTGCACCACACCTGATGCCAGTCGAGGTGGCGAACATCCTCCGCCGCGCCGTTGCCAGCCGCGAGCTGACGGCGGACGCGGCGTCGCTGGCGCATGCGGACCTGCTGGCGCTACGAATCGACCTGTTTCCGTACGGTCCGTTCGCGTCGCGCGTGTGGGAGCTACGCGAAAACGTCACCTGCTACGATGCGTGGTATGTCGCATTGGCGGAGGTCCTCGATGCACCGCTCGCGACGCTCGACGTGCGACTCAGCCGTGCCCCGGGGCCGCGCTGCAGGTTGCAGGTTCCACCGCCGGGATGAATGACCCTGGGTCGTTCAGACGCGGAGCTGCAGAGGAAGTCGACAGGGAAGCCGCGCTTCCAGGGCTCTATCGGATGGACGCCGAGACGAAGGGTGCGGGGCGGCGCAACAAGAGGCAGCGACGCATGGTGGCCAACGGTCTCCGCGAGAGGTCTGCCGCCGGATGATCCATTCGAACCCGCACTTCGCCGCCGCGCGAATGGTCGCCTGTCTGTGTGCGGCGTCGATGACGGTGGGGGCCGGCTGCACGACGCCGGAGTGCGACGACGGGTCGAAGCTTTGCAACGGGGTTTGTGTCTTCAACGCCGACGCCGCCGACCAGTGCGGCTCCGGCGGTACCTGCGTACGCTGCCCTGAAGTCGCCGTTCCGAACGCGAGCCGCGCTTGCATCTACAATGCGTGCGACTGGGCGTGCAACGGCCTGCGCGGCGATTGCAATCACGAGGTCTCCGACGGCTGCGAGACATCGCTCGCCGGTGATCCGCTCAACTGCGGCGGTTGCGGGGTCGTGTGCCACGGAGACTGCGTGGACGGCGTGTGCACCGTGCGAGTCGCGGAAGCGGAGCCCGCACCCTCGGGGCTGGTCCTGGCCACCACCGCCTTGTACTGGACCAGCTTCGACGGCACGCGCCTGTCGGTAAGGACCAGCGATCGGAACGCGTCCGTCCGCACCCTGGCCTCCGTCGATGCGCATCCGGGAATTGCCGCCGCGCTCGCGCTCGATGCAGACGAGGTTTTCTGGACGACGGGAGGGACGGACCAGCCGGGCGCCGCCGACGGAGCCGTATACAGGCTCACCCTTCCCGCCGGTTCTCCCACGCTGGTGGCGGGCTCGCAGGGTGCGCCAGCAGGGATCGCTCTCTCCCCGGATGCCATCTATTGGACGAATCATGCGAGCGGCGAGGTGATGCGCGCCGCCCGCGCTGAAGGCGTTGCGAAAGCAATCGCCTCGAATCAGGTCCATCCGCGCGGGATCGCGTTCGGCGGCGGACGGGTCTATTGGGTGAACGAAGGCTCCGGGGCTTCTGACGGAGCGGTGGTCGTGGCTGGTAGCGACGGTTCACAGCCTGTCGTCGTCTCGACGGACGCGGCGTTGCCCGACGGCACGGTGGTGCCTAGCGGCGTGGCACCGGGCCCGCTCTCGGCCTTCGTCCCCGCCGCCTCTGGCGGAGTCTCTGGACCGTTCTTCCCCGCGATCTTCTGGGCCGATCGGATCCACAACGTCGTCTGGGCGGTGCAGCCGTCCGGAGGAGTGCCGTTCCCCGTCAGCTTTCCGCTCGTCCCCTGGGATCCGCTCCAGTTGTCTGGAATCCCGTACGAACTGATCGTCGTCGACCGCGCGGCGCAGTCGATCGAGGAACTGCAGGATGTGATCCTGGTCAGGACTCCCGGCGACACTTCCTTCCCTCCTTCGCACTTGTTTACGCGCATGACGATCCCCGATCCGGTGGCCCTCGCGCCCGGCGTGAACGGGGTTGACTGGGAATTCGCGTGGATCTCGGGCACTGCCGTGCGGTGGCGCCTGCCGCCGGTGTTCGGACCTACCCGGTAGCGTCCACCATTTCGACAGCGCGAGGCCATGCGCAATTCCGGTCGCCAGGCGGGCAGGAGCTGATTGGGTCTGGCAATGGCAAGCGCGCCATCGCGGGCGCGTGAGGGTCTCGTCACGCGCATGGTCGACAATGCTGCGGAACTTAGAAACGCAGTGAGGCGAAGGCCTGGCCGACCCGGGCGCCGGTTGCGCTCGGTAAGACGTTGCCGCGCAAGTCCAAGAACGTGAAGGACGCGCCGAAATCGTAGTCGCCGGTTCCGTAGGCCAAGCCGAAGTTCAGTGGCACCGTGTAAGAAGTCGAGAAGCTGCCGACAGCCGGATTGAGCGGTCCGCTCACGGCCAACGCGGCAAAGAGCGCCACGGAGGGCGTCACCTGGAACTGAAGTGTCGCTGGAACGGTGAGAAACTCCTTGTTGCCGATATCCCGTTGGGTCACGCCGATGCGGAGCCGCGGATCGAGCCGCAACGCGAGAGGACCTATGACCAGACGCGAGTCGAATCCCAACACCGCGGAGGCAACGAATGGATCGGAGATGCTCGGCAATTCCATGCCCGCGGCGAGCGCAGCCTGGAGCCGACC
>VBKO01000380.1 GCA_005888115.1 Deltaproteobacteria bacterium
CGTCTTCCTGCTTCCGCAGGGCGCCTTCCTCAAAGGCGCGGTGGCCCTCTCGATCATGGTGGTCGTCCTCCTCGCGCGGCCGGAGGGGCTGTACGGGGTGGCCTTCGAGGAGGAGCGCTGACGGCGGACCGTCCGCCCTTTGCTGCCATGGCGAGCTCGCTTCCCTTCTTCGCACGACGCGCCTGGGTGAACCTGCGCAGCGACGTTCTCGTGCTGCCCTCGCGCACCGTGGCCCTCGCCTGGGCGGCGGCGATCCTCCTCCTCCCGCTTCTCTCCGACGACGCGTACCTCCTGCGCATCGTGGCCATGACCTGCATCTTCGCCGTCTATGCGGCGAGCTGGGACCTGCTCGCGGGCTATGCCGGCCAGGTGAGCTTCGGCCACGCACTCTTCTTCGGCGCCGGCGCGTACTCCTCGGCTCTCGCCTCGCTCGAGCTCGGCATCCCGCCGTGGCTCGGCGTCCTGCTCGGCGCGGCCGTCGCGAGCGCGGCCGGCGTCGCCGTGGGCTACCTGTGCCTGCGCCTGCGCGGTTCGTACCTGTCGCTCGCCACCCTCGCGTTCCCGCTCATCACGCTCGGGATCCTGTTCGCCTTCCCGGAACGCTCGGGCGGCGAGCTCGGCGTCTCCGGGGTGCGCTCGATCCTGTCCTCGCGCATGGCGAACTACTACCTCATCGCGGCGGTCATGCTCGCGCTGGTGTACGCCTTGTGGGCGATCGCCGACTCGCGATTCGGCCTGGTTCTACACGCCATCCGCGACGACGAGGTGGCCGCGCGCGCGTCGGGGATCAACACGCCCCGCTACAAGCTGGGCGCGTTCGCGATCTCCGCCTGTGCCGCGGGTTTCGCGGGCGCGCTCTACGCCCACTTCATGCGCGGCGCCGGTCCCTCCACGCTGGAGGTCGGCCTCTCCTTCCAGGCAGTCATCTGGGGCATCTTCGGAGGCGTCGCCACCATCTACGGCCCGGTGGTCGCCGTGTTCGTGCTCTATCCGCTGACCGAGTGGCTCGGCAGCTTCACCGCTTTCGGCGAGCTGCGGCTGCTCATCTTCGCGGTCATCGTCCTGGCGGTGTTGCTGTTCATGCCGCGCGGGCTCACCCCGTGGATCCGCGACCGCATCGAGACGCCCTGCCCGCGCTGCAAGGAGCGGAGCGCCGCCTGGCGGGCGACGTGCCGAATCTGCGGCGTCCCGTTGCGCGCGGCCGCGCGCGCGCAACCCGCCGCGCCGTCGCCGGCGCTCACAGGCCCAGGTAGCCCGCGCGCAAGCTCTCGTCTGCCGTGAGGTGCGCCGCCGTTCCCGCAGCGATGATCCGTCCCTGCGACAGCACGTAATTGCGGTCGGCCATCTTGAAGACCTGCGCCACCTCCTGCTCGACGAGCAGGACGGGAATCCCCTCGGCGTGGATGCGGCCGATCGCGGAGAACAGCTCCTCGCGCACCCGCGGGGCGAGACCGAGGGACGGCTCGTCGATGGCGAGCAGCTTCGCCTCGAACATGAGCGCCCGCGCGGTGGCGAGCATCTGCTGCTCGCCTCCGGACAGCGTTCCGGCGATCTGCTCCTTGCGGCCGGCGAGCTGCGGGAACAGGGCGAAGCACCGCTCCAGGCGCCGCTGGTTGTCGCGCGAGCTCCGCGACAGGTACGCGCCTGCGAGCAGGTTCTCGAGCACGGTCAGCTCGCGAAACGGGCGCCGCCGCTCGGGGCAGTGGACGAGCCCGCGCTTGCGGATCTCGTGGGCCGGCAGGGCGTCGATGCGCTCGCCGGCGAACCGGACCCGCCCCTCGAGGGCGATGTCGCCGGCGGTGCCCCGCTTCATCTGCTCCTCGAACCGGACCAGGCCCGAGATGGCCCGCAGGAGCGTGGACTTGCCGGCGCCGTTCGGCCCGACGACGCCGACGAACTCCCCGCTGTCGACGGTCAGCGAGACCCCGTTCAGGATCGAAGCCTTGTCGTAACGGACGGCGAGGTCCTCGACCTCAAGCAGCGGCATGCGCCGTCCCCAGATACGCCTCGATCACCTTCGCGTTCTTGACCACCTCGGAGGGGGACCCGTCCGCGATGAGCTCACCGTGATCCATGACCATGACGCGGTCGACGATGGACATCAGCTCCTTGAGCTTGTGCTCGATCATCAGGACGGCCGGGCCTTCCGAATGCAGCCGGCCGAAGCGGCCGCCCTTGTGCAGCCTGCGGATGGACTTGGCGAGCAGCTCGGATTCGGCGGGGCTCAGGCCGCCGAGCGGCTCGTCGAGCAGCAGGAGCTCCGGCTCGGTGGCGATGGCGCGCGCCACCTCCAGTCTTTTCAAGTCGCCCTGGGACAGCGCCGACGCGGGCTCCAGCGCCATGTCGGAGATGCCGACGAACTCCAGCGCGTCCATCGCCTTCGCCTCCACGCCCTTGAGCCACTCGCCGCGCCGGCGCGCGCGGGGAGCGACCAGCGGCACCATCACGTTCGCGACGATGGGCAGGTGCCTGAACGGCCGCGTGTTCTGGAACGTGCCCGCGACGCCGCGCTCCACGATCTCCCACGGCCGGAGCGCGGTGATGTCCTCGCCCGCGAAGACGATGCGCCCCTGGTCGGGCCTGAGGATCTTCGTGATCAGCCGCAAGAGGGTGGTCTTCCCGGCGCCGTTCGGGCCGATCAGCCCGACGATCTCGTCCCGGCGCAGCTCGAATCCGACGTCGTTCACGGCGGTGAGGCCGCCGAAGCGCTTGGTGAGGTGCTCTACCCGGAAGAACGGGTCGGCCATGGGTCGGTCCTCAGGGCTGGGCGCCTTCGTCACGCAGCTCGCGGCGCGAGACCTTGCCCACGTCGGTCTTGGGAACTTCTCCGCGGAACTCGACCACGTGGGGGACCTTGTAGTCGGCGAGCCGCTCGCGGCAGTACGCCTTGATCTCCTGCTCGCTGACGCGGCCGCGCGCGTCGGTCTGCAGCACCACCACGGCCTTGATCCGCTGGCCGACCGCCGGATCGGGCACGCCGATCACGCCCGCCGCCTTCACGTGCGGGTGGCCATACAGCACGTCCTCGACGTCCTTCGCGAAGACGGAATGGCCCTTGTACTTGATGAGGTCCTTGGCCCGGTCGTAGAAGTGGAAATAGCCCTCGTCGTCCATGCGGACGATGTCGCCGGTCCGCATCCAGCGCACGCCGGCGAGCTCGACGAATGCCCGATCCGTCTCCTCGGGCCGGCGCCAGTAGCCCTTCATCACGTTGGGTCCCGAGAGCACCAGCTCGCCGGTCAGCCCCGGCGTGACGAACTCCAGCGTCTCGGGGTCCACGACGGCGGCGAGCACATTGGGCACCGGGCAGCCGAACGACCCCGGCTTGGTGCGGCCGACGGGATTCAAGTGGCTCGTCGCGCAGGTCTCCGAGAGGCCGTATCCCTCGGTGATCTGCGAACCGGTGCGGCGCGCCCAACCCTGCATGGTCGACTCGTGCAGCGTGTCGGCGCCCGAGACGACGAGCTTGAGGCGCCGCCAGTCGACCTTGTCGGTTTCCTTGTGGTCCTTCAGGTACTCGTAGAGCGTCGGGACGCCGAAGAAAGCCGTCGCCCTGTGCCGCTCCATCGCGGTGAGGATCGCGGAGGTGTCGGGATTGGTGAACAGCACCAGCAGATGACCTTGTGCGAGGCTGCTCAGCATGATCGAAACCTGCCCGTAGATGTGGAAGAAGGGCAGGAAGGCAAGGATGACCTCCTGTCCCTCGATGAGGCCAGGGAAGATCACGCTCGCGACCGTCCGCGCCGCCACCAGATTGCGATGGGTCAGCATGACACCCTTGGGATTCCCGGTGGTCCCTCCCGTGTACGGCAACGCGGCCAGGTCGGTGTCGGGATCGATCGCGACGGCCGGAGGCCGGGCCGGGTACTTCCGGAGGAGGTCCTGCAGCCAGTGCTGGTTGGGCGCGGGCGCGATCTCTGGCGTCCCCTGCTCGAGGTCCGAGAAGAACCTCGCGAGCGGGCCCCGGCCCAGGAGCCGCTTCAACGGGGGAAGGTACTCGGCGATGCTCGTGACCACGATCAGGTCCAGTGGCGCGCCCGACTTCACCACCTTGTCGTGCAGGATGTCCTGGCACACGATGGCCCGCGCGCCGCTGTCCTCGAGCTGGTAGCGGACCTCGTGGCTCGTGTACATCGGGCTGATCGGCGTGACGGTAGCGCCGCACTTCAGCGCGGCGAAGTACGCGATGATGAACTGGGGCGAGTTGAGCAGGTAGAGCGCGACGCGATCGCCCTTGCGCACTCCCATCTGCGCGAATGCCGCAGCGAGCCGATCGGCCCCGTCGCGCAGCTCGCGGTAGGTGACCTCGCGCCCATAGAACGCCACCGCTGCGCGGTCCGCCCAGCGGTCGGTCGCCTCGTCGAAGACCTGCGAGACCGACTTGCGCGGCACCTCGACCGTCGCGGGAACGCCCTTCGGGTAGAACTTTAGCCACGGCTTTTCGAGGTACCGGTCGGCGGCGGGCATGCGCGGCACGATATCCCGCCAGCGCGCCGCGCGTCACGTGGCAGCCGGCGCGGTACAGTGCGCGGCGACATGCGCTATCTGGAAGACTTCCACGAAGGCGACGTGTTCGAGCTGGGCGAAGAGACGATCCGCGAGCAGCCAGGGCGAGCTGTTCAACCAGCACGGCGAGCGGGTGCTTCTCATCCGGTGGTCGGCCATGATCGCGCGGCGCCCCCGCACCTAGCTCGCGCACGGACGCAGGCGCTCGCCCCTCGCCCCTCGCCAGGCCCCATGCTATGGCAGCCCGCCATGGATCCCGGCGCCTATCTCGCTCATCTCCACCAGCAGACTGAAGCCTTGCACGAGCAGGGGTTGTTCAAGCGCGAGCGCGTCATCGAGGGCCCGCAGGGCGCGATCATCCGCGTACAGGGCGGGCGCGAGGTGTTGAACTTCTGCGCGAACAACTACCTCGGCCTCGCCGATCATCCGCGGGTCGTCAAGGCGGCAAAGGAGGGGCTCGACCGGCATGGATACGGCATGGCCTCCGTGCGTTTCATCTGCGGGACCCAGGACGTCCACAAGGAGCTGGAGGTCCGCATCACGCGCTTCCTCGGCACCGAGGACACCATCCTCTACTCGTCTTGCTTCGACGCCAACGGCGGGCTCTTCGAGACGCTTCTCGAGGAGGGCGACGCGGTGATCAGCGACGCCTTGAACCACGCGAGCATCATCGACGGCGTCAGGCTCTCCAAGGCGCAGCGCCTGCGCTATGCGAACAACGACATGGCCGACCTGGAGGCCAGGCTGGTGGAGGCGAAGGACGCGCGCGTCCGCCTCATCGCGACTGACGGCGTCTTCTCGATGGACGGGATCCTCGCCAACCTGAAGGCCATCTGCGACCTCGCCGAGAAGCACGACGCGCTCGTCATGGTCGACGATTCGCACGCGGTGGGATTCACCGGCGAGAAAGGGCGCGGGACGCACGAGGCGTGCGGAGTCATGGGCCGGGTCGACATCCTCACCGGGACGCTCGGCAAGGCGCTCGGCGGCGCCAGCGGCGGGTACGTCTCCGCACGGCGCGAGATCATCGGCTGGCTCCGCCAACGGTCGCGGCCCTACCTGTTCTCGAACACGCTGGCGCCCGCGATCGCGGCCGCGTCCATCGAGGTCCTCGAGATGCTGGAGGGAACCTCCGATCTCCGCCAGAAGCTGCGCGAGAACGCGACGCATTTCCGCGCGGGAATGACCAGGCTCGGGTTCAAGCTCGTGCCGGGCAGCCATCCCATCATCCCGGTCATGCTCGGCGACGCGAAGATCGCCACGGCCATGGCCGACCGGCTCCTCGAGGAAGGAATCTACGTGATCGGCTTCTCGTTTCCGGTGGTGCCCCGGGGCCAGGCCCGCATCCGAACGCAAATCTCGGCGGCCCACGAACGCGAGCACCTCGATCGGGCCCTCGCCGCCTTCGGCAAGGTCGGCCGCCAGCTGGGAGTGATCCAGTGAAGGCGCTGGTCAAGGCGGAGCCCAAGCCGGGTTTGTGGCTCTCGGAAGTCCCCGTCCCCGAGCTCGGGCCCAACGACTTGCTCATCCGGGTCCGGAAGGCGGCGATCTGCGGCACCGACATCCACATCTTCAACTGGGACGCGTGGTCGCAGAAAACCGTCCCGGTGCCGATGGTCATCGGCCACGAGTTCACCGGCGAGGTCGCGGCCATCGGAAGCGCGGTGACCGGCTTCACCAGGGGTGAACGGGTCAGCGCCGAAGGGCACATCACCTGCGGCCATTGCCGCAACTGCCGCGCCGGGAAGCGCCACCTGTGCCGCAACGCGGTCGGCCTGGGCGTGCAGCGCGCCGGCTGCTTCGCCGAATTCATCGCGGTCCCGGCGGTGAACGTCTTCCGGGTTCCCAAGGAGATCCCCGACGACATCGCCGCCTTCTTCGACCCGCTCGGCAACGCCGTGCACACCGCCCTCTCGTTCGACCTGGTCGGCGAGGACGTCCTCATCACCGGAGCCGGGCCGATCGGCATCATGGCGGCGGCGATCGCGCGGCACGTCGGGGCGCGCCACGTGGTGGTCACCGACGTGAACGACTATCGACTCGGCCTGGCCAGGCAGATGGGCGCCTCGCGCGCCATCAACGTGAATGGCGCGTCGATCGAAGGGACCATGAAGGAGCTCGGGATGACCGAGGGCTTCGACGTGGGAATGGAGATGAGCGGCAACGCGACGGCCTTGCGAGGGCTGATCGCAGCGATGAACCACGGCGGGCGCGTGGCGCTGCTCGGCATTCCCACCGGCGAGGTCGGCATCGACATGAACCAGGTGATTTTCAAAGGCCTGGTGCTGAAGGGCATCTACGGCCGGGAGATGTTCGAGACCTGGTACAAAATGACTGCCATGCTGACGAGCGGCCTCGACGTCTCCCCGGTGCTCACCCACCGCTTCGCGGTCGAGGACTACTCGAAGGCGTTCGAGACCATGCGGTCGGGCCGGTCGGGAAAAATCCTCCTCGAGTGGGCTTGAGCAGCCGCGCGGACGCTCGTGGCGTTAGACCGGTTTGAACTCCAGCTCACGGTGTCGAAGGCGTAGCGGGCCGCGACCACCAGTCCGGCATCCAGGCGACACGGAAGCTGGGGTGGACCAGGCGGCCCGGAAAGGCCGCGAGCTCGGCGACGACCTCGAACCGCTGTCTGGCGAGGAAGCGCACGCCTCCGGCGAGCACTGGATTCGTGGTGCGGCTGGAAAGCTCGTACGCGTCGCTCGTGACTCGGAAGATGCCCACCGTTCGCGTGATGCCGATGCTCGCGTACGGAGTGACGCTGCCCGGCTGGAAGTCCAGTCGATAGCCCGCGGCGGCGTTTGCGCCGAACTCGAAATTATCGAGGGTGTCGCGGACGGTGGGCTCGGTCACCGGGCTCATCGATCTGGCGACGAGGACGTGTCCGCGAAGGCCGAGGGCGAGCGGTCCGGGCGCGTAGGCCATCTCCCCCTCGAGCGCCGCGAAGTGAGAGCTGACGTCGCGGAGCTGGATCGGCGGGATGTAGGCGATACCGACGCTGGCGCGGAAGCCCTCCGGAGCCGGGAGCCCGAGCGCCAGCCGCAGTCGAGGAAAGACTGGCGTCCGATCGGAGGCGGTGATCTGACGCTTGCCGCCCGTGGTGCCGTCGATCCCGGGAATGACGATGACCTCGAGCCCCAGGCTGAGGTCGCGTTCGCGATAAGCCCCGGGCGCATTGAGCGCCCCCATGTCCACCAGGAGCGAGTGGACCTCGATGAGGCGCTGCTCCTGGTCGAGCATCGTCTGCGCGCGCGCCGCTCCTGCCGCCGCGACGATCAGGCAGGCGATCGGCGGTCGCCTCATCGCGCCGGTGCCCGCGCGAGGCCGGTGAGGAATTGCCCGTTGGTATCGAATCCCGCGTAGTACATCGTCCAGGTCGACCCATCGAGGAACACCGACGGCGTGGTGAGCCCGCCCGAATCGAACTGGCCTGACGCGCCCTGCGAGACCGCCTCGCCCGATGGACCCTGCTGCGGGATCTTCACCCAGGTCCGGCCGTCGTTCGACTCCGCGTAACCGATCACTCCGCGACTCGGTCCGCCAAATGCGCCCGGCGCCTGGCAACCGCGGTACCACATCCGGTAGAGCTGATCGCGTTCCTTCACGACCGACGGCTGGTACGCGCACGCCACGTCGAAGCTTCCGGCGGGGCCGAGATCGAGGATGGCGCCCAGGGATTCCTTGCCGACCACCTTGGTCCAGATGCGCGCGTCGCTGGAGACGGCCAGCGCCACGCGCCAGAAGTTCTGCGCGTCGTTCGCCGAGTAGTACATTTTGTATTCCGCGCCGTCCTTCAGGACCCAGACGTAGCCGACCTGCTGCGCGTCGAGCGAACCGGCGAGGCCGACGGGAAGCACGCTGCCGCCCGGGCCGGGTCCGTCGTAGAAGCGGGTCCAGTGAATGCCGTCGGGAGATTCCGCATAGCCGATGCGACGGTTGTCGGCCAGGATGCCGTTCGGGCAATTGAAGGGTTTGGTGCTGCCGTTGTACCACATGCGGTAGATCGCCCCGTCCTTGAGGACGAACGGGCGGTAGGTCAGGTATGTGTCGAAGTTGGTCCCGTTGTCGAGGACGGCGCCTCCGGTCTCGGTGCCGGGGACGCGCGTCCAGTTGATCCCGTCCGTCGATTGCGCGAGGCCGATGCGCCAGTGCGCGCTGTTGATGCCCGAGCAAGCTCCGAAAGTATCGGCTCCGCCGTAATACAGCTTGTAGACGTCGCCGTCCTTGAATGCGCGCACGGTGAAGTTGCCGCGCTCGTCGAACTTTCCCGGGCTTCCCAGTCCCAGCACGGCGCCGCCGGGACCCGTCCCGGGAACCTTCTCCCATTCGAGCGGCGCGAGGCCAGCGGTGCTCGCCGAACAGCGCAGGAGGAGCAGCGTGGAGAGGATCGCTAGATTGCGCAACAACGCACGCATCGTCACCGCCAAGGTCGGGAAGGAACGCCGATGCAGCCGCTCAGTACCCGTTGCCAGGCGCCAGGACGCTCACGGTTCCCTGGAATGCAGCGGCGGATGGATTCTGGCTGTCGCTGAAGTTGCAGGTTTTCGGGCCTGGCCCGAGCTCCACGGTGGCATCCGTCCCCGGGGTGATCACTCCCGTCGCCATCTCGCCGCAGTTCGAGGACGTGATCTGGTGATTCTTCGTATCTTGGTTGGTGAAGCGCAAGCTCGCCTGGGAGAGCGCCTGGAACGTTTGCGGGCTCACGCCCGCCGCAGTCAGATTGACCGTGAAGGGACCGGTAGGGGTTCCGGTACCAGAGCCGCCTCCTCCTCCGCAAGCGGCAAGCAGGGCAATGAGCACGACCGCGGCACGCATCGTTGTTTTCCCCTGCGGGACGAATTGAGCGGTTCCCGCCGTCGCAGAATCCAGTGCCGGTATGCTAACGGCGCCGCAGCGGCAACACAAACGACGAAACAAACGCCGCTGGCCAGGCGGC
>VBKO01000527.1 GCA_005888115.1 Deltaproteobacteria bacterium
TGTCCGTGCGCTCGTCGCGCATGGTGACGCGCAGGCCGGGATTGAGGAAGGCCATTTCACGCATGCGGTTGGAGAGCACGTCGAAGTTGAAGTCGGTCGCCTCCAGCACGGTGGAATCCGGCTTGAAGGTCACCTTGGTTCCGCGCAGCGAAGTGGTGCCGAGGACGTGGACCTTCCCGGTCGGCACACCCTTCTCGTACCGCTGCTTGTGGATCTGCCCGCCGCGGTAGACCTCGACCTGCAGATACTCGCTGAGCGCGTTGACGCACGAAACCCCGACGCCGTGGAGGCCGCCGGAGACCTTGTAGCTGCCCTGGTCGAACTTCCCGCCCGAGTGCAGCTTGGTCATCACCACGTCGAGCGTGTCCATCTCCTCGGTCGGATGCGGTCCCACGGGGATGCCGCGGCCGTCGTCCTCGACGGAGAGCGACCCGTTTGCGTGGATGGTCAGCTTGATGATGGTCGCGTGGCCGGCGAGCGCCTCGTCCACCGAGTTGTCCACCACCTCGTACACGAGGTGGTGCAGCCCCTCGGCTCCGGTGCCGCGGATGTACATGTGCGGGCGCTTGCGCACCGCCTCGAGGCCCTCGAGGACCTTGATGCTGTCGGCCGAATATTCGCCGGCCGCGGGCGCGCCGTTGGCGGGGCCGCGCGGCTCCGCGGTCCGCTTCTCACGAGCTGTTTCCAACCATCCACCTCGGAATTCGGGGGTCGTAAACGCGCTGGAGATGAGCCGCGAAGAACCCGCGAGGGTAGGTTTGGAAGTATCACGCGAGATCGCGCAGCGTCAAGGCGATCGGGCGCCTGTAATACCGCTAAATTACAGCACTTTTACGGTGCCTCCGACCGCTCGATCCGGCCCTCCCGGACGGCGTGGAAAACGGCCCGCACGGACTGCGGTCCGCTGCCCGCGGCGGCCGCTACCAGGTTTGGATCGGTGGTCGTCAGGACCACCTGTCCCTGCAGCTCCCCCAGGTAGCGCATGAGGTAGGTATTGCGCTCCGGATCCAACTCGCTGGACACGTCGTCGAGCAGCAGCAGGGGCGCCCGACCATGCACGCGCCGCAGGTTCTCGATCTCGCCGATCTTGAACGCCAGCACCACTGCCCGGGCCTGCCCCTGGCTGGCGAAAAGCCGCGCCGGCCGCTCGCCCAGCGCGAGCGACAGATCGTCGGCGTGCGGGCCGACGCTCGTATACCCGCGCTCGCGGTCACGCGGAAGGCGCCGCCGGAAGGCCGCCAGCAGGCGTCCCGCCAATTCGTCCTCTCCGCGCAGCGCCGCGTCGGCGTCGAGCCCGTCCGAATCGCGGCCCGCTGCGTGGTAGGCGAGTTGGAGGGGCTCTTCCCCGCGCGCCACCTCGGCGAACGCGCGGGCGGCGTGCCCGCGCAGCTCGTCCAGGAGCTGCTCGCGGCGGAGCCGCAGCCGCGCTCCGATGCGCGACAGTGGTTCCTCGAAGGCCTCGTGGACCGCCTCTGGCGCACCCTCGCGCAGCAGCTGGTTGCGCGAGCGGAGCGCGCGCAGGTAATCGCGGGCGTCGGCCAGGTGCGCAGGGTGCCGGTTCTGGACGGCCCGGTCGAGCAGCCGCCGCCTCCCCTCGGGCCCTCCCTTCACGAGCGCCAGGTCGTCCGGCGTGAAGGCGACCACTGCCAGGCCGCCGAACAACTCGTCGGGATCGCGCACCGGTTTGCCGTCCACTCGCGCCGATCGACGGCCGTCCGCCACTGTCACCTCGACCTCGCGCACGCCCCCGGGCAGCTCGAACCGCCCCGTGACCGCGGCCTGCTCCCGTCCGAAACGCACCAGCTCGGAGAGCCGCTGCGCGCGAAGAGGGCGCAGCGTGCAGAGCAAGTAGCAGGCCTCGAGGAAGTTGGTCTTCCCCTGCCCGTTCGCTCCGGCGAGCACGGTGGCGTGCGGCGAGAGCTCCACCGCCTGCGGCGCCAGGTTGCGGAAGTCGATGGTCTCGACGCGCAGCAGCCGCAGCGGCTATCCCTTCACGCACAAGTCGATGGGGATGTCTCCGCCTTTGCTCCTGCACTGGTACCGGGGCGGGCACCGGGGCGGCGGTGGGACCTTGAGGATCTTTTCGGTGGTCTTTGGATCCTTGGCGGGAAAGCCAGGGCGCGTCTTGGTGAGCCCCTGCTCGATGCCCG
>VBKO01000528.1 GCA_005888115.1 Deltaproteobacteria bacterium
TCGGCGGCCAGATCGGGGGGTTGGGCGCCGGCCCCGTCGAGTTCAACGACACGATGACGCCGCCGCAGAAGGTGTCCGGTCCCGATCCGCAATACACCTCGCAGGCCCTCGAGCGCGAGGTCGAGGGGCTGATGATCGTCAAGTGCGTCGTCAGCACGCAGGGAGTGGTGCGCAATTGCCGGGTCATGAAGAGCCTGCCCTTCATGGACCGTGCGGTCGTCGATGCGCTCGAGCACCGCAGGTACACGCCGGCGCTCCTGCGCGGGCAGCCGATCGAGGTCGACTACACTTTCAAGGTCAAGCTCACGCTCCCGCGGTAGGCCGAGGGCCGCCGCGGCGGACATTTCGTCGGCAGGAGCTCCGATCGGTGCACAAGGGCTCGCTGCCATTCCAGCATCGAGGAGCCCATGAGACCATCAGCTCGAGTTCTCCGGGTCGCCGCGACGCCCGTCGCGGCGGCATGTCTGCTCGCCACCGGCTGCTCCGGCGGTCTGGCCGCGAGCCGCAGGTCGCCCGGCGTGATCGAAAATGGCGCCTTCAAGCCGACCCGCCCGCCCGCGGCGAACTATGGTCCGGATCCGTCGCTGAGCTGCCCGGAGCGCGGCATCAATGGGCTCGTGCAAGATCAGCTCGGGAACACCGCGAAGCCCGAGGGTCGGCTCTGCGCGGTGGCGGAGACGCTGCTCGGCTGGGAAGTTCCCGGAGTGGAGGCCCCGCCCGAGAACGTCCTCACGGTGATCTCGAACGACTTCGGCCTCACGCAGCCGGTGCGGAGATTGGTCATCACGGACGTCAAGACGGCCGAGCTATCTTCGAAGGGTGCCGTCGAAGGAGCGACCGAGAACGACGTGGCGACGATGGTCCTCGAGCCGATCAAGACCTTCGCCGCCACGGCTCAAGTGCCCCGCTACGGCCTGGTCGTCCAACGCATCAAGAAAGGGCTGAGCCGGGTCGTGCTGGTCCTCCAGGACCAGACCCTCGACCTGCAGCCCGTCCCGCGGAAGCTGAACCCCGGGCAAACGGCGCCTCTGTCCGGGAAGGTGCTCGGGAACCTGACGAAGCCGAAAGTCCAGTACACCGATGCCGTGGGAAAGTTCGAGCGGATCGAGCCGCAGTCGGACACGACGTTCTCGACCGAGCTGAAGTGCGCGGATCGGCCGGGGCGCATCGTCGTGCAGGTCGCCGCAGAGCGCGAAGGCGCGGACGTCTCCGTCGCCAACTTCCAGGTCGGCTGCGGCGTGGATCTCCCGATCGCCGCCGCGGTGTCGGCACCGGGTCCGAAGCAGGGGGTGGCGGCGGCGACGGATCCAGCCGCCGCCGAGAAGCAGCTCGTCGAGATGATCAACCGCGACCGCACCGCTGCCGGGCTCAAGCCGCTCGACTCCGATGCCGATCTGTCCAAGGTCGCGCGCAGCCTTTCGGACGATCGCGCCAAAGGCCAGGGGACCAGCTCGTCGGAAGTGCAGAGGCGGCTGCAGGAGCTCGACATCTCGGCGCCGACCATCCTGGTCAGCGAGGCGCAGGCGCTGAATGCGGACGATGCATATACCCGCTTCAGCAACAGCCCGCAGGACCGCTCGAACGCGATGAATCCGGACGCGAATCAGGTGGGGATCGGGGTCTCGCCGGGACCGCCCGTCAATGACCGGCCCACCGTGATCGTCACCGAGCTCTTCCTCAAGCAGCTCCCGCCGCCGAATGCGGACGAGGTGAAGCAGAACCTCTACAAGGCGATCGCGCGCCGGCGCGCCGACGCCCGATCGGGCTCGGTGACGAGGGATCCGCAGCTCGAGGAGATCGCGCAGGCGTACGCCACCGAGATGGCGAGGGCCAAGGGCAAGGTGCCACGGGAGAAGGTCGCCGAGATCGAGGCGCCGCTCTACAAGTCGTTCTCCACGGTCAACGAGATGGGCGGTCTCAAGATCGACCCTCTCGAGTTCGCCGAAGAGCCGGGGATCGTGGGAGACGCGAAGCTCGTGGGCGTCGGGGTGGGTATCGGCAGCTCGCCGCAGTTCGGCAAGAACTCCACGTATGTCGTCATCCTGATGGGCAAGAAGCAGGCGGCGAAGGCCCCGGCCG
>VBKO01000381.1 GCA_005888115.1 Deltaproteobacteria bacterium
AGACGGGCGAGACGCGGTGGATGTCGAGCTTCGCCCGCTCGCCGAAGGAGCGAGGCAAGCTGGACACGACGTGCAGGAAGTAGTCCTTCCGCTTGACGCCGATCGGCGAGCATTCCCCTTTCGTGGCGTCTGCCCTTGCCGATTCGTTCTTGCGCGCTGGCGACGACGA
Organism: Deltaproteobacteria bacterium; assembly: GCA_005888115.1. GTDB lineage: Bacteria > Myxococcota > Myxococcia > Myxococcales > 40CM-4-68-19 > VBKO01. The sequence goes on from VBKO01000381.1 coordinate 170, forward strand.
CTCCGTGCCGCCGCAGCTCCACGACCCGGCGAGGCAGCCGAGCGCGGCAACGACACTGACTACGAGCGAGGTGTTCGTCATACTCTTCTCTGTGCATGAGGCCCAGCGCACACGTCCGGACGCGCCGGGGCGAGCGGTTGTTCACGCGGCCTCCTTCTCGGGTACCGTGAACTGCTGCAGATCGCGTGCCGGGAGGTTGGACGGAGGACGCCGTCTTCAGCCTCGCCGACCAGGACTGCGCCGGCTGATTGGAGCGCCCCTGCGGCGCCCCTGCGGCACCCTGTTTCACGCGGAAGCGGGCGCTTGCGTCATTTCAGCCCCTCGACCAGGAACAGCTCGGAGAGCTGGCGCACGTGACCGTACGCATACGATCTGGCATCGGGCGTGATCTGCACCCTTCCGATGCTGGGGACTCCGGTCGGGTCTGCAGGAGCCAGCACCTTCCAGACTTGCTTGCGGCGCGTCGCGACGTCGAGCCGGTACACCGTGCACGGCACTTCGCCGTGCCGGAAGGCATAGAGGATGCGGCCATCCTCGCTCCAGGCGAACGGGTAGTCTCCCTCATCCAGCTCGGCGAGCGGCTGCGGCTCACCTCCGTGGAGCGGGTAGAGCGCAGACCTGCCGGCTGCATCCCTGGCGGCGACCAGCGAGCCGTCGGGAGAGACGGCGTAGATCAAGCTGATCCCTTCGGGAGTGATGGCTTTGAGCGGCTCTCCTCCCAGAACGTACAGACGCGCTGCATGTCCCGGCTCCCGGCCTGCGATGACCACGTGCTCGCCGTCGCCAGACCACCGGCCCGTCAGCACCTCGATGTCTCCGGAAGGCACCGGCTTCGGCTGCCCTGGTCCTGTCGGGAGGAGCACGAGGCGGCTGGGCTGCCGCCCGACGACGGCAAACGCCCAGTTGCCGTCGGGTGACAGGGCCGTTCCAGTCCCGTCCCCCAGCAGGACGGGAGGAGAGCCATCGGTCTTGCGCAGGTACACCCGCGCAGATCCGTGAGGCGATGTCTGCTCCGTGAAGAGCACGGTCTTGCCGTCGTTGGAAAGGTCAGCGAGGAGCGCCCAGTCGAACCAGGACAGCTCGCGTTCCTTGTGCTCACCGGGCGGAAGTGCGCTCAAGACCAGGCGGACGCTCTCGTTCGCCAGGAGGACGCGCCCCGCGCGATCGGTGTCGAGGAGCCTCAGCGAACCAGGCACGGTCAGAAGCGTGCGCTGGCGGCCCGAGAGCGTGACGGCCCGAAGCGCCTCCCGCTTGCCTGGCTCCGCCATCGTGAACCAGATCTCGTCGCCCGAGGGAGACCAGGCGAGACCTTGCGCGAGGTAGGCCGGCACCAGCGTTTGCACGTTCCCGGCGAGGTCGAGCACGGCCACCGAGGCCCACTTCGTGTACCGCGTCCCACCACCGGATCCAGTGCCCGGATGATGGAGGAAGGCGAGCCGGTCACCTTGCGGTGAAATGCGCAGATTGCTGACCCAGCCGGCGGTTTCGAAGAGCACCTTGCCGATGGGGAATTCGATGCGATTGCGCGCGCCGACGTCCCTCACTACCGCGAACGTGGCGCCGTCCGGCGCCCACTCCGCCTCGGACACGCCGTCGAGCACTTCGCGCGGCGCTCCGCCCGCGAGCGGGACGCGGGCCAGCGTACCTGTCACCCGCCAGGTTTCGCGTCTGAGGCCGAGCTGGACCAGCATCTCTCCGGTCCGGGAGAGCGACAGCACGTTCGCGTCCTGCAGCCCGAAAGGCTTCGACTCGGGACCGTCCACGCGCGACGAGAAGAGCTCCGGCAGGCGCGCTCCTTCCCACGCGGCGGAATAGACGACCGTCTGTCCGTCGGAGGCGAACCGGGCCGAGTAGATCGTCCCACGGCGGAAGGTGAGCTGCCGGAAATCCGGGCGCTGAGCTCGCCACGCGCGCGCGCCAGCGATCACGCCGGCGACACCAGCCGCGGCGAGCAGCGCAAGGAGGACGAGGGCCGCCCGCCACCTTCGCATCGCATACGCCCGCGCCGAGCGCAGCGGATGCAGCGCGGCCTGTTCCAGATCCAGCGCGAGGTCCTTGGCGGACTGGTAGCGCCGCTCGGCGCTCTTCTCGAGACAGCGGCGGACGATCCGGTCGACCTCCAGCGAGACCTGCGCGGGCAGATCCGCAGGATCGTCGTTCAGGATCGCGGTGCCGGTCTCCATCGGCGTGTCTCGCTGGAAGGGACGCCGACCAGCGAGCATCTCGTAAAGGATGGCGCCGGCGCTGAAGATGTCCGAGCGGTGGTCCGCCTCGTGACCACGCACCTGCTCCGGGGACATGTATTCGACCGTCCCGAGGATCGCCCTCAGCTTGGGGCCCGCTGGGAAGGATTGCACCTGCACCTCCGGCGCGACGACCCTGGCGCCGGTCAGCTTGGCGAGGCCGAAGTCGAGGATCTTCAGCCGTCCTTCGTTCGTGACGAAGAGGTTCTCCGGCTTGACGTCGCAGTGGATCACGCCGCGCTCGTGCGCCGCCGCCAGACCTTGCGCGAGGTCGACGGTGTATCGCAGCGCCTTTTTCAGCGGCAGCGGCTTCCCGTCGAGCCGCTCGCGCAAGGTGGACCCGTCGAGAAGCTCGGAGACGATGTACGGGCCCGCCGCGCAGGTCCCGACGTCGTGGACAGCGAGGATGTTGGGGTGGTTGAGCGAACCCGCCGCTCTCGCCTCCTGGCCGAAGCGGCGCAGCTCGTCTTCGCGGTGCCCGCCGGCGGCGAGGAGCTTGATCGCCACCTCTCGATCGAGGTTCAAATCCCGCGCGACGAAGACGCGGCCCATCCCGCCGCGTCCGAGCTCCCTCTCGATTCGATAACGCGCTCCGAGATTGGGGAGGTCGGGCGAAGCCGCGGCTCCGCCCCGATTGGAGCGAGCGCTGAGCCGCTCGCCCGGAATGGGCGGGATCATCGTGCAACCGTGCTCCCGTTCAGCGACCGCAGTCAAATGGGGTGGGTGGCTCTGCCAATCTGCGCTCGATTCGCCCACACCGTCGATCGAGTCGCCCGTTGCGGCACACCGGCGCAGCCGCGGCGTCTCCGAGGAGAGGCGAATGTGCGCAGGTCGCGCAGTGGACGGCGCGAGCAGCCGTACTAGTCTCCTGCGCGGACCAATTCAATGCTGACCACGAGCCTCTTGCGGTGCCGAGCATGCCGTCTGACCTGGTTTCCCCAAGGGGGAGCCGCGGCGGCCTGTCCTGCATGCGGAGGCGAGAAGCTCGGGGGAACGCTCGAGCTGTTCCACCTCGGGATTGCGCTCATTGCGGCGGGGCTGATCGGCTGGATGGGGCCGATGATCCTCGGCGAGGAAGCTCTACCGGCGCTTCCCGCGTTCATGCAGTCGAAGGAGCTCACCGCGGAAGTTGAGAAAGGCCCCGCGATGAAAGAGCGGGCGGGCGACCAGGTCTACGTCCCTTCCAAGAAGATCAAGTCCCACAAAATCAAACGCGCCAAGAAGGCGAAGAAGAGGAGCCAGCATGTACAGCGCTGAAATCAGTCGCAAGAACCCCGGGTGTTTCATCTTCCTTCTGGATCAGTCGGCCTCGATGGAAGATCCGTTCGGCGGCAGCAGCGATCGGCGGAAGGCCGACGAGCTGGCGACGATCATCAACAAGCTGCTTCACAACCTGTCCATCCGCTGCGCCAAGGGCGATTCCATCTACGACTACTTCCATGTCGCGGTGATCGGCTACGGCCAGGACAGCGTGGTGAAGTCAGCCTTCGACGGCGCGATGACCGGCAAGGACCTGGTGCCGATCAGCGAGCTCGCCAACAACCCGCTCCGCATCGAGGATCGGGTGAAGAAGGCCGACGACGGCAACGGCGGGCTGGTGGAGCAGACGGTGAAGTTCCCTCTCTGGTTCGAGGCCAAGCACGCGGGTGGCACGCCGATGAGCTCCGCCTTCAAGATGGGCGCGGACATCGTCCAGAGATGGGTCGCCGAGCACCCCAAGGGCTTTCCGCCCATCGTCATCAACATCACCGATGGCGAGTCCACCGACGGCGATCCGGTCCAGGAAGCCAAGGCGCTCTGCTCCCTGGGAAGCGACGACGGGGCCGCTCTGGTCTTCAACATCCACCTCTCCTCGGCGGCGGGCAATCCGATCGAGCTTCCCGCCAGCGGCGATGGGCTGCCTGACAAGTTTGCCAAGCAGCTCTTCGACATGTCGAGCAACTTGACGCCGTTCATGATCTCGCGCGCCCAGGAGCTGGGCATGCCGGCCGACGAGGGGGCGCGCGGCTTCGTCTTCAATGCGCAGCCGGTGCAGGTGATCCAGTTCCTCGACATCGGAACCCGTCCCGCGAACCTCCGGTGATCGACGCACTGAATCCCGTCACCCCGGCGCCGTTCTCGGTCGAGGCGTTCTCGTGCCAGAAGGCCGGGAACGCCCGCACCGAGTACGAGGACGCGTGGGCGATCCGTGGCTCGGACTCGCCCACGCGTTGCCGTGTCGCCGTCGCCGACGGAGCGACCGAAAGCAGCTTCTCAGCGCTGTGGGCGGCGCTGCTGGTGGAAAGCTTCGTCCGGGGCCGTTCGAGCGGCCCGGATTTCTTCGAGGGCCTGGACTCGATTCGACGGCTGTGGAAGCGAAAGATCCGCGGCCGTCCGCTACCCTGGTACGCGGCGGAGAAGGCCCGTCGAGGCGCGTATGCGGCATTCGTCGGCGCCTCCTTGAATGCGGTGAACCGTGGATGGCGCGCCGTGGCCATCGGCGATTGCTGCTTGCTCCACGTGACCGGGCTGCCCGAGCAGATGGAATTGGCGCACTCCTTCCCCTTGACCCGCTCCGAAGAGTTCGGGTCGAGCCCTTTCCTGGTCGGCTCGCTGAAAAAGGGCGACGACGACCCGCGTCCGCACGTGCGGGTGAGCGAGGGGGTTCTCGGACCCAACGACGTCCTCTTCTTCGCTTCGGACGCTTTGGCGGCCTGGCTCCTCCGGCGCGCGGAGAAGGGCGAGCCCGCATGGCAAGCGATAGGACCCATGGGGATCCGGACCCAGGAGGACTTCGAAACGGTGGTGGCGCAGGCGCGCGAAGATGGAACCCGCAACGACGACATGACCTTGCTTCGGCTCACCCGGCGGGCCAGCTGGGAGAGAGGCGCGGGCTAGCGCAATGGCCATCTGGCCGGACCTCACCGAGTACCACGAAGCCCTGCAGCATCCTCAGCGCTCCCTCGGCGATCCGGAGTTGCAAAGGGCCCAGATCGAGAAGGACCGCTTCGGCATGCCCAAGCCGGCAACGGGCGGGAACGCCGTCGTCTACAAGGCCACCGAGGGTCAGAACGTCTGGGCAGTCCGTTGCTTTCTGCGGCCGATCTCCGACCACGCCGAGCGCTACGCGGCCATCTCCAAGCATCTGGGCAAGAACCGCTCGGCGCACAGCACGAAGTTTTTCTACCTGGCCGACGGACTGCGGATCAAAGGCGGCGCATTTCCCATCGTGAAGATGGCCTGGATCCAGGGACCCAACCTGGATCGTTTCGTCGAGGGCTTGCTGGACCAACCCAAAGAGCTGGCGGCCTTGCGAGAGAAGTTCCGGACCCTGGTGAACGACGTGGAGGCCGCCAAGTTCGCGCACGGCGACCTCCAGCACGGCAACATCCTGGTCAGCGGCAAGGACCTCCTGCTCATCGATTACGACGGCATGTGGGTTCCCGCACTGATCGGGCGCCAGGCGACCGAGATCGGGCACCGCGCCTATCAGCATCCCAAGCGCAGCGTGACGGATTACGGACCCCATCTGGACCGCTTCTCCGCGCTGGTGATCTACCTGTCGATCCGGGCCCTGGAGGTGAATCGCAAGCTCTGGGACCAATACTATACGGGCGACAACCTCCTCTTCGTCCGCGAGGACTTCAACGAAGCGGGCAGGAGCCCCATCTGGGGCGACCTGGCCGCGCTGAACGACCCCGAGGTGTCCTATCTAGCCGGCGTGCTGGCGGCGATGATCCCGCGGCCGCTGAAGGACTTGCCGCGCCTCGAGGCGGTGCTCTCGAACTCCGCGGGGCTGAAGCCGATGGAGCTCAAGCCCGGCGCCGCCAGGCCTCCCGAGAAGCCGAGGTGGACCCCGAAGCCGTCGAAGAGCGGAACCGCGGCGGACCTCGCCTCGCAATGGAAGGTGGTTTGGTCCCGGCCGGGAGAGAAGACGGAATCGCGCTGGAAGAAGGGAATCAAGGACGGACCGGTGGAGGTGGAGAGCGAAGTGGAGGTCGTCGCACCGGACCCCGTCCTGATTACGCTGGCGGTCCTGGCGACATCGATCGCGGCGGCACTGACGGGAATCTACACCTCGCCGCAGCTCGGCCTCCTTGCTGCCGGAAGTGGCCTGGTCTTCACGCGTGGCATTTCGAGACTTCAGAAGAAAAGGGTGAAGCACGTCAGCATCCGGCCCGTCGAGCAGCAGGTGCTCGAGCAACACAAAGTGTCGGTGCCGGGGCACAAGTCGGCGGTCACTTCGTTGCATTGCGCCGCCGACGGCAGGCGTATGGCCGCGGTGACGAAGTTTGGCGAGTGCGGCATCTGGGAGCTCGACAACGACGGCTACAAGATCAGCGCCGTTCGCCTGCCGCCCTTCGATCAATCGGCCCTGGCTGCGAACAACGGCAAGGCCGCGGTGCTGACCGAAAAGGCCATCCTGGTGGCCGACCTGCTTTCAGGAAACAAGACCGAGCTCGCGGTCGACAAGTCGAACCGTGCATGCGCGGTGGCGACGAGCGGTGACGGGGCGAAGGTCGCTGTCGGTCAGCAGCTGGGACAAGTGCAGGTCGTGGAAGTGGCGACGAAGAAGACCCTGGCCCAGTTCGCGGGAGTGAGCTCGCGAATCACGGCCATTGCGCTCTCGGAGGACGGGACGGCGCTCGCCCTGGGAACGACCGGCGGGATGGTGCAAATCCACCGGCTCACGCCGAACCCGGAGAAGCTCGGCGAGGGTGCGCATCATCGCACCGGCGTGACGGCGCTCGCGGCCGCGCCAAAGGGCCAATTCTTCGCATCGGCCGACGACAGTGGCCAGGTCGTCGTCTGGGGAAAGAACGGTCAAAAGCAAGCGACGGCGAACGTGGTAGGTCGCGGGGTCAAGTCGCTGCTGTTCCTGGACCACCAGGCGCTCGCGGTGGGTTGCGCCGACGGCACCGTGAAGATCTTGAATCCCTCCAGCGGATCGGTCGTGGCGACTCACAACGTGAGCACCGTGGCGATCACCGCGCTGGCCTTCGCCAAGGAGAAGGTGGCGCTCGCGGTCGGGACACAGTCCGGTCAGGTGACCCTGCTCGCGCTGGAGGCGTAACGGGATCGTGCCCGTGCGAATCTCCGGCAGCAACCCAAGCATCTGGATCCCATGGCCCGGCAGCCGAGCGAGCGCACCGTCATCTTCCTCATCGGCGCGGTCCAGTTCGTCAACATCCTCGATTTCATGATGGTGCTGCCGCTCGGGCCCTTCTTTGCCGGGCCGCTCGGCATCCCCGCCTCGCGCATCGGCTTCATCGGAGGCAGCTACACCGCGGCCGCCGCCATCTCGGGCATCGTCTGTTCCTTCTTCCTCGACCGATTCGACCGCCGCAAGGCCCTGGGCGTCGCCGTGGCCGGGCTGGTGATGGCGACGGCGCTCGGCGGCTTCTCCACGGGCTTCGGGAGCATCGTCTTGGCGCGCATCCTGGCCGGCGCCTTCGGCGGACCGGCCACGTCTCTCTCGCTCTCGATCGTCGCCGACGTGATTCCCTCCGAGCGCCGCGGCAAGGCGCTCGGCGCGGTGATGGGCGCGTTCTCGGTGTCGGCGGTCCTCGGCGTCCCCGCCGGACTCGAGCTGGCGCGCTGGGGCGGGTGGCGGCTTCCGTTCTTCTCGGTCGCGGCGCTCGGGCTGGTCCTCCTTCCCATCGCGATCGCGCTCCTCCCGCCGCTCACCGGCCACCTCGTCGCCGGCAACGCCCCGAACAGCGCGCGGACGGGGTTCGTCAGGCTGCTCTCGCGTCCCATCGTGCAGCTCTGCGCGATCGCCACGGTCGCTCTGATGGCGTCGGCGTTCCTCGTCATTCCGGTCGTCACGCCGTATCTCGTCTTCAACCTGCGCTTTCCCGACAAGGACCTGAAGTGGATCTACATGATCGGCGGCGCGCTCTCCTTCGTGCTCCTGCGGGTCATCGGGGCGCTCGTCGACCGCTTCGGGTCGACCCGCCTTGCCGCGGTCGGCACCGGCGTGTTCCTGCTGGTCGCCTGGTTCGCTTTCGTCCGCTACGATCCGCGCATCCCGATCACGTTGCTCTTCGTGCTGTTCATGCTCGGGATGAACTTCCGGATGGCGCCGTACCAGACGCTCATCAGCAAGGTGCCCGAGCCGCGGGAGCGAGCGAGCTTCATGTCGCTGATCGGCGCGGTGCAGCACCTCTCGACGTCCGCCGGCGCCGTCTTCTCCAGCGTTATCCTTTCCACCGGGGAAAGCGGCGAGCTGGTCGGGATGCCCAGGCTGGGCGGCATCGCGATGTCGGTCGCTGCCCTTGTCCCGGCGCTGTTCTGGCTCGTGGAACGCCGGGTCGCGCGAGCGGCGCCTGCTCCCGCGCTGCCCGTCGCTGCGTAGGCTCACAGGGTGCGTGGACCGTTCGGCGTCTGGATGTGCGCCACCAGGTAGGGTCGGCTTCCAGCCGGGAGCGGCGCAACGGAGATCGGTCCCTCGACGGAAATGGATTCGAGCAGCGCCGACATCCTCGGCGCCTCGGGATGAAAGGCTTCCAGACGGAGCAGAGAGCAGCCGGTCTCTCGAAGCCTGGCCGCCGGATGACCCTTCGTGCGCCATTCGATGAGCATTGGGGCAATGCCGCCGAAAGGAACGCGCCCACCGCGAGGAATCGTGATGAGCCAATCGAGGTCACCACGGCTCATCGGCTCGACGGCTCCCAGCGGCTCGGAAGACGCCGCGAGCGTCGATCGGATGTCCTCGGTTCGCGCCACCCAGGTCGCCAGCCGGGGTGGCGTCTCCGGCGTCATGTCAT
>VBKO01000529.1 GCA_005888115.1 Deltaproteobacteria bacterium
AGCAACGGAGCGTCTGTCGGCCCCGCGCGCACTTCCCGCGCCCGTGGACCACTTCAGCCTGACTTTCCGCTGCCCGGATCTCTCCTTCGCAGCGGCGGGAGCTCATTTCTGCTTGACGATCTTCTCCAGCAGCTGCTGGGCGTAATCCTTGTCCCAGGTCACGAGGTTCTTCCGCGCGGAGACCCCGACCTTGCTGGCTTGCGGGGCCTGCCGCTCGATCGCGACGGTGACCTCGAGATCGCCCTTGGTCCCCTTGATCTCTCGCTTGTCGCCGCTGTTCTCCATCTGTGATCCGCTGACAGGAATGCCCTCCGCGGCGAAGACCGCGCGCGCCCGCTTCTCCAACTCGTCGACCGGACCCTCGACGATCGATTCGGCTCCGCGGCTCGTCAGATAGATGCCGGTGCCGGCGCCGGCCGCCGCGGCAGTGGCGGCCAGACACCGAGTCAGGGAAAGAGCGAGCCCGAGCAGGACCGTTCCACGCACCCACGTTCGCCAGACCGATGCCATGCCGTCCTCCGAGAGAGATCTCGTCCATCAGGGTGCGATCCGTCGGCCCATGCCGCAAGGCGCGTGCGCAGTCGCTCGTCCGGCTGGCCGCTCGGGCAATGGCGCGGGCGTGGACGTCGCGGCCGCTCGGGCTTGACCGCGTTGGTGCAAATGTCGCAAGTGAGCAGCCGGCGTAGCAATGGAACAGGGAGGCAATGATGATGTCGAACCATCGCGTGCTCGCAAGCCATTGCGCTGCCAGCGTCATCATCTCGGCAGTTGGCGGCTGCGCCTCGTCGGCACCGACCGCGAAGGGAAAGGCTTGGGAGACGATGGATCGCAGCGCACTCGACCGCGCGTATAACAATTCAGCCGCCGTACCGGAAAGCGGCGCGATGTTCAAAGCGTGGTTGGTCCGCAGCGAGGAATTGCGCACTCGCCACCCCGAGCATCTGAATCTCGTCTACGGACCGCGCCCCCGCAATCGGATCGATTATTTCTCGGCCGGACCAGGTACGCCGGTCCTGGTCTTCATCCACGGCGGCTTCTGGCAAATGCGTTCCAAAGACGACTTTGCTTTCCTGGCCGAGAGCTTTCTCGCCCGTGGCGTCAGCGTTGCAATGGTCGGCTATCCGCTCGGGCCAGAAGCGACGATGGACGAAATCGTGGCAGACGCACACGCGGCAATCCGATACCTGTCGACGGAGTTGCCCAAGCTCGGCGGCGACCCGGAACGAGTGATCGTGTCAGGGTGGTCGTCGGGTGGCCACCTTGCCACCATGGTTCTCGATGAACCGTTGCTGCGGGGCGGCGTGTCGATCAGCGGCATCTACGAACTGGAGCCGCTTTTGAAGTCCTACGTCAACGACAAGTTGCACATGGACCACGTCATGGCGCAGCGGAATTCGCCGATTCTCCAGCTGCCCAAGAGCTCCAAGCAGCTCGATCTATTCGCCGGCAGCGCCGAACTGCCGGAAATGCGGAGGCAGACGGCCGATTATGCGAGCGCGCGGCGCGCAGCCGGCCTGCCGATGGAGTACGCGGAGATTCCGGATGCGAATCACTACACCGTCCTGAACAGCATGATGAACAGCGACGGGACCGTCCATCGCGCGATCATGGCCATGCTCGGCAGACCTTAGCCGGCTGCCGTCGTCACAAAGACGTCACAGACGCGACATACGTGTCTGTGCTGATCCTTCGTCCCCGAGCTCCGCCCGATGGATCCCGCCCCCGCACTGAGCAGCAGGATCTCTCCGCCCGAGCCGGGCGTCACTGACCCGCGCCAGTTCATCAACCGCGAGCTCTCCACGCTCGCATTCCTGGAGCGCGTGCTCGAGGAGGCGCAAGATCCCCAGCTGCCCCTGCTGGAGCGTCTGCGCTTCCTCGCCATCTTGAGCGTCAGCCTCGACGAGTTCTTCATGATCCGCGTCGCAGGCCTCAAGCAGCAGCTCTCCGGCCATGTCGAGGAAACCGGTCCGGACGCAATGACGCCCGCCGATCAGCTGCGGGCCATCGCGCAGGGATGCCACGCCCTCATCACACGCCAGGACCAGGTCTTCATCGAGGGGGTGTTGCCCGGCCTCGAGCGTGCCGGAGTCCGGCTCTGGCGAGGAGGGCCTCTTCCGCCCGAATCCCAGGCGGCCGTCTCGGACTTCTTCCAGCGGCAAGTCCTGCCGGTGCTGACGCCCCTCGCCCTCGACCCCGTGCATCCCTTCCCGCATCTGCGCAACAAGTCGCTCAACCTGGCGATCCGTTTCGCAACCCGTCCCGAAGCGCGCCTGCGGTATGGAGTGGTGCCGGTCCCTTCGCTGCTGCCGCGCCTGGTGCCGGTGCCCGGTGGCGCGATGTTGCTCGAGGACGTGATCGCGCGAAACCTCGCACCGCTCTTCCCCGACATGCCCATCGACGGCTGCTGGCCCTTCCGCGTGACGCGGAACTGGGACCTGAGCATCGACGAGGAAGAGGCGGAGGACCTGCTCGTCACCATCGAGCGCGAGGTGCGCCGGCGCGACCGGGGCAGCGCGGTGAGACTGCACATCAATGCGACGGCGGAA
>VBKO01000382.1 GCA_005888115.1 Deltaproteobacteria bacterium
CGGCGACGCGCACTACGACACCATCAGCGCCTTCATCAAGTCGCTGCGCGGCTCGGATCCGGACGCGGCCGTGTACTACCTGGTGCGCATGCTCGAGAGCGGCGAGGAGCCGCGCTTCCTGCTCCGCCGCATGGTCATCTTCGCCAGCGAGGACGTGGGCAACGCCGACCCGCGCGCCCTGCAGGTCGCCGTCGACGCGCTGCGGGCGTTCGAGCTGGTTGGTCTGCCCGAAGGCGTGCTGCCGATGACGCAGGCGGCGACGTTCCTGGCCACCTGCCCGAAGAGCAACTCCGTCCTGACGGCCTACGCCAAGGCGCGCTCCGCCGTGCTGGAGCGCGGGCCGCTGCCGGTTCCCCTCAAGCTGCGCAACGCGCCCACTCCGCTGATGAAGTCGATGGGCTACGCCGGCGGATACCGTTACCCGCACAACTTCGAGGGGCACTACGTGCCGGAGGAATACCTCCCCGACGAGCTGCAGGGGAGCCGTTTCTACGAACCAAGCGACTCGGGCGAGGAGGCGCGCATCAAGGAGCGGCTCGAGGCGTTGCGGAAGGATCAGGAGGGGAAATAGCGAAAACCCGCCGCCGAATCCGGCGGCGAGTGCCCCACTCCGACATGGACACCCTCCTTTCCGGGAAGAATCCGGAGGGCGGCGAACGTTGACACGCTGCTCCGGATCCAGTACAGAACGCCGCCTTTTGGAGAGAAGGGCCGCATGAAGACCGTGATGGGCAGCAAGCAGACCGTCCAGCGCAACTGGGTGGTCATCGACGTGAAGGACGAGGTGCTGGGCCGCGCCGCGACCACCATCGCGAGCGTCCTGCGCGGCAAGCACAAGCCGATCTTCACGCCGCACGCGGACTGCGGCGACTTCGTGGTGGTGGTGAACGCCGAGAAGGTCCGGCTCACCGGCAAGAAGTGGCAGGACAAGAAGTACATCCACCATACCCAGTTCCCCGGCGGGTTCCGCGAGTACACCGCCGAGGAAGCGGTGGCCCGCCACCCCACGCGCCTGGTCGAGGACGCAGTCCGGCGCATGCTGCCCCGCACCAACCTGGGCCGCGCCCTGATGAAGAAGCTGAAGATCTACGCCGGCGACAAGCACCCGCACGCCGCGCAGAAGCCGGCCGCGATGGCCGCGACCTCGTGAAGGTCGCGCTTACGCTTTTCGAATTTCATGATGTATCGCTGAAGAGGATTTGATGGCCACGAAGGAGCTGCTCGTCACCGCCACGGGACGCCGCAAGGAGTCGATCGCGCGCGTCCGCCTGAAGCCCGGCTCGGGCGAGTTCGTCGTCAACGACCGCACGCTGGACGACTACTTCGGACGCGAGACCAGCAAGATGATCCTCAAGCAGCCGCTCGAGGTGGTCGAGCAGTTGGGCAAGGTGGACATCTCGGTCAACGTGGTCGGCGGAGGGCTCTCGGGCCAGGCCGGCGCGATCCGTCACGGCATCAGCCGCGCCTTGACCAAGCTGAACCCCGACTTCCGCCCCGCGCTGAAGAAGGCCGGCTTCCTCACCCGCGACGCCCGCGTGGTCGAGCGCAAGAAGTACGGGCGGCCGGGCGCACGCAAGCGGTTCCAGTTCTCGAAGCGCTAAGCCATCCGTCGGCAAGTGGTCTTGCGCGGCCTCGCTCCGGCGGGGCCGTTGCGCTTCGCTCGCCCCGCTCCTAGGATGCGCGACCTTCGAAGCGGAGGTCCGTCATGGCAAAGGCGATTCCAGAAGGACTGCACAGCGTGACCCCGAATCTGACCGTCGAGGGCTGTGCGGAGGCGATCGAGACCTGGAAGAAGGCGTTCGGCGCGGAGGAGCTGATGCGCGCGCCCGATCCGAGCGGAAAGAAGATCTGGCACGCATCCGTGCGCATCGGCGACTCGGTCGTCTTCTGCAACGACTACTCCCCCGAGATGAAACCGGACGCTCCCCGGCAGGCGCGCCTGTGGATCTACCTGGGCGACGTCGACAAGGCCTTTCAACGGGCCAAGGATGCCGGCCTCAAGCCGGTGATGCCTCCCGCCGACATGTTCTGGGGCGACCGCATGTCCGAAGTCCAGGACCGCTGGGGCAACCAGTGGGTCATCGCCCAGCACGTCAAGGATCTCTCCCCCGCCGAGATGAAGAAGGCCCAGGACGAGTTCGTGGCGAAGACGCGGAAGTAGCGCATCCGTCGCCGACACGGCGGCGCCGTGCGAGGCGCTCCGGCGTCAGGGCACCGCGCGCAACCAGCCCCACCTCAGCAACCAGGTGCGCGGCTCCACGACGATCTGCCGCTCCCACCCGGACGACATCGGGTCGATGGCGTCCGGGTGCACGCTCTCGCCCCGCCGCTCTGCGTGAACGATCGCATTCCCGAGCACGTACGCGAGGGCGGGTTGGTGAGGCGGGAGACGTCGGCGGAGGATGGCCGGCGGAGTCTCCTTTCCCTCACCGAGAAGGGGCAGCGTACGTTCGCGACGTTGAACGCCCGGCAGGAAGAAGACGTCGCGGCGCTGCTGACTCGCGTCCCGGCGGCTGGTCAGCGGCGGCTCATCGAATCGATGCACGCCATCGAAGAGGTCCTCGGCGCGCCGGCGGAAGGCTCGAAAACGCCATATGTGCTGCGGCAGCATCAGCCGGGCGACATGGGCTGGATCACGCATCGCCACGGCGTGCTCTATTCGCAGGAGTACGGCTATGACGAGCACTTCGAGGCGCTGGTGGCGAAGATCGTCGGAGAGTTCATCGAAAACTACGATCCGGCGCGCGAGCGCTGCTGGATCGCCGAGCGGAACGGCGAGATCGCCGGCTCGGTCTTCCTGGTGAAGAAGTCGGCGACGGTGGCACAATTGCGTCTGCTGTACGTCGAGCCGTCGGCGCGGGGCCTTGGCATCGGAGCGCGGCTCATCGACGAATGCCTCCGTTTCGCGCGTCGCGCGCGGTATCGCAAGATCACGCTCTGGACGCAGAGCGAGCTCCTCGCGGCGCGGCACCTCTATGAGAAGGCCGGATTCGAGCTCGTCGCCGAGCAGCCGCATCGAAGCTTCTCCCGCGATGATCTCGTCGCGGATACGTGGGAGCTGAACCTCTGATGCGGCCGCGGCGAGGAGAGCGGCGACCGCCCAAGGTGAGCAACGCGCCGAAGAAGGGGTGCCCGCGCACCCCGTAGCGACGGTGCCACGTGTCGGTGGGCACCTGTGCGGGGCCCACCGACACCGGCCCCGCCACGCCTAGCTCCGCCGGCGCAGGGAACTTTCGGGCCTTCACGAGGCGCTGCTATCGTCCTCTGACCCCTCGAGGCGGAGGCACGATGGAGCTCAACGAAATCCTGCAGGTGGCGCTGCGTGGCGGCGCCTCCGACATCCACCTCAAGGCCGGCTTGCCGCCGATGTTTCGCGTGGACGGCAACCTGGTGCCGCTCAAGGACGCCCGCCGCCTCCCGCCCGAGGAGATCTCGCGGATGGCGTTCGGCATCATGAACGACTACCAGAAGGAGAAGTTCAAGGCCCAGAACGAGCTGGACCTGGCATACGGCGTCCCCGGCCTGGGCCGCTTCCGCGTCAACGTCTTCCAGCAGCGCGGCACCATCGGCGCCGTGCTGCGCGTGATCCCCTTCAAGATCTCCACCATCGAGCAGCTCCTGCTGCCCAAGGTGCTGGAGAAGATCGCCGCCGAGCAGCGCGGGCTGATCCTCGTCACCGGGACCACCGGTTCCGGCAAGTCGACCACGCTCGCCGCCATGGTCGACCACATCAATAACAACGAGACCTGCCACATCATGACGATCGAGGACCCCATCGAGTTCCTCGTCCGCGACAAGCGCTCGATCGTCAACCAGCGCGAGGTCGGCGTAGACACGATGAGCTTCGGTCAGGCGCTCAAGAGCGCGCTGCGCCAGGACCCGGACGTGATCCTGGTCGGCGAAATGCGCGACTCGGAGACCATCGAGACCGCGCTCACCGCGGCCGAGACCGGCCACCTGGTGCTCTCCACGCTGCACACGCTCGACGCGACCGAGACCATCTCGCGCATCATCTCGGCGTTCCCGCCCCACCAGCAGAAGCAGGTCCGCCTGCAGCTCGGGTCGGTGCTGCGCAGCGTCGTCTCCCAGCGCCTGGTCCCCCGCGCCGATGGGAAGGGTCGCGTGGCGGCGGTCGAGGTGCTGGTGGCCAACTCGCGCGTGCGCGAGATGGTCGAGGACAAGGACCGCACCAAGGAGATCCCCACCGCCATCGCGCAGAGCTACACCACGTACGGCATGCAGACCTTCGATCAGTCCCTCATGCTGCTCTACCGGCAGAACGTCATCACGTACGAGGAGGCCATCCGGCAGTCGTCGAACCCGGACGATTTCGCGCTCCGCGCCTCGGGCATCAGCGGGACGAGCGACTCGACCTGGGACGACTTCGACAAGAAGGAGGAGCAGGCGGGGAACGGCAAGGGGCCGTCCCGCCCGCCGCCCCCGGCCCGCCCCGGCGCGCCCGGCCGCCCCACCCCCGCCGCCGGGAAGCCCGCCCCCGCGAAGCCCGCCGCCACCACCCCCGCCGCCGACGACGACTTCCAGATCGAACGCTTCTAAGGATCGACCAAGAGCTCACCGCGGAGCCGCGGAGGGCGCGGAGGTTTTTCTTCCAGGATCCTCCGCGCCCTCCGCGGCTCCGCGGTAATCTTTTCGCCATGACTGCGCTGGATCGGGCGCTGAGGCTGCTGGCGCGGAAGGCCCGCACCGAAAAGGAGATGGACGTCGCGCTCGAGAAGGCGGGTGTGCCCGAGGGGGAGCGTGCGGAGGCGGTGGCGCGGTTGCGAGAGCTGCGGTACATGGACGACATGGAAGTCGCCCGGGGGCGGGCGCGCACCCTGCTCGGGCGGGGGGCGGCTCCGGGGCTCGCCGAGCGCAGGCTCGGTGAGCAGGGAGTGGGCGCGGCGCAGGCGCGCGCCGCGGTGGTCGAGGCGGCGCAGGGCGCGAGCGAGGCGGAGCTCCTCGAGCGCGCGCTGCACAAGATGCTGCGCGGCCGGGCGCCGGCCGGCGACAAGGAGCGGCGCCGCGCCTTCCGGGCGCTGGTCGCGAAGGGACATCGCCCGGCGCAAGTGGCACGCGCGCTGGGCATTTCGTGGGATGGCCATGACGACTGAGCGGTGGATGGCGGCGATTTCCCTGGCGCTCTGCGCGGCCTGCGCGGGCGGCAAGGACAGCGTGGACATCACCAAGCCGGTGACGGGCGCCGAGGCGAGCAACGCGGAGAAGGCCTACAACCGCGGCCTGCAGGAACGGAAGGACAAGAACTACCTCGAGGCGGTGAAGTACTTCGAGTACGTGCGCAACAACTTTCCCTACTCGCAGTTCGCCGGCCTGTCCGAGCTGGCCATCGCCGACTTGAGCTTCGAGCGCGAGGACTGGAGCGCCGCGGCCACCCAGTACCAGGACTTCGTGAAGGGCCACCCTTCCCACCCGAAAGCCGATTACGCCGCCTTTCGCGCCGGCGTCGCGCGCTGGGAAGACAAGCCGTCGGACCTGTGGTTCCTGCCCCCCTCGTCCGAGAAGGACCAGGGCCCGCTGCGCGCCGCTCTCGATGCGCTGCAGCGGTTCGTGCTCAGCTACCCGAGGAGCGAGTACGTCCCGCGCGCGCGCCAGCTGATCGCCGAAACGCGCGAGAGGCTGGCCAAGCACGAGCAGTACGTGGCGGACTTCTATTGGAAGCGGAACGCGTGGAAGGGCGCGGCCGGGCGGCTCGTCGGGCTCGCCGACAACTACGGCGACCTCGGCGGCGGCAAGGTCCGCTCCGACTCGCTGTGGCGCGCCGGCGAGGCCTACCGGAACCTCAAGGACACCGCGAACGAGCGCAAGGTGCTGCAGCGCCTCGTCCAGGAGGCGCCCGACGGCGCGCACGCGCGCGAGGCGCAGGCGCGCCTGCGGCAGCTCCCTCCGGGCGACTCCGCGACCGCGACCCCGGAGCAGAGGACCCCGCAGGAGCCGGCGTCCGGGCGGAAGCTGGAAGCGCCACCGCCTGCCGTGCAGGGCCCGGCGCCGGTGCCGCCCGAGGCGCAGCCGGTGCCCGGTCCCTCCATGGCCGTGCCGCCCGGCAACGCGCCCGAGCCCACCGCGACTCCCCCGCGTCCTTCTCCCACTCCCACCGAGCCGCAACCGGCGAAACCCACGCCACCGCCGCGGTAGAGAACGGCAGCGGCCGCGTGAGCCGCGGTCGGCGGACAGCGCCGCCGAATACGGCGGCGGCTGGCGGCGACTGGAAACCGGACGGGATTCACGCGCGTGGTAGCGTGTTCCAATGGACGACGCCGTCCGGGAGCTGGTCGCCCTCGGGAAGGAGCATTTCCAGCGCGGTGACTGGTCGCTGGCCGCCGGCCACCTCGAGCAGGTGATCGCGCGCGGCGTCGCCTTCGCCGACGTCCACCACATGCTGGGCGTCTGCTACCACCAGATGGGCGAGTTCGATCCGGCGCAGCGCGCGTTCGAGCGCGCTCTGGAGATCAACCCCGGCTACGTCGAAGCCTCGCTGAACCTGGCCATCCTCTGCAACGACCTGGGCCAGTACGAGAAGGCGCAGAAGGTCTACTCGAACGCGCTGGAACGCTCGCGCAACGGAGCGGGGCCCAGCTCCGGAGACGAGCCGCTCGACGCCTTCACCCGCGGCAAGATCGCCAACCTGCACGCGGCCGTGGGCGACGCCTACGCCGCCGCTCGGCGCCCGGCGGACGCGGCGCTGGAGTTCCGCCGCGCGCTGGACCTGTCGCCCGGGTTCGTCGATCTGCGGATGAAGCTCGCCTCCGCGCTGCGCGAGAGCGGCGAGGCCGATGCGGCGGCCGCCGAGCTGCGGCGGGCGGTGCGCGACGCCCCCGCGTACGTCCCGGCGCGGGTGGCGCTCGGTCTCGCCTGCTCCGCCGGCGGCAAGCTGGACGACGCGATCGAGCACTGGGAAGAAGTGCTGCGCATGGACCCGCGCCACCGGACCGCGCAGCTCTATTTGAAGCTGGCGCGCGCCCAGGCGCCGGCCGCCGACGGGAGGCCGCGATGACGGAACGCGCCTACGCGCTCCGGTTCATCAGCGGCAAGTACCAGGGTGGCGAATACCCGCTGCAGGACGCGCGCGACCTGGTGATCGGCCGCTCCAGCGACCTCGACATGGTGCTGATCGAGGACATGGTCAGCCGCAAGCACGCCAAGATCACGCTGCAGGATGGCGCCATCACCATCGCCGATCTGGGGCCCACCAACGGCACCTTCGTGAACGGCGAGAAGGTGAAGAAGGCGCAGCTCAAGGAAGGCGACCGCGTCCTCATCGGCACCAGCATCTTGAAGCTCGTCACCGTGCAGAGGAGCGCGCAGGCCATCGACGCGCGCGCGGCGCAGCAGCAGCTCGAGCGCACCGCGGCGGCGCAGGAGCGGCGGGGCCGCAGCGCCGTGCAGGGCCGGCTGGAGGAAGTCCCGCTGGTGGACCTGCTGCAGCTCCTCAGCACCTCGAAGAAGACGGGCGCCATCGTCATCCAGGGCTACCGCGGCGGCCGCGTGCACCTGCGCAACGGAAGGGTGGTGGCGGCGGTGATCGACGCCGACCCGACGCTCCCGCCGAAGAAGGCGCTGTACCGGATGGTGGGATGGAGCCAGGGCGGCTTCGAGTTCGTCCCGCAGGAGGGCGAGCTGCCCCCGATGCCCAACGAGATCCAGGAGAGCACCGAGGCGCTGGTGATGGAGGCGATGCAGCAGCAGGACGAGCTCGCCCGCGGGACGCTGCCCGCGCCCACCGCCGCGATCGGCATCGCCATGCCGCTCACCCCGCGCCTGCGCGACCTGACGCCCGAGGAGGTCGACCTGGTGCAGCTGGTGCACAACTACGGGGTGGTGCAGGCGGTGCTCGACCGCGCGCAGGGTAGCGACCTGGAGGTCGCGCAGAAGCTCGCGGCCCTCCTGCAGCGCGGTTACCTGCGGCAGTTCTGAATCGCGCCTCCGCTCGCGGCATCTTGCGAGATGTGCGCGTCGCCGAGATCTGATCGTCGAGGGAGACCGCGTGGAGCTGGAGTCGTGATAGAGCACCCTTCGATGAGAGAGGTCACCGCAAAGGGGCAGCCGTCCTCCCGGCTGCCGCGGCTCACGCTCTTGAGCCACGGGTCGGGTTGAGCCTGCAAGCTCCGCCCAGCGGAGCTCGCGCAGGTCCTGCGCGGCCTACCGGTCTTCCCCCGCCCGCGGCAACTCCTCGTCGGCACCGAGACGCGCGACGATGCGGCGGTGTTCCGCCTCGACGCGAAGCGGGCGCTGGTCGCCACCGTGGACTTCTTCGCGCCGGTGGTGGACGACCCGCGCGATTACGGCGCCATCGCGGCGGCGAACGCGCTCTCGGACGTGTACGCGATGGGCGGCAAGCCGCTCTATGCCCTGAACCTGGTCGGCTTTCCCCGCGGCCAGCCGTGGGAGCTGCTCACCGAGATCCTCGCCGGAGGCGCCGAGAAGGCGCACGAGGCGGGGTGCCCGATCGTCGGAGGGCACAGCGTCGACGACGCCGAGCCGAACTACGGACTCGCGGTCACCGGACTCGTCGACCCGCGCCGCGTGCTCACCAATTCCGGCGCCCGGCCCGGGGACGCGCTGCTGCTCACCAAGGCCCTGGGCACCGGGATCGTGGTGTCGGCCATCAAGCAGGAGCAGGCCTCGCCCGACGTCCTGCGCGCCGCCGTGACGCAGATGAAGATGCTCAACCGCGCGGCGGGAGAGACCCTGGCGCGCGCGTGGAAGGACGTGCACGCGCTCACCGACGTGACCGGATTCGGGCTGCTCGGCCACCTCGATTCGATGCTGCGCGCGAGCGGCGCGCGCGCGTTGGTGCACGCCGACGCCGTGCCGGTGCTCCCCGGCGTGCGCGTCCTCGCGCGGGCGGGCCTGGTGCCGGGCGGGTCCCGCTCGAACCGCGAGTTCATCGAGCCGCGTACGCTGTTCCCCGCGAAGATGGAGGAGGCGGACCAGCTGGTGCTCGCCGACGCGCAGACGAACGGAGGCATGCTGGCGGCCGTGGCGCCGCGCGCCGCCGAGCAGCTCCTGCGCAGGCTGGCGGACGCGGGTGCGCCGGCGGCGCGCATCGGGGAGGTCGTTCCGCGCGGCAGGCTGGAGCCCGGCGTCACCGTGGAGGGCGCGCTGCAGGGCTGAAATGCCGCAGCGCCCCATCCGTAGGGATGGTCAGGAGGCAGCACATGTTCCGGACCGCAGCAACCCTCGCGCTCATCGCCCTCGTCGCCTTGGTGGCGATCCGCATCGTCGCCGGGGTGGCAGGCGGAATCATCGGCCTGCTCATCGGCGTGGCGTGGCTGTTCGTGAAGCTCCTCGTCGTCGCCGCCATCGTGTACTTCGTGCTGACGCTGGTGGCCCCGGAAACCGCGCGGAAGCTGCGCGACCGGTTCTCGGGCGGGCCGACGGTGTAGGTGCCACGGGGTAGGAGATCCACCTGCAGTAAAGTTCAGGGTGAGAAGGCGCGTCTGCTATCGTGGCGGGCATGCGA
Source organism: Deltaproteobacteria bacterium (assembly GCA_005888115.1). Classification (GTDB taxonomy): domain Bacteria; phylum Myxococcota; class Myxococcia; order Myxococcales; family 40CM-4-68-19; genus VBKO01. The sequence continues at coordinate 9,479 of VBKO01000382.1, forward strand.
CGGCTCGCCGCGCTGCTCTTTTGCCTCTCCGGCGCTGCCGCGGCCGAGCCACCGCGGCGCGCCCTGGTGGTCGTGCTCGACGCGGGCCACGGGGGCGCCTATCCGCACGATGGCGCGCATGGCAGAGGCGGACTGATCGAGAAGGACGTGGCGCTCGCGGTCGCGATCCGGACCAAGGAGGCGATGGAGGAGGCGGGCGTCACGGTAGTGCTGACGCGCGAAGCCGACGCCGATCTTTCCCTCGCCCGGCGCGCGCAGATCGCGAACGAGGCCGGCGCGGACCTGTTCCTCTCCATCCACTGCAACTCGATGCCGAAGCTGAAGGATCGCCTGCTCACCCGCGGCGTCGAGACGTACTTCCTTTCCCCGGACCCGACCGACTCCGACGCCAAGCTGCTCGCCGAGATCGAGAACGGCGGACCCGACGCCGCGCCGGCGAAGGGCGGCGACGCGGTCAGCGGCATCCTCGCGGACCTCGCGCTCGGCCAGGCGCGCAACGACAGCTCCCGTCTGGCGGAGATCGTCCAGCGGCGGATGGTGCGCGACGCCCGCATCTCGGGCCGGGGTGTGCGGCAGGCACCCTTCGCGGTGCTCGCCGGGACCCGGATGCCCTCGGCGCTGGTCGAGATCGGCTTCATCTCGCATCCCCTCGAGGGACGGCTGCTCGGCAAGGAGCGGCACCAGACGGCGATCGCCCGGGCACTCGCCACCGCGGTGCGGGAGTACGCCGACGACGTGCTGGCGCGCCGGCTGGTCTCGGCGGCGACGCGGGTAGTGCTGCCGGAGATCGTCTTGGTAGCGCGCAGGCCGCCCAAAGGTGGCGCGCCGGCCGCCTCGCCCGTTGCGGCTGCCGCCGCGGCGCGGTAGCAGAGCGGGATGCCTCGCCAAGGCCGGGCTCCCTCGGAGCTGCGCCCCATCCGCATCGTTCCTGGATTCACCGAGCACGCCGAAGGGAGCGTCCTGTGCACCTTCGGCGGCACCCGCGTGCTCTGCACCGCGACCGCCGAGGAGCGCGTGCCCAGCCACGTGAAGGGGAGCGGCCGCGGCTGGGTCACGGCCGAGTACGGCATGCTCCCGCGCTCGACGCACACGCGCACCGACCGCGAGGCGGCGAAGGGCAAGCAGAGCGGGCGGACGCAAGAGATCCAGCGGCTCATCGGCCGCGCGCTGCGCGCTGCCTGCGATCTGGCCGTCCTGGGCGAGCGGCAGGTGCTGATCGATTGCGACGTGCTGCAGGCGGACGGCGGCACCCGGACGGCGGCGATCACGGGAGCGTACGTCGCCCTGGGGATCGCGCTCCGGCGGATGCGCCGGGAGAAGGCGCTGCGGCCGCCGGTCGCCGCGGTCAGCGTGGGGATCGTGGGAGGCCAACTGCTGCTCGACCTCGACTACGAGGAAGACTTTGCGGCCGAGGTAGACCTGAACGTGATCGGCAACGCGCAGGGCGAGTTGCTCGAGGTGCAGGGGACGGCGGAGAAGCGCCCTTTCACCCCGCAGCAGCTGCACGAGATGGTCGCGCTGGCGCAGAAGGGCATCCAGGACCTGCACCGCGCGCAGACGGCGGCGCTCGCGGAGGCACAGGCGCAGGACGCGAAGTGAAGCTCCTCGTCGCAACCGGGAATCCGGGCAAGCTGGTGGAGGTGCGCGAGATCCTCGGCGGCCTCGAGCTCGACCTGGTCTCGCTGGCCGACCTGGGCCTCGAGGCGCCCGAGGAGCCTTTCGCCACCTTCCAGGAGAACGCGGCCGCCAAGGCGACCGCCTGCGCGCCACGCGCCTCGCTGTGGACGCTGGCGGACGACAGCGGGCTCTGCGTGGACGCGCTGCACGGCGCACCCGGCGTGCGCAGCGCACGGTTCGCCGAGACGGA
>VBKO01000530.1 GCA_005888115.1 Deltaproteobacteria bacterium
GTGCACGGGCGCGATCCTGCGGGCGAAGATCAGCAACAAGCGCGTCGAGCCGTTCTCCTGGGGCTACCGCAATCCCTTCGGGCTGCGCTTTGCTCCACAGGACCACGCCCTCCAGGGTGGGCTCTTCGTGACCGAGAACGGCGAGGATGAGCGTGGCGCGCGCCCGACCAACAACGCGCCGGACCGGCTGCAGCTGGCGCAGATGAAGAATGGCAAGCCTGACTTCCATGGCTGGCCGGACCGGTTCGGCTTCCTCGATTCGACCCAGGCCGTCTTCAACCCGCAGGGTGGCCCAGGCGACGATCTTTGCAACCCAACCAAGGGATCCCCGGGGACCGCCACCACGTTCCCGGCATGCAAGCCGGTCGTCCAGGGAGAGGACAGCCCGGTCAAGCACGTGCTCGCGTTCCCTCCGCAGCCACCGGTCGCGCCGCTCGCCTTGGAGCCGGCTGACGTCGCGGCGGTCGGTCCGGACTTCGCCCCCAACTCCTTCGCCACTGGTGTCGTCCGCAGGGGCGCAGCGCTCGTCGCCCGCGAGGGCGACTTCGGCTTCTCGGCCGGAAACGGCGAGCCGGAGGCAGGGCACGACATCGAGCTGGTGAACTTCAGCAAGCGGGGCGAGCCGCTCAAGCTGGAGCTGTCCCGGTTCGCGTTCAACTGCGCGAGCGAGAACCAGGGCGTGGATCCGAACGGCACCCCGACCTGCCAGGACAAGGCGACCGGAGAAGATCGATCCCTGGATCAGGCGTTCGCGGAGTCGACCGCAGCGCGCATCATCCACGGCATCAACCGGCCCATCCAGGTTCAGTTCGGCCCCGACGGCGCGCTGTACCTGGTCGACTACGGCGCGGTGCGGGACTTCGGCCAGTCGGATGCGAGGAGCAAGTTCATCACCCCGGCCGATGCGCCGCTGGTCCAGATTCCCAAGACCGGCGTGATCTGGAAGATCGAGCGCGTCGGCGGGAAGGACCACGGCGACGACGACGACGACTGACCTCGAACCTCGGCGAGGCCCCGCGGGGAGGACACGCGGGGCCTTGCCGGGCTGCTCCTTCGCGCTGGCACGCGGGCCCGGATCCATCTAAGGTGCGCCCCGCCATGGGCCTCACCTATCGGGATGCGGGCGTGGACATCGACGAGGGCGACGCGCTCGTCGAGCGCATCAAGCCGCACGCGCGCCGGACGCTGCGGCCGGAAGTGCTCGCCGGGATTGGCGGATTCGGGGGCCTGTTCGAGGTCCCCAAAGGGTACCGCGAGCCGGTCCTCGTCGCCGGGACGGACGGGGTGGGCACCAAGCTCAAGCTCGCCTTCACCAGCGGGCGCCACGAGACGGTCGGCATCGACCTCGTCGCCATGAGCGTCAACGACGTGGTGGTCTGCGGCGCCGAGCCCGTCGTCTTCCTCGATTATTTCGCCACCAGCCGCCTGCGGGCGGACCAGGCCGAGCGGGTGATCGCCGGCGTCGCCGAGGGCTGCATGCGCGCCGGGTGCGCGCTGATCGGCGGAGAGACGGCGGAGCTGCCCGGGTTCTACGGCGACGGCGAGTACGACCTGGCGGGCTTCTGCGTGGGCGTGGTCGAGAAGTCGCGCATCCTCGACGGATCGCGGATACGCGCCGGAGACGTGGTGCTGGGGCTCGCGGCGAGCGGCCTGCACTCCAACGGATACTCGCTGGCTCGCAAGGTCTTCGGCGACCGC
>VBKO01000531.1 GCA_005888115.1 Deltaproteobacteria bacterium
TGGGACAGGCGCCGGCGCTAGTCGGCCCGGAGCAGGGAGATCGCCTGGCGGAGCGGCTGTCGCGCTTCCTGGAACGCCGCGGCGCGCTGGACTCGAACACGGCGGAGCGGATGCTGCTTCCCTCGTTTCTCTGCGCGAGCGGCCTGGGCGCCCGGGCCGGCACTCCGCCGAGCTGCCATTACACGGCGAGCGAGGTGACCGGCCCGCTGCTGGAGCTCGCGACCCTCGCCCGGCAGGCGCTGCCGGTCCGCGCGGTGGTCGACGGCGCCGAGGGTGAGGAGGGCATGGTGGTGGTGGCGCCGCAGGCATGATCGCGCTTCTCTGCGCGGCCGTCTTCGACCTGATCCTCTCCGGCGGCCGCGTGATGGACGGCACCGGGGCTCCATGGTTTCGCGCCGATGTCGGCATCCGCGGCGATACCATCGCGGCGGTAGGCGATCTCTCCCGGAGCAAGGCCCGGCGGCGGATCCAGCTCAAGGATCTCGCGCTCGCGCCCGGATTCATCGACCTGCTCGGCCAGAGCGAGCTGAACGCGCTGATCGATCCGCGAGAGGAATCGAAGGTGCGGCAGGGGATCACCACCGAGCTCACCGGCGAAGGCGTCTCGCCCGCGCCGATGAATGCCGCCTGGATCCACGAGCAAGCGCCGTGGTTGCGCAAATACCGGCTCAAGATCGACTGGACGGACCTTTCCGGCTATTTCCGCCGGCTGCAAAAGGCGCGGCCGAGCATCAATGAAGCCCTGCTGGTGGGAGCCGGCCAGGTGCGCGGGATCGTCCTCGGGTTCAAGGACGTCCAGCCCGACGAGAAGCAGCTCGCCCGCATGCAGAAGCTGGTGGACGCGGCGATGCGCCAGGGCGCCTTCGGCGTCTCGACCGGGCTGATCTACCAGCCGGGGAGCTTCGCCAGGACCCCCGAGCTGATCGCGCTCGCGAAGATCGCCGCGCGGCACCGCGGCATCTATGCGACGCACATCCGCAGCGAGTCGAAGAAGATCGGCGAGGCGTTGGAAGAGGCCTTCACCATCGCCCGCGAGGCGCGCGTGCCGGTCGAGATCTGGCATCTGAAGGTCTCGGGTCGTGCGAACTGGGGCCGGATGAAGGAGGTGATAGGCCGGATCGAGGCGGCGAGGGCCGCGGGGCTCGACGTCACGGCCGACATGTACCCGTGGATCGCGAGCGCGAACGGCCTCGATGCCTCCATTCCGGACTGGGCGCACGAAGGCGGCGTGGACGCGATGGTCGCGCGCATCCGCGATCCGGCGCAGCGGGCGAAGATGATCCGGGAGATCGAGACCGAGCTGCACGCCGAGGACATCCTGCTCCTCTCCGCCGTGAACCCGGAGGTGAAAAAGCATGTCGGCAAGCGGCTGGATGCGGCCGCCCGCGACATGGGAAAGACGCCTGCGGAGGCATTGGTCGATCTGGTGGCGATGGACCGGGCCAACGTCGGCGTCGCCCGCTTTGGAATGAGCGAGGAGGACGTGCGGCTCGGGCTATCGCAGCCATGGGTAGCCATGGATACCGACTATGGCGCGATGGCGATCGACGGGCCGTTTGCCGCCGAAGGGAGCGCGCACCCGCGTGCCTTCGCCAGCACGGCCCGCATCCTCGGCCATTACGCGCGCGACGAACGCCTCTTCAGCATGGAAGAGGCGGTGCGGAAGATGACCTCGCTCCCTGCGCGGCGTCTCGGGCTGCAAGACCGCGGCCTGATCCGCGCGGGCATGAAGGCGGACCTGGTCGCTTTCGACCCCGCCACGGTGCGCGATACCGCCAGTTTCGAGAAGCCGATGGCGTACCCGGAAGGCATCCCGTACCTGGTGGTGAACGGAAAGATCGTGCTGGATAACGGCAGGCGCACGAGGGAACGGCCAGGGCGGCCCCTCCGCCACTCGCCTTGACTTGACCCCCACTGCCGCGCACATTCCGGCGCCCAATGAAGGTGACGGCGGAACAGGTTCTCTCGGCGCTCAAGGACCTCAAGGACCCCTCGTCCGGCAGGACGATGTCCGAGCTGGGGTACTTCAAGCACCCGGAGATGCTCGAAGGCGGCGGAGTGCGCGTGCGCGTCGAGCTGCCCACGCCCGCCTCCCCGCACAAGGCGCGGATCGAGGAGGCAGTGCGGGCGATGCTTTCGCCCCTGCAGCTTGCGCGCGTCGAGGTGGCCTTCGGCGCCAACGTGCGGCCTTCGCCGGGAAAGCAGAACAACCCGAACGACCTCGTTCCCTCGGTGAAGAACGTGGTGCTGGTGGGCTCCGGCAAGGGCGGGGTCGGCAAGAGCACCGTCTCGGCGAACGTCGCGGTCGCGCTGGCCAATCTCGGCTGCAAAGTAGGGCTTTTGGATGCCGACATCTACGGTCCTTCGATGCCGTTGATGATGGGCTTGTTCGGCGCCCGGCCGACGAGCGACGACGGCAAGAGCGTCCTTCCGCTCACGGCGT
>VBKO01000532.1 GCA_005888115.1 Deltaproteobacteria bacterium
GTTCTGCACCGCCTCTTTGGCCTTGGCGATCGCTTCCTGCGCCTGGGAGACGGCCTTCTTCGCCTGATCGAGCGCGTGCTGGGCGCCGGAGGAGATGGCACCGAGGATCGACTGATTCGAGGCCTTCCCCGACTGCTTCACCGAGTCGATGACCTTCGACAGCTCGCCGCCGATGGCCTCGATGAGCGGCTTCGCCATCGCGTCCGCCTTGGCGGCGCACATCTCGATCGCGCTCTTGCCCTTGGCAATCGCCACGTTGGCGAGCGTCATTCCCGCCTTGCCGATCGCCAGCGCCGTCTCCGCTGCGGCGAGCAGGCTCTTCTTGATCCCCTGCACGGGGCCCGAGAGCGGTGCGTCCGGATCTCCGGATGTGTGCACCGCATCGAGCGCAGCCGCCTTCACCGCATCGAAGGCGTCCTGCGCGTGCTGGTACGCATTCTTCGCCAGGTCGACGACGCTCCCCGCCGCCTCGTGCGCGGTCTGCAGCGCCTTCTTCGCCGCATCGTCCGCCGCCGCCGCCGCTTCGCCGGCTGCCTCGGAGACCTTGCTCCCGGCCTCGCTCAAGTATCCCTTGATGCCCGCGATCTGCTGCTCGGCCTGCTGCAGCATCGTCTTCGCGACGTCGCCCGCGCCGGACTTCACCTGCTCGAGCGCCTGCTTCACCTGGTTGTAGAGGGCCTTGGCGGAATCGCACGCCTGCTGCGCGCGTTTCGCCGCTTCGCGAGCGGCCTTCAGCGCGAACGCCGCCGCTTCCTTGATCTTCTGCGCGATCTCCTGCGCTTTCTTCGCGGCCTCCTGCACCGCCTTGGCGAACTTGGCCAGGTCCTTGACCGGCGAGCTCTGCTTCTTGATGGCGTAGCGCTTGGCGCGGAATTCGGTCGCATACCCCGTGTCGGCGAAGAAGATGTGCTCGCTGCCGGTCACGTAGTACTGCCCGTTGACGCGCTGGCCGGCCTTGTCCACCTCGATGACGGTGCCCGCCTTGACGGCGGGGTCGCCCGTGATGCGGCCTTCCGCCGCGACGAACGTGCCTCCCCGCTTGTTGAACTCGGCCTTGGCGACCGCCTCGAGCAGGTTCTGCTGGCCGCTCGCGACGGTGAGGACCGACTCCACCTCGCCGAACATCTTCTTGACCAGCTGCGCTCCGGTGACCTGGCCGCCCTGGGTGCCGTACTCATCCCCCTTCTTGGCGGGCGAGGTCATGTTCTTCATCTTGTCCGGGTCCCACCCGCTGCTGCTGATCTTGGAGACCTGGTCGTAGGTGTTCACCTCCATGGCGAAGCGGCCGATGTTCTCGCGCCAGACGAGCTTCGCCGCGGAACCCTGCCCGATCTGCGGCTTCTTGAAGCCGAGCTTCTTGCCATCGACGTTGAAGCGGAACCCGGCCACGGCCGCGCGCTGCACGAGGAAATCGTAGTCGGAGAGGTTGGACTGGATGACGTAGTCGTGGACCACCTTGCTGTCGTCCACCTCGGCGGAGAGCCCGTTGCGCTGGGCGATCTGCCGCGCCAGGTCGGAGTCCTTCACGTCCTTGTACGTCTTGGTCTGCGTGCCCTTGGTGAAGCCCTGGCCCTTGTCGAACCCGGCGACGAGGAGCCGGGTCGGCCCGTCGGGCGTGAGGACCACCTCGAGCGTCTGCACCTCGGCCTTGCAGACCGATCTGAGCTGGCCCACGTAGCCGAGCTTGATCTCGATCGCCGTGCCCGGCTTGAACTTGTCGCTCTTCGTCCACTTGCGGCCGACGTCCGAGATGTGCAGCTGGAACCGCGCCGCCCGATCCATGTCGTCCGAGCAGCGGATGCCGATGACGGAGCCGGCCAGCTCCGGATCCGCCTTCTGGCCGTCGACGAGCAGCTCGAATGCGGGCACCAGCCGCTTGTCGTCCGCTGCCACGAGAGGGGCCCCCGCGCTCGCCCCGGCTGCCTGGTACGGCAGGTCAGTCGAGGGACCGCCGTATCATGAAGCAAGCGGGCCCTGCTGGTCAATGCGTGCCCATCTGCCAGGCATGCAGCGAAGGTTCCGATCCGTCACGGCCAGGAGTTGCAGATCGTCCCAAACAGGAGCGCGAGCGCCGGCGGAGCGAGAACCGCAACCAGTCCCGGGATGGGGAACAGCGCAGGTCGCCTGCCGATGATCGCCCATCCCTTGAGCACGAGCGTCGCGAGGGCGACCGCCCCAACGACGTAGAGGCGCCCGGGCTTCCAGCCACA
>VBKO01000533.1 GCA_005888115.1 Deltaproteobacteria bacterium
GACGGGGCGGGCCACTTCGAGTTCGAGCAGGTGCCGTTCGGAACCTACCGGATCCGGGCAGCTGGCCCGGCCGGGCTGGTGACCGAGCAAGAGGTGCGGATTGCCTCCGGCGACGTAGTCGTGGCGCCGATGTCGCTGCGGCCGGCGGCGGAGCAACAGGTCGTTGTCCAGGGCCGGCGAGCCCTGGCGCCGGCACCCGCGAGGGTCCCCTCCTCCGTGGCCACGCTCGACCGCGAACAGATCGAGGAGCTGCCGCGCGGCGGCACCCAGTCGGTCAACGAGATCCTCGCCACGCAGCCGGGCTTCGTCTACGACTCGTTCGGGAACCTCTTCGCCCGCGGGAACCACGCCAACATCCAGTACCAGCTCGACGGCGTTCCGCTCCCCGACTCGGTGAGCGGACTGTTCGGCGGGTTCCTCTCGCCCAAGCTGATCGACGGCATGGAAGTCCTGACCGGCGGGCTGGGCGTCGAGTACGGCGAGCGCCTCGCCGCCGTGGTGAACCTCAATTCCCGCCGGCCCCCGGAGGAGGGCGAGGGGCAGATCGAAATGCAAGCCGGCTCGTACGCAACGCTGAACCCGAGCCTGCTGTACGGCAAACAGATGGGAGCCTGGAGCGTTCTGGCCGGCGGGAGCTACCGCACGACGGACCGCGCTCTCGACCCTGCCGTTCCGGACGTGGTGCAGCACGCCGGCGGTGACGAGGAGCGGGCTTTCCTCAAAGTCGAGTACGGCACGTCGGACCGCACGCACGTGACGCTGCTGGGCGCGTACGCGCATAACTTCTATCGCATCCCGATCGATACGACGGTCGCTCCCCTCGACCCGTCCTTACCGAACGGGGGAAGGAATCCCGATCAGTATGGGAACGACCCCCCTCCATTCTTCCCTTCCGACACGAACCAGACGGAGAACGAGCACGATGGCTTCGCTCTGCTCTCCATCCGCCACGACTTCGACCCTCGCACCTCGCTGCGAGTCGCGCTTTCCTACCGGCACAGCTACGGCTTCCTCTTCGGGGACGCCCAGCATTCGCTGGGACCTTCGCAGGACCCGTGCTCCACGGACGACGCGGGGAACACCACCTGCGCAACTGCCAGCGACGTCACGCGCACGGCCGACCACCTGGTCGGGTACGCCGAGCAGCTGTGGCGGGTGGGCGAGGACCACGTCGTGAAGCTCGGTGGGCAGGTCGACGAGCTCTTCGCCACCACCGATTACACCGCGTACGCGCGCAGCGACGCGCTTCAAGGCCCCGATCCGGCGCTCACGGTCCGCGGCAGCGACACATCGCACGCAACCACCGGCGGCGCGTACTTGGAGGATCGGGCCACCTTCGGACGAGTGGTGGTGACCGGCGGCGTCCGGTTCGACTTCCAGCGCGTCGCCTTCGTCGGGAACCCCGAGACCGCCTTCGACGTCGGCTTCGGTCCGCGCCTGGGGATAGCGTACTCGATCAGCAACGACACAGTGGTCCACGCGTTCGCTGGTCTGCTCTGGCAACCGCCGCCCGTCCTGGATTCGCCGGCCGCCGCTCGCATCCTGGGACTCGTTCCGCCGGGCACTGCGGTGACCTACGACCTGAAGCCCGAGAAGGACCGGTACGCCGAGGTGGGCATCGAGTCGCGGGTGCTCCCGGAGCTGACGCTGAAGCTGACCGGCTGGGGCAAGCTCAGCGACGATCAGCTTGACGACGTGGGCGTCGGCAGCACGAATCTGATCAGCCCATATAACTTCCGCGAAGGCCGCGCAGGGGGAATCGAGGCCAGCGCGATCCTGGTGCTGGGCCGCCGATTCCAGGCCTTCGCCAACGGCACGCTGCAGAAGGCGATGGGCCGCGGCATCGAGTCGGCGCAATACCTCTTCGGCCCCGCCGACCTGGCGAACGACGGCTGGCAGTTCCTCGACCACGATCAGCGGTGGAAGGCGAGCGCCGGGGCGACCTTCAAGGAAAGCGGCTGGC
>VBKO01000383.1:0-9253 GCA_005888115.1 Deltaproteobacteria bacterium
CGTCGAACCCGGAGAAGAGGCCTTCGTTGAAGCCGTACTTCTCCGAGATGATGTAGGGCGCGTTGGTGTGGATCTTGACGTAGTCCTCGTGGAAGCGGCCGGTGTTGAGCGCATGCCGGATGATGCCGTTCAAAAAGACGATGTCAGTGCCGGGCCGGAGCTGCGTGTACAAGTCGGCGACCGCGGCGGTACGCGTGAATCGCGGGTCGACGACCACCAGCTTCGCGTTGCGGGTCTTCTTCGCCTCGATGGTCCACTTGAACCCGCAGGGATGGTTCTCCGCGGGGTTCGCGCCCATTGCCAGGATCACGTCGGCATTCTTGATGTCGACCCAGCCGTTGGTCATCGCGCCGCGGCCGAACGTGGCGGCCAAACTGGCCACCGTAGGACCGTGTCAAACCCTTGCCTGGCTGTCCCGGTAGGGTATCCCGAGCGCAGTGATGAACTTCCACTGCAGGAAGTTGAACTCGTTCGTGTCGGTGCAGCCGCCGATCATCGCCATGCCCGGGGTCCGGTTCACAAGCTGTCCCTTGGCATTCTTGGCGACGAAGGTGCGGTCGCGGGTCGTCTTGATGTGCCGCGCGATCTGCTGGATGGCGTCGTCCCAGGAGATGTCTTCCCAGTGATCGGAGCCGGGCCTTCGCACCTTGGGTTTCAGCAACCGGTTGGGGTTGTTGATGTCGTCCTTGAGCGTCGCGCCTTTCGGGCACAGTGTGCCGCGATTGATCGGCGCATCGGGATCGCCCTCGACGTGCACCACTGAAGGCGTGACGTTCTTCGCCTTGTCGCCGAGCGTGTGGATGATCACGCCACAGGACACTGCGCAGTAGGGACAGATGCTGCGGGTCTCGGTAGTGCGCGCGATCTTGAATTGCCGCATCTCCGCGCGGGCTTTCGACATGTCGAAGCCGATGCCGACTGCTGCGCCACCGAGCGCCGCGCCCTTCAGAAAGGTCCGCCGCTTCATGGGGCCTCCAGGCTGTCTGCGGGGCGAACACTCACGCGGTTCCTACAATCCTGTCAAGCCCCGGGTCGGATAGGATTGTGTGCGATGGCCCGTTTCGGACCCGATACAGCGACGTGCGAAGTATTCACGAAACGTGAAGGCGTCCTTGCCGCGGTGGGCCACGATCTGAAGCTCCGGCCGGAGAGGTTCGAGATCGAGGCCGACGCGACCTCGGTGCGCGCGCGATTCGACCCGTCGTCGCTGCGCGTCGCCGCTGCGATGCGCGCCGGGCGGGAGGATCCCTCGGCCGTTTCCGAGCGCGACCGCCGCGACATCGAGCGCAGCTGCGCGCGCGAGGTGCTGGAGGCGCACCGCTTCCCCGAGATCACCTTCGCCTCCAGCGAAGTGCAACGCGACTCGGTGCGAGGCACGCTCTCGCTGCACGGGCGCGAGCTGTCCGGCGACTTCGCCGTCAAGCGGGTGGCGGACCGCGCGGTCGCCGAGGTAGAAATCGACGTGCGGCGGTTCGGCATCCGGCCGTTCACCGCGATGCTCGGCGCGCTGCGCGTCTCGCCGATGGTCCGCGTGGTGGTCACCACCCCCTGGCCCGACGTATAGGGCGCCCATGTACCTGCGCTTCGAGCTCGAAGGCGACCTGCACCGGACGCTGGAGTTCATCCCGCTCGCGGTGAGGCGCAAGCTCGACCTGGCGGGTCTCAAGCTGTCGCTCAAGGCCTGGACGGCGATGACGCGCGCCGAGCGGCTTGCGGTCTGCCACCTGCCCGTGGACGGCGCCGGCGATCTCGAGGTGTATCGGGAGGCGCTGGCAGGATTCGCCGAGCGCGCGGGACATCCGGCCGGGCCGCTCGAGGGCGGGCCTCTCGACGCGAGCGCGTGGAGCGGGGCGCGAATCCCCGAGAACGTGGCGGCGCGCGCGCCGAACCTCTCCGCTGCGCAGTGGAGCGCGCTCCCGGAAGACGCTCGCTACGTGCTGTTCAGGCTGGCCGAGCCGCGCCGGGGTCCCGAAAAGCTCGACGCCGCGCTCCGCGAGCTGCGGCTCGCCCAGCCGCCGCCGTAATCGGTGGCGCTGTGCTTTGCTTTTCACGGCGCGGCGGTTGTGCCATGCCTTGTGGCGATGCCCGACGAGCTGGAGCCCTCCGTCGTCACCGACTTCCAGGGCCGCATGACGTACGGCGGCTACCTGCAGCTCGATCGTCTGCTCTCGGCGCAGGTGCCGCTCTCGCAGCCGCCGCACCACGACGAGATGCTCTTCATCATCCAGCACCAGACGACCGAGCTGTGGTTCAAGCTGCTCCTGCACGAGCTACGCGCGGCAGTGCGTCACGTGCAGGCCGACGACCTGGAGCCGTCGTTCAAGATCCTCGCGCGCGTCAAGCACATCCAGGCGCAGCTGGTGAACCAGTGGTCGGTGCTGGCCACGCTCACGCCTTCGGAATACGGCGAGTTCCGCCACGTGCTCGGGCCGGCGAGCGGGTTCCAGTCGCCGCAGTACCGGCTGGTCGAGTTCATCCTCGGCAACAAGGACGCGCGCATGCTGCAGGTGCACCGGCAGTCGCCGGCAGACCACGCGCAGCTGGAGGCGGCGCTGCGGGCGCCCTCCCTCTACGACGAGTTCCTCCGGCATCTCGCCCGCCGGGGGATGCCCATCCCGCGCGAGGTATTGGAGCGCGACCTCTCGGGGCCTCCCCCGCGCCACCCGGGCCTCATCGCGGTCTTCAAGCAGATCTACGAGGATCCGACGCACTCCTGGGATGCGTACGAGATGTGCGAGAAGCTCGTCGACGTGGACGAGCAGTTCGCCATCTGGCGCTTCCGCCACGTGAAGGTCGTGCAGCGGATCATCGGCTCGAAGCGCGGCACCGGCGGCACGGCCGGCTACGACTACTTGAAGCAGCTAGTCGATCTCACCTTCTTCCCCGACCTCTGGTCCGTCCGCACCGAACTCCGCGGTTAGGACCAAGAGATCACCGCGGAGCCGCCGAGAGCGCGGAGGATCGTTTTTTCAACCGCCAATCTCCGCGTCCTCCGTGCCTCCGCGGTGATCCCTTAGCCATGCTTCGCGGCCAGTCCGTGTGGCTGGAGCAATGGGACGAGGCGGGTGCGGATGAGGGAGTGGGCGCGGGAGTAGTCCACTTCGGAGGGGGAGCGGGCATCGCGGGTCAAGTCGCGGAGGAGGGAGGTCTGGAGGCGGCCGGCTTCCTGGGCGATGCGGTAGGGGATGCGCGTGAAAGTGACCAGCTGGTAGCGGGAGAGGTATTCGCCGGGGAAGCGGCGGGAGAGCTCGGCCTCGACTTCCTTCCACAGGACGAACTCGGGGTCGGCCACCTTGTCGCGCATCTCGACGAAATTCTCCACGGCGAGATCGGCGATCGCATCCGCGTCGGGCTTGCGCATCTCCGACAGCTCGGCGAACGCGCGCGACCAGTCCGGATCGCGATCGAGGATCTCCATCAGCACCGTGCAGTCCTCGAATCCGGCATTCATCCCCTGGCCGAAGAACGGCACGATCGCGTGCGCAGCGTCCCCGAGGAGCAGCGCGGCGCCGCGCGACCACGGCGAGCACCTCACCGTCACCATGCGCCCGAGCGGCGCCTCCTCGAGCGCCTCTTCCAGGCGCGGGATGAGCGCGAGCGCATCCGGGAAGGTCTCCGCGAAGAAGCGCTCTCCAGCCGCCGGCGCGGCGATGGACGCGAAGGAGGCGTCGCCCTCGAACGGCAGGAAGAGCGTGCAGGTGAAGCTGCCGTCCAGGTTGGGCAGCGCGATGAGCATGAAGTTCTTGCGCGGCCAGATGTGCAGCGCGTTCTTCGCCAACGAGAACCCGCCGCCCGGCGCCGGCGGGATGGTCAGCTCCTTGTAGCCGAAGTCGAGCGAGCTCTGCTCCACCGACAATGCGAGCGCGGCACGCAGGGCCGATGCGCTGCCGTCGGAGCCGAAAACGACGGTTGCCTCGACCTCGCGCTCCTCGCCGGTACGCTCGTCCCGGAGGCGCGCGCGGCCCGCTCCATACCCGACCAGGCGCTGGTGGAACTCGATTCGTACGCGGCCGGTCCGCTCCGCCTCGGTCATGAGCAGCTTGTTCAGCTCGCCGCGAGACATGGAGTTGATGAACTCGCTGTCGTCCCGCCCGTAGCGCAGGAAGCGCGCCTCGCCGGAGGTGCCGTGCACCATCCGGCCCCGCATCGGGATCGCCTGCCGCAGGATCTCGTCGTCGAGCCCCACCTGGTGGAGCGCGTAGAGGCCGCGCGTCGAGACCGCCAGGTTGATCGAGCGCCCGGCGCCGATCCCCACGCGCCGCATGTCGGGCCGGCGCTCGAACACCCGCACCTCGTGTCCGCGGCGGGCGAGAGAGAGCGCCAGGAGCGACCCCACCGGTCCCGCGCCGATGACCGTGAGCGCCTCAGCCACGCCGCAGCTCCTCGCGCAGCAGCGTCGCGAGGCGCTGGACGTCGGCGAAGCGCGTGTAGAGCGGCGGCGCGGAGACGCGCAGCACGTCCGGAGGACGGGCGTCGCACACGGCGCCGCGGGCACGCAGGGCCGCCAGCAGGCGCGCGGCGTCGCCGGGCACGCGCAGGGTCAGCATGGCTCCCCGCCGCTGGGGATCCGCCGGCGTGAGCACCTCCGCCACGCCGCGCAAGAGCTGTTCGAGGTACGCGGTCAGCCGGACGCTCTTCTCCCGCAGCGCGTGCATGCCCGCCGCGTCGAACAGCTCGAGCGACGCGCGCAGCGCGGCGAGCTGCAGGATGGGCGGATTGGAGAGCTGCCACCCTTCGGCGCCGCCGATGGGCCGGAAGTCGTCCGGCATGGAGAAGCGCGACTCCTTGTCGTGTCCCCACCAGCCGGCGAAGCGCGGCAAGTCGGCGCCCGCATGCCTCTCGTGGACGAAGACGCCGCCGAGCCCGCCGGGACCCGCGTTCAGGTACTTGTAGTTGCACCACACCGCGAAGTCGGCGCCCGAATCGTGCAGCGCGAGCTCGACGTTGCCGATCCCGTGCGCGAGGTCGAAACCGGCGACGCACCCGCGCTCGTGCGCCGCCGCGGTGAGCCGCGCGATGTCGAATGCCTCGCCGGTGACGAAGTTGGGGGATCCGAGCAGCAGGAGCGCCACGGAATCGTCGAGAGAGCGCGCCGCGTCCTCGCCCCTGGGCACCTCCACCACGGCGTCGGGAAAGCCATGGAACCGCGCCTGCGACAGGAGCGCGTAGCGGTCGGATGGGAACGCGCCCTGCTCGACGACGATGCGGTGGCGGCGGCGCGTCGGCCGGTAGAACGAGACCGACATGAGATGAAGGTTCACCGTCAGCGAATTCATCACCACCACTTCGTGTGGCCTGGCGCCGGCGAGCCGCGCGACGGGCGCGGTGACGAGCTCGTGGTAGGGCAGCCAGGGGCGCTCGCCCTCGTGGTGGCCGAAGACCGCACGGCGGCCCCACGCATCCAGCTCCGCGAGGACGTGGTCCCGGGCGCGCCGGGGCATGAGGCCGAGCGAATGACCCGCGAAGTACAGCTCGATTCCTTCGGGGAAGACGAACTCGTCGCGGAAGCGCGCCAGCGGATCGGCCGCGTCCTGCGCGCGCGCCCAGGCCGCGTCGTCGCGGAGCTCCGTCATGCGACGTCCAGCTCCCGCGCCTCGCGGCCCAACCAGTCCAGCGCGTTCGCCGCGAGCAATGCGTCCCGCGTGCGGGCATCCAGCTCCAGCGAGCGGATCAGGGCGCCGGGCCGCTCCTCGCCCAACGGGAAGGGATAGTCGCTGCCCAGCGCCACGCGCCGGGGCCCGAAAGTGTCGAGCACGAACCGCAACGCGCGGGCGTCGTGCACCAGCGAGTCCACCCAGAAGCGGCCCAGGTAGCGCGACGGGGGATGAGGATTGTCGACGGCAACGAGGTCGGGGCAGCACTCGAAGCCGTGCTGGATGCGTCCCAACGTGCCGGCGAAGGCGCCGCCGCCGTGCGCGAAGCAGACGCGGAGGGCGGGCAGCCGCTCGAACACCCCGCCGAAGATCATCGAGCAGATCGCCTGCGACACCTCGGCCGGCATGCCGACCAGCCAGGGCAGCCAGTACTTCTGCATGCGCTCCTGCCCCATCATGTCCCAGGGGTGCACGAAGACAGCGGCGCCGAGCTCCTCCGCCTCGGCGAAGACGGGGAACAGCTCCGGCCGATCGAGGTTCCAGTCGCCCACGTGCGAGCCGATCTGCACGCCGGCCAGGCCCAGGTCGCGCACGCACCGGATCAGCTCGCGCGCCGCAAGGTCCGGCGCCTGCATCGGCAGCGTCCCCAGGCCGACGAACTTACGCGGGTGGGCCGCGCACAGCGAGGCGATGTGATCGTTGAGGAACCGGGCGACGTCCAGCGCATGGCGCGGATCGCGGACCCAGTAGGAGAACATGACCGGAACCGTGGAGAGCACCTGCACGCCCACCCCGGTCTCGTCGCATTCGCGCAGCCGGACGTCCGCATCCCAGAGGTTGCTCGCAACCTCGCGGAACTGCGTTCCGTCGTCGCGCACCATGCGCCCCTTGCAGGCGTCGAGGTGCTCGAGCCGGACGAATCCGCCGTATCCGAACCGCTCGCTCCAGCGAGGCAGCTCCGGAGGCAAGAGGTGCGTGTGGACGTCAACGCTTCTCATGCTTGTGGCCGCACTTCTTGCAGGTCGTGTTCTTCGCGTCGCCCCAGTACCGGGCGAAGATGGGCGGCAGCTGCTTCACGATGTCGGTCAGGTGGAACGACTCGCGGTACAGCTCGTTGCCACAGCGCTCGCAGACCCAGAGGAAGGTGTCCAGCTCGTCGGGAAGACGCCGCCGCTCGAGGACCAGCCCTACCGTGTTCGGCGGCCGCTGCGGCGAGTGCGGGATCCGCGGCGGCAGCAGGAAGATCTCCCCTTCGCGGATGGGGATGTCGCGCGGCTTGCCGTGCTCGAGGACGCGCAGGGTGATGTCCCCTTCGACCTGGTAGAAGAACTCCTCGCCCTCGTCCACGTGATAGTCGCTGCGCGAGTTGGGCCCGCCCACCACGGTGACCATGAAGTCGCGGTCGCCTTCCCAGATCTGCGCGTTGCCGACCGGCGGCTTGAGCAAGTGGCGGTGCTCGTCGATCCAGCGCTTGAAGTTGAGCGGCACGAGGTCCGGCATGGCTCACTCCACGGTGGCGATGCACTTCAGCTCGATGGCGATGGGGGTCGGCAGCGCGGTGACCTCCACCGTCGTGCGGCACGGCTGCGCTCCCTTGAAGTACTCGGCCCACAGCCGGTTGTAGGCGGCGAAGTCGCGGCGCAGGTCGGTCATGAACACGGTGACGTCCACCAGCCTCTCCCAGCTCGACCCGGCTTCCTCCAGAACGGCGCGGACGTTCGCGAAGACCGACCGGCACTGCGCCTCGATCTGGTAGCTTTCCACGCTGCCGTCCGCGCGCAGCTTGACCCCGGGAATGTCGCGCGACCCGCGCACGCGCGGGCCGATCCCGGAGAGGAAGAGGAGGTTCCCCACCCGGCGCGCATGCGGATACGCCCCCACGGGCTCGGGCGCGCGCTGCGACTCGATGCCGCCGCTCATAGCTTCACGCACACGTTCTTCGGCTCGGTGAAGAAGCGCAAAGCGTCGAACCCGCCCTCCCGTCCCACTCCGGATTCCTTGACGCCGCCGAAGGGCGTACGCAGGTCGCGCATCATCCAGCAGTTCACCCAGACGATCCCCGACTGCAGCCGCGCGGCCACCCGGTGCGCGCGAGAGAGGTCCCGGGTCCAGAGCGAGGCGGCGAGGCCGTAGCGCGTCGCGTTCGTGAGCTGCACCGCCTCGTCTACGCCGTCGAACGGCTGGAGGGTGGCGACCGGTCCGAAGATCTCCTCCTGGTTCGTCCGGCACGCGGGCCCAAGCCCGTCGACGACCGTCGGCTCGACGAACCAGCCAGCGCGGCAGCGCCCCTCGAGGCGCGCCCGCTTTCCGCCGCAGAGCACGCGGCCGCCTTCCTGCCGCGCCAGCTCCAAACAGCCCATCACCTTGTCGAAATGCTGCCGCGAGACGAGCGATCCCTGCTCGGTCGCAGGGTCGAGCGGATCTCCGATGCGCAAGGCGCGCGCCTGCGCGACCAGCCGCTCCTTGACCTCCTCGTACGCGGGGCGCTCCACCAGGATTCGCGACCCGCAGAGGCAGATCTGCCCCTGGTTCTGGAACGCGGCTCGCGCGGTCTGCGCCACCGCGTCATCGAGGTCCGCGTCGGCGAAGATCAGGTTCGGGTTCTTGCCGCCCATCTCCAGCGACGCCTTGACGAACCGCTGGGCAGTCTGTCCGGCGATCTCGCGGCCCACGCGCGTCGATCCGGTGAAGCTCACCGCCCGGATTTCGGGGTGCGCAACCAGGGCGCTGCCCGCGCGGGGCCCCAGACCCTGTATGATGTTCAGCACTCCCGCAGGGAGGCCCGCCTCGCTGCACAACTCGCCGAGAAGGTGCGCGGTCATGGGCGTCACTTCGCTCGGCTTCGCCACCACGCAGTTCCCCGCCGCGAGCGCGGGCGCCACCTTCCAGGTGAGCAGGTAGAGGGGCAGGTTCCAGGGCGAGATGCAGGCGACGACTCCGAGCGGCTGCCGGAGCGTGTAGTTCAGCGCCACCTCGTCGGTGGGATGCGCCTCGCTGTGCCACTGCGTGATCGCGTCGGCGAAGAAGTCGAAGTTCTGCGCAGCGCGCGGCACTTCGATCGACGAGGCCAGCGTGACGGGCTTCCCGCCGTCGATCGCTTCGGCGCGCGCGAGCCGGTCCTTGTCCCGGTCGATCAGGCGCGCCACGGCGCGCAAGAGCCGCGAGCGCTGACCCACCGGCGTCGCCGCCCAGGCGGGAAATGCGCGGCGTGCCGCCGCGACCGCCCGCTCCACGTCCGCCGCGTCGCTCGATGCGACTCGACCGTACGGCGCCCCGGCCGCCGGGTCGACGTTGTCGAGCCACTCCGCCGCGGCGACGTGCTTGCCGTCGATGTAGTTGAGGGCGTCCACCTGGCGTCCTACCTACACTCAGGCGCCGTCCGGCGTCGAGGCGCGGGCGTGCTAACGTAGTCCCATCAAGTGAGAATCCATTTCCTCCTCGAGTGGCTGGACCTCGCTCTGCGCTGGGCGCACGTCTTCGCCGGCATCCTCTGGGTCGGGACCACCTACTACTTCACCTGGGTCGGCCGGCGGCTGGGCGAGGAGGTCGCGGGGGTCTCGATCGTCCACGGCGGCGCGTTCTACACGGTGCGCAAGCAGACGGACCCGCCCGAGCAGCTGCACTGGTTCCGCTGGGAGGCGCTCATCACCTGGCTGACG
>VBKO01000383.1:9447-11440 GCA_005888115.1 Deltaproteobacteria bacterium
CTGACGGGCGTCGCGCTGCTCTGGATGGTGTACTACCTGCGCGGACGCGGCGTCGGAGTCGGCGGGCTCACCAGGCCGGCCGCGTTCGGCGTTGCGCTCTCTGTCCTGGTCTTCGCCTGGATCGTGTACGACCTCCTCTGGCTCTCCCCGCTGGCGCGCTTCGAGACGCCGCTGGTGGCGCTCTGCTACCTGATCCTGGTCGCGCTGTCCTACGCACTGATGCAGGTCTTCAACGGGCGCGCTGCATACATCCACGTCGGAGCGCTGATGGGCACTCTCATGACCGCGAACGTGTGGCTGCGCATCGTTCCCGCGTACCGGCGGATCCTGGAGAGCGTTCGCGGCGGCGGGCCGCTGGACGAAACGCTGGTGGCGCGCGCGCAGCTCCGCAGCAAGCACAATGCCTTCCTCGCGATGCCCACCGTGCTCACGATGATCAGCAATCACTACCCGGCCTCGACGTACGGATCCCAACATGCCTGGCTGGTGCTGGCGGTGCTGATCCTGGTGGGCTGGGCCGCGGCGAAGGTGATCCGGGATCACTGATCGGCACGGCTCGCTTGATTTGACCGGTCTGCCGTACACATCACCCTCTTCGATCCGGCGCCTTTCGGCGCCTCTACAAGGGGGGAGCTCGCTCCCCCCTCGACCCCCCAAGAGATAACGGTCAGCCGCCCGCCGCGTGGAATTCAGGCATGGCGGCGGTTCTCGAGGATCTTCAGGAAGCTCCGGCTACGCAGCTCGTCCAGCGTCACGCCCGTGACGAGCGCTTCCTGCTCGGTGAGCGCGCCGCAGCTCACCCCGCGCAGGAAGAAATTGAGCAACCCCTGGCCGGTGGCCGCGTCGTCGAACACGTCGCCCGCGAGGGTCGCCTGCGCGGCTTTGTTGATGAAGTTCTTCAGCCGCTCCGTGGCCGCGGGCAACCCGTCGAGGAAGAACCCGTACACGGCGCCGTAACGGCTGGGCAGCTGGGCGGGGTGCAGGTCCCAGCCCTGGTAGTAGCCGTTCACGAGCGAATGCCGCACGTCGTCCGCGTGCAGCCGCCACGCGGCGTGCACCGCGCGCTGGTTCTCGCGCGCTTGCTCCGGCGTGAGCTGCGCTCCCTTCGCCGCCTTGTGTGGCGCCACCGGCATGATGGTCGTGGCTCCGTCCGAGAGCCAGATGCCGGTGCCCGCGTAGGCCACCTTCATCATGTGCTTGGCGAAGTCGCACGCCGGGTGGCGCATCGACTGGTGCATGGCGGTGATGTCGCAGGAAGCCGTGTAGTCGTAGGTGCCGAAATGCGCCGCCACGCAACGGCCGCGCGCAGCGACGAGGAGCTTCGGGAGCATCGACTCGCCGCCGGAGTCGAGGATCGCCTGCGTGGTCTCGATCATGGGCTCCATCTTCAGCGCGCCGCGCGAGAGGCCCAGCCTGGGCTCCAGTTCCTCGAAGGCGTCGATGAGGACCGACACCTGATCGGGGCTGACCACCTTCGGCAGCGTCACCACGAATCCGGGCGGCAGCGAGCCTTTGCGCCGCGCAAGCGCGCTCAAGAAGAGGTCGAGCGTTCGCAGCGCGCGTCCGCCCAGCTCGGCGGAGAAGGTCTTGATGCGGATCCCGATGAACGGCGGGAGCGTACCTTCCGAAAGGCCCTTGGCGCACTCCTCCCCCGCGACCTGCGCGTGGCCGTCCTCTTCCTCGTCGGAGCGGATCCCGTATCCGTCCTCGAAGTCGATGCGGAAGTCCTCGACGGCCTCCCGCTGCAGCTTGTTGCGCACGCGCCCGTGCACCGTCCCGGCGTGGCGCGCGTCAATGCCGATCGCGTCGGCGAAGATGCGCGGCTCGGGCGCGTACTGATCGAGCGCCTTGACCGCGAGGTCGCCCAGCTTGCGCGTGGTGTCGGACTTGAACAGGTGCGCGCCGCCATAGACGGTGTGCACCGGCTGGCGCGTCCCCTGCTCGCCCGGATAGTGCCTCGCGAAGGCATCCTGCACCTGCCTGAGGCGCGCGG
>VBKO01000384.1 GCA_005888115.1 Deltaproteobacteria bacterium
AAGCCGCTCAAGGGGGTGCGCGTCTCCGCCTGCCTGCACGTCACGAGCGAGACCGCGCATCTCATGTCGACGCTGCAGGCCGGGGGCGCCGACATCACGCTCTGCGCCTCGAACCCGCTCAGCACGCAGGACGACGTGGCGGCCGCGCTGGTCGAGGAGGGAATCTCCACCTTCGCCATCAAGGGCGAGGACCGGAAGACCTACTTCGAGCACATCCGCGCGGCGCTCGATCACCGCCCGCAGATGACGATGGACGACGGCTGCGATCTGGTCAGCGCGCTCCACTCGGACCGGACCGAGCTCCTGAAGAACGTCATCGGCGGGACCGAGGAGACGACCACCGGGGTGATCCGCCTGCGCGCGATGGAGCGGTCGGGCGCGCTCGCCTTCCCGGTGATCAGCGTGAACGACGCGCTCACCAAGCACATGTTCGACAACCGCTACGGAACCGGCCAATCGACGATCGATGGCATGGTGCGCGCCACCAACCGGCTGCTCGCGGGCTCGGTGTTCGTCGTGCTCGGCTACGGCTGGTGCGGGCGTGGGCTGGCCTTGCGCGCCAAGGGGATGGGCGCGGACGTGGTCGTCACCGAGATCGAGCCACTCAAGGCCCTCGAGGCGACCATGGACGGCTATCGGGTGATGACCAGCGTCGAGGCGGCGAAGATCGGCGATTTCTTCTGCACCGTCACGGGAAACACGAGCGTTCTCGCCCAGGAGCACTTCGAGCGCATGAAGGATGGCGCCATCGTGGCGAACAGCGGCCACTTCAACGTCGAGATCGACATCGCCTGGCTCGCGAAGAACGCCAAGAAGCGCACCGTCCGCGAGTTCGTCGACGAGTACACGCTCAAGAACGGGCGGCGCGTCGCGGTGCTGGGCGAGGGTCGCCTGATCAACCTCGCCAGCGCCGAGGGTCACCCTTCGAGCGTCATGGACATGAGCTTCGCGAACCAGGCGCTCTCCGCCGAGCACATGGCGAAGAACGGCAAGAAGCTGGAGAAGAAGGTCTATCCCGTGCCGGCCGACATCGACCGCGAGATCGCACGTCTCAAGCTGCGCGCGATGGGCGTGAAGATCGACAAGCTGACACCCGAGCAGGAGAAGTACCTGGCATCGTGGCAGGAGGGGACGTAAGGAACGTCCTTCATGTCCGTCGTCCAGGCCATCGTCCTCGGCATCGTGCAGGGGCTCTCCGAGTTCTTGCCGATCTCCTCCAGCGCGCACC
Source organism: Deltaproteobacteria bacterium (assembly GCA_005888115.1). Taxonomy (GTDB): domain Bacteria; phylum Myxococcota; class Myxococcia; order Myxococcales; family 40CM-4-68-19; genus VBKO01. The sequence goes on from VBKO01000384.1 coordinate 1,229, forward strand.
TCATCCTGGTGCCCTGGCTGTTCGGATGGCAGGACCCCGGGCTCGCCTTCGACGTGGCGCTGCACTGGGGCACGCTGGTCGCCGTCCTGGCGGTGTTCTGGCGCGACTGGATCCGGCTCATCCGCGCCGGCGCGTCGAGCATCCTGGAGCGTCGCATCGGCGAGGATCAGGACCGCCGGCTGTTCTGGGCGTTGTTCCTCTCGTCCATCCCCGCGGCCATCGTCGGCAAGCTCCTCAACGAATGGGCCGAGGAGACGCTCCGCGAACCGCTGCTCATCGCCGCGACGCTGTCGGTGATGGGCATCGTGCTGTGGCTCGCGGATCGGTACGGCGCCAAGACGCGCCAGGAAGGCGACATGCGCATGCCCGAGGCTCTGGGGATCGGCGTGGCGCAGGCATTCGCGCTGGTCCCGGGCGTCTCGCGGTCCGGCTCCACCATCAGCGTCGGCCTCGCGTTCGGTTTCACGCGCGAGGCGATCGCCCGCTTCAGCTTTCTCATGTCGACCCCCATCATCTTCGGCGCGGGCGTGCTCAAGTTCCCCAAGATGCTCCGCGAGATGCACGCCGGGACGAGCCATGTCGGCCCCGCGGAGCTTCTCGCGGGCCTGCTCGCCTCCGCGGTGGTCGGCGTCATCGTCATCCGCTGGCTGCTGAACTGGCTGCGCACGCGCACGTACAGCGTCTTCGTCGCCTACCGCCTGCTCGTCGCCGTGCTCATCGTGGCGTTGTGGCTGTCGGGAAAACGATGAACGCACTGGCGCCGACGCTCGCGCAGATCCGGCGCGCGCTGGCGCGGCACGCACCGGAAAAGTCCCTCGAGACCTTCCGCCCCGCCGCCGTACTCGTCCCCCTGCTCCCGCGGCCCGAAGGCCTGCACGTCCTGTTCACCGAACGAAGCAAGGAGCTCCGCTCCCACGCCGGCCAGATCAGCTTTCCCGGCGGCGGGATCGACGACCAGGACGTGGACGCGCGCGCGGCGGCGCTGCGCGAGGCGCGCGAGGAGGTAGGCCTGGATCCGCGCCACGTCGAGATCATCGGGCAGCTCGACGACTGCCCGACCTTCGTGACCGGCTACGTGATCCTGCCCGTCGTCGGCGTGGTCGATCCGCTCGCGTTCACCGCGGCGGGCCGCTACCCGTGGACGCCGAGCGCGGCGGAGATTGCCGGGCTCCACGAGCTGCCTCTGGATGCGTTCATGGACCCGCGAAACCGACGCGTCGAGCAGCGGCTCCGCGACGGACTCCCGTACGAGCTGACGTGGTACACCGTCGGCGGCGCGACAGTCTGGGGCGCGACGGCTCGCATCCTCCGCCAGCTGATCGAGATTGCCTCAGCGCCCGTGGAGGAATCGTGAGCACGCATGCCGTGCTGCTGGCCGGCGGCAGCGGGACGCGGTTCTGGCCGCTCTCGCGCGCTCAGAGGCCCAAGCAGTTCCTCGAGCTGGTCACGGATCGCACGCTGCTCGCGGAAACGTACGCGCGCGTCGCGCCGCTCTGCGGCCCGCCGCACACCTGGGTCGTCTGCGGACGCAGCCACGCCGACGCGGTGCGTGCAGCCCTGCCCGAGCTTCTTCCCGAGCACGTGCTGGTGGAGCCCGCCGCGCGCAACACGGCTCCGGCCATCGGCCTCGCCGCTGTCAGGGCACTCCGAGAAGACCGCGACGCGGTGCTCCTGGTGCTGCCGAGCGATCATCACATCGCGCATCCCGACCGCTTCCGGCAGGCGCTGCAGACCGCGGCGGGCGTCGCGCAGCACGGCGATCTGGTCACGCTGGGCATCCGGCCCACGCGCGCCGAGACGGGCTACGGCTATCTCCGGCGCGGCGCCGAGCGCGAGCGCGGGGTGTTCGCGGTCGAAGCGTTCGTGGAGAAGCCGGATGCCGCGACGGCGCGCGGCTACCTGCAGGACCCGCGGTACTCCTGGAACGCCGGCATCTTCGTCTTCCGCGCCGACGCGCTGCTCGAGGCGCTCCGGCGGCACCTGCCCGCCGTGCACGACGGTCTGGCGCGGATCTCCGCCGACGCGGCGAGCGCAGGCGAGATCTTTCCGCGGCTGCCATCGATCAGCATCGACTATGGCGTCATGGAGCCCGAGTCCGCGAGCACGCGGCGCATCGCGCTGGTCGCCGCGGACGACCTCGGGTGGAGCGACGTGGGCTCCTTCGCTGCGCTGCCGGAAGTGCGGAAGCTGGATGCGCGCGGGAACGCGCTGAGCGGTGACGCGCTCGCCCTCGAATGCACCGATTGCGTGGTGCTCTCCGAAGGCGGAAGGCTGGTAACCGCGCTGGGCCTCGACGGCCTGTGCGTGATCGACTCGGGCGACGCGCTTCTCGTCATTCCGCGCGACCGGGCCCAGGACGTGCGCGCGGTGGTCGAGGCGCTCAAGGCGCGCGGGCGCGGCGACAAGCTGTAATGGAGGCCGTCATGACGATTCCCATACACGTCTTCCGCGAGTACGACATCCGCGGGCTCACTTCGACGGAGCTGACGCCGGACTTCGCGGAAGCGCTCGGCCGCGGATTCGCTGCGTACCTGCTGGAGAAGTGCCCGGGTGCGCAGAGCATCGCGCTCGGGCGCGACCACCGCACCTCCAGCCCGGCGCTCGCGCGCGCCTTCGCCCGCGGAGCGCGGTCACGCGGCGTCGACGTCTGGTCGATCGGCATCGTCCCCACGCCGCTGACCTACTTCGCGGCGAACACGCTGCCGGTGGACGGGATGTGCATGATCACCGGCTCGCACAATCCGCCCGAGTACAACGGCTTCAAGGTCGGAGTCGGAAAGAGCACGCTGGCCGGCGCGGAAGTGCAGGAGCTGAAGCAGCACGTGCTCTCGCAGAGCGTCAACCCGGCCTCGCGGCAGGGCCTGGAGAGCGAGTTCGACGTCATCACTCCCTACTTGCATTTCGTCACGCAGACGTTGGGCACTGCGCGTCGGCTCAAGGTGGTGGTCGACGCGGGGAACGGCACTGCCGGCGCAGTCGCGCCCCGGCTCCTGCGCGCGCTGGGTCACGAGGTGATCGAGCTGTTCTGCGAGCTGGACGGCACCTTTCCCAACCACCATCCCGATCCGACCGTGCCCGAGAACCTGCGCGACCTGCAGGAGAAGGTCCGGACCTCGGGTGCGGACCTCGGCGTTGCGTTCGATGGCGACGCGGACCGCGTCGGCGCGGTCGACGAGAAGGGCAACATCCTCTGGGGGGACCAGCTGATGATCCTCTTCGCCCGCGATCTGCTTCCCTTGAATCCCGGGGCGACGATCATCAGCGAGGTGAAGTGCTCGCAGACGATGTACGACGACATCGAGGCGCACGGCGGCCGCGCCATCATGTGGAAAGCGGGACACTCGCTGATCAAGGCGAAGATGAAGGAGGAGCACGCGCTTCTCGCCGGCGAGATGAGCGGACACATCTTCTTCAAGCACCGCTACTACGGCTACGACGACGGCATCTACTCGGCCGCGCGGCTCCTCGAGCTTCTCTCGCGCGACGGGCGGCCGCTCTCGCGCATGCTGGACGGCATCCCCAAGACGTTCTGCTCGCCGGAGATCCGCAAGGACTTCCCCGAGGAGAAGAAGTTCCAGGCGGTCGAGCGCGCCAAGGAGAAGCTGCGCAAGGCCGGCCGCACCATCGAGGTCGATGGCGTGCGCGTGGTGGTCCCGGGCGGCTGGGGCCTCATCCGCGCCTCGAACACGCAACCGCTGCTCGTCTTGCGCTGGGAGGCGCAGAGCGAGGAGAAGATGGCCGAGCTGCAGCGCCTCATCGAAGGCACCGTGGAGGAGGTGCGGAAGGAGCTGCAAGCCTGATAAGCTCCGTTTGCGATGAGGGCGCGCGACGAAGCTTGCGTCGGCGTCGACCTGAGCGGCACCAACGTGCGCGCCGCGGTGGTCGATGCGGCGGGGCACGTCCTCGGGCAGGAGCGCCACCGTCTGCTTTCGAAGGAGCCGCCGCAGGTCGCCGAGGCGATCGTGCGCGCGGCCAAGACCGCTTGCGGTGCTGCCGGTCTGCCGTTCGGCGAGGTGCGCGCGCTCGGAGTCGGCGTCGCCGGCCAGGTGGAGAAGGGCACCGGGTTGGTCGCCTCCGCGCCGGGGCTGGGTTGGAAGGACGTCCCACTGCAGAAGCTCCTCCAGGCGCGCGCATCCAAGCTGCCGATGACGCTTGCCTGCGACCTGGCGGCGGCCGCCTGGGCGGAGCGCGTCGCCGGTGCCGGCAAAGGCGCCGACGACCTGCTGGTCGTGCTGGTCGGCAGCACGGTAGGCGCGGGGTTGGTGGTCTCCGGCAAGCTGCACGAGGGCGCGAGCGGCGCGGCGGGAGATCTGGCCCACGTGAAGGTGCATCCGAACGGGCGCATCTGCGCATGCGGGCAGCGCGGCTGCCTGGACGCCTACGCGAGCGCGCCGAGCCTCGCCGCCTGGGCCCGCGACGATCTGCGTATCGCGGCGGCGGCGGCGCGCGCGAGCGGGAAGCAGCCAGGCATCGGCCGGCGGCTTCTGGACCACGCTGGCGGCGATCCGGAACGGATCACGGCGGCGGCGATGGAAAGGGCGGCGCACGAGGGCGACGAGCTGTCGAGCCGGCTGCTCGACGAAGCTGCGAGGCTCCTGGGGCAGGCAGTGGCAAATCTGATCATCGTGCTCAACCCGGAGCGCCTGCTGCTCGGGGGCGGTCTGCTCTCCGGATCGCCGCGGATGCGCCGCACCGTCATCGAGGCGGTCGAGCAGAACCTTTCCAGGGCGGCGCGCGCGGCCCTGCACATCGGCGCGCCGGCGCTCGAGGAAGACGCCGCCGTGGTCGGCGCGGCCCTGATCGCCCGCGAAGCCCTGTCGCGCTAGCCGCCGGCGACAGGGCGGTGCGTGCGCGCTTCGGCAGTCCTCAGTCGAGGACGAAGTGCAGCGTATACGTGATCGTGGTGGCGACTGGTTCGCCGCCCACGCGGCCGGCGCGGAAGCGGAACTGGCGGATCGCGCGCGCGCCCGCCGCGCCGAGCCCGGCTCCCGGGTCGCCGATCACGTCCACCTTGGCGAGCGACCCGTCCGCGTCGATGAGGAGCCGCAGCACCACGTCGCCTTGTACGCCTCGCTGCCGCGCAGCTTCGGGATAGAACGCGCGCAGCGAGTCCGGCCGCGCCTCGACGGAAGGCAACTCGTTGATCTGCGAGGCGGCGACGTACCGTTCGGCCTTGTAGGGCTTCGCCTCCGCGGGGTGGCTGGGTTGGAAGGACGTCCCACTGCAGAAGCTGCTCCAGGCGCGCGCTTCCAAGCTGCCGATGACGCTTGCCTGCGACCTGGCGGCGGCCGCCTGGGCGGAGCGCGTCGCCGGTGCCGGCAAAGGCGCCGACGACCTGCTGGTCGTGCTGGTCGGCAGCACGGTAGGCGCGGGGTTGGTGGTCTCCGGCAAGCTGCACGAGGGCGCGAGCGGCGCGGCGGGAGATCTGGCCCACGTGAAGGTGCATCCGAACGGGCGCATCTGCGCATGCGGGCAGCGCGGCTGCCTGGACGCCTACGCGAGCGCGCCGAGCCTCGCCGCCTGGGCCCGCGACGATCTGCGTATCGCGGCGGCGGCGGCGCGCGCGAGCGGGAAGCAGCCAGGCATCGGCCGGCGGCTTCTGGACCACGCTGGCGGCGATCCGGAACGGATCACGGCGGCGGCGATGGAAAGGGCGGCGCACGAGGGCGACGAGCTGTCGAGCCGGCTGCTCGACGAAGCTGCGAGGCTCCTGGGGCAGGCAGTGGCAAATCTGATCATCGCGCTCAACCCGGAGCGCCTGCTGCTCGGGGGCGGTCTGCTCTCCGGATCGCCGCGGATGCGCCGCACCGTCATCGAGGCGGTCGAGCAGAACCTTTCCAGGGCGGCGCGCGCGGCCCTGCACATCGGCGCGCCGGCGCTCGAGGAAGACGCCGCCGTGGTCGGCGCGGCCCTGATCGCCCGCGAAGCCCTGTCGCGCTAGCCGCCGGCGACAGGGCGGTGCGTGCGCGCTTCGGCAGTCCTCAGTCGAGGACGAAGTGCAGCGTATACGTGATCGTGGTGGCGACTGGTTCGCCGCCCACGCGGCCGGCGCGGAAGCGGAACTGGCGGATCGCGCGCGCGCCCGCCGCGCCGAGCCCGGCTCCCGGGTCGCCGATCACGTCCACCTTGGCGAGCGACCCGTCCGCGTCGATGAGGAGCCGCAGCACCACGTCGCCTTGTACGCCTCGCTGCCGCGCAGCTTCGGGATAGAACGCGCGCAGCGAGTCCGGCCGCGCCTCGACGGAAGGCAACTCGTTGATCTGCGAGGCGGCGACGTACCGTTCGGCCTTGTAGGGCTTCGCCTCCGCGGGGTCGCTCGCGGTGCTCGGAGGCTGGCGGTACAGCGTGTTTCCGGCAGGCACGGCGAACGACCCACCCTGCGAGGTCGATTCCAGCGTGATCCCCGGCAAGACGACCGGCTCCTGCTCCCTCTTCGTCGCCTCGCGCGAAGGCGGCGGCGGCGCGCCGGGCGGCGGTTGCGGCTGCGTTCGCGCGGGAGGCGGCGGCAAGTCCTGCGCCGGGCGTCGCGGAAGGCGCGCCGCCTTCATCCGGACGGGCTCGGGGGGCGCGGCCGGCGGGGGCGGCGCGGGCTTTGCGACCACTGCGACCTGGAGAGGTTGCTGCGAGCGCGCGGGAGGCGCCGCGGGCGCACGGCCTAGCAGGACGACGAGCGCGGCGTGGAGGAGGAGCGACGCTCCGAGCAGCGCCGCGATCCTCGATCCGTTGTTCTCCGCACTGTCCATCAGCGCGCTGCGGGCTGCTCCGCCTCGATCTGGATGGCGAACCTGGTCACTCCGGCCCCCTTGAGCACGTCGAGCAGGTGCGTGACGGTGCCGTGGGTGGCGTTCCTGTCGGCGCCGACGATCGCCTGCACCTCCTCGCCGTTGTCGCGCGCCTTGCGGACGGCGGCAACCAGGCCGGCGTCGTCCGTCTCCGCGCCGTTCAGGTACGCCTTCCCTTCCTTGGTGACGACCAGCGCGAAGGTCTTGCTCACCGTCTCGCCGCCGTGCGCCGCGCGCGGCAGCTCGACCTCGATGGTCTGCTTCACGATGTAGGTCGCCGTCACCATGAAGATGATCAAGAGCACCAGCGTGATGTCCACCAGGGGCGTCACGTTGATTCCGGTGATAGCGTCCTCCTCGTCCTGGACCTGGCCGGCCATCTATGCGCCCTTCCCGTTGGAGCGCGCGACGTGCAGACCCGCGGCGATGGCGTTCCCTAGCGACTGCGATCGGCCCACCACGCGCTTGAGGAGCCGCTGGTAGATGTTGTAGGCGAGCACCGCGGGGATGGCGACGAAGAGACCGATGGCGGTGGCCACCAGCGCCTCGGAGATCCCGGCCATGACCGTGGACGCGCCCGCCGCCGCGGCAGGGTGGGCCGCCAGGTCGGCGAAGGCGCGGATGATGCCCAGCACGGTTCCGAACAGGCCGATGAAAGGCGCGTTGTTTCCCAGCGTGCCGAGGACGAAGAGCCATCTCTCGTACTCGAGCCGCCGCCGGTCGATGGTCGAGGCGACCGCCTTCTCCACGGCCTCCTGCCCGCTGCGCGCGACCCGCGCGGCGACGCGCACCACCTCGGCCTCCATCGCGTCGCCCGCGGCGAGCTGCGCGGCCTTGTCGAGCGCCCCGTCCTGGCAGAGCCGCAGGAGCTCCGGGAAGCGCTTCGACATGCGACGCTGCCCGAAGTAGAGGCCGCGCTCCAGCATGACGGTCACCGACAGCACCGAGAGTCCGACCAGGAGCCACAGCACCCAGCCGGCGCCGAGCATGGTGAACGCCAGCAGCCGCTGCTCGATCACCGTGTCTCCTCCGTGAAGGCGCCCACCGATTTAGCGAGGCGGAGGGCGGCGAGCTGCACCGCCAGGCGCTGCTGGATCGCAGTCTGCTCGCTCTGGAAGAGCGCGCTCTCCGCGTCCGAGACCTCGACCTGCGTCGCGGTTCCCGCCTCGAACTGCGCGCGCACCAGGCGCTCGTTCTCGCGCGCGTAGACCAGCGTCTGCTCCGACTGGGTCCGAAGCGCGCGCGCCGACTCGAGGTCCAGCCGGGCGCGACGCAGCTCGTCCTCGATGCGCGCGGCCTGGCCGAGCTCCTGGGCGCGCGCTTCCCGCGTGCGGCTGTCGGCGTCCTTCAGCGCCACGTAGCGCAGGCCTCCATCGTAGAGGGGGAGCGTGAGCGCCAGGGTCAGCGCCCAGTTGAGGTGGTTGCCCTCGAAATCCGCCTGGCTGTTGTAACGGCCGGTGGCGTTGAACGCCAGGGTGGGAAGGAACTGCGCCCAGGCGTCGGTCTTCAGGCGCGCGGCGATCTCGACGTTCGCGCGCGCGGCGGCGATCTCGGGGCGGTCGCGCATCGCCCGTTCCAGGAGCTCCTTCAGCTCGCCGCGGATCTCGGGGGGCGGGTCGCGGGGCGCCTCCAACTCGAAGGACGGATCGCGCAGCGCGGTCAGCTGCGCAAGCTGGCTCTTCGTCGCGGCAT
>VBKO01000534.1 GCA_005888115.1 Deltaproteobacteria bacterium
CGCAATGCCGGTCGGAGCGGTGCGCGGGAACAGGCGCTGCACCTCCTCCGGCCGCGCGTCGGTCGCGACGTCGAAGTCCTGCGGCGGCGTGAGCTTCTCCCCTTCCGCGATGCGCAGCAGATCGCGCACCGCGCCGCCCGCGAGCCATGCCTGCTTGTGCGCGCCGCGCAGCGTGCGAAGCACGCCCATCACGGCGGGCGGAACCAGCCGGGGATCTAGGAGGTGCGTGGCGGTCGGGTCCGGCATCGGGGCTGCGTCTAGCACGCCTCTCCGGGAAAGCGCAGCGCCGTGTTGGTTGCCGAACGGTCTGGCAAGCCCAACCTTCCCGCTGGGAGCCGGACGGCGGGGGCGGACATGCGGGCGATCGGGGGAGCGGTCGTTGCGACCGTAGCGTTTCTCGGATGCGGTTCTGGAAGCGTCGCGCCCGGCGGGTCGGGCGGTCCCCCGGGGCTCGCACCAGGAACCGCGATCGTCACGGTCGAGCTGACCGGTCACGGCGGAGGACACGTCCGCTCGCCGGAAAAGTCGATCGACTGTCCGGGGACCTGCAGCTTGACCGCCGCGATCGGGACGACGGTCACTCTTTCGCAGGAAGCCGAGGCGGGGTCCGTGTTCGTCGGCTGGGGCGGCGGGTGCAGCGGCCCTGGCGCGTGCAGCTTGACCGTGAAGAGCAGCGTCACGGTGTGGGCGAACTTCGAGAAGAGCGCGCCGCCCAGTCCTCCGCCCCAGTGCGCCGGGATAGTGGGCACGCCGCCTCCGTCCGTATCGCACGAAGTCCCGATGGCGGGGAACTTCACCTGCTTCCCGGGTCTGGGTGACTCGGCCGGAACGCTCGGCTTTCTCACCGGCGGCAGCAGGCCTGGCGACGGCACCTGCATGTCCTGCAGCAGAACGCGGCACTTCTTCTTCGTCGATGAATTCAGCGGACGGGAAAACACGTCCACGGGATTTCTCGGCTCGTCTGGAACGCACGAGGCGATCGTGCAGCAGCCCGATGGGTTCATCGTAGTGAGCTTCGTGCCGAGCGGGCCGGCGTTCCTGAGCGCGACGCACTACGACCGCACCGGGAGGGCCGTTTCCCAGAGCAATCCGATGCTCGGGTCGCCGGTGGTGAAGGAAGCGGCGCCTGGCGGCGTTCTCTACGCGGGTGACTTCAATGCTGAGGATCAGGACTTCCGCAAGCCGCCGCGTCATCAGGCCTGCTTCCTGAACCAGGACCTCAGGATCCGCTGGTGCAAGGACCTCGCGTCGAAGGGACCGGTGGTCGGGCTGGGAACGGACGCCGCCGGAAACTCGATCGTGATTTCGAACGGGAGCTCGGGCGACATCCGCGCCGAGTGGCTCAACGC
>VBKO01000385.1 GCA_005888115.1 Deltaproteobacteria bacterium
CATCGCCAGCCGGACCGCGATCTCCTGCTGGCGCGCCGAGGCCCGGGCGAGCAGGAGATTGGCGACGTTGGCGCCGGCGATGAGCAGCACCATCGCCACCGCGCCCCACAGCACCAGGAGCGGCGTGCGCACCTCGCCGATCAACTGGTCGCGAAGGGACGCGACGCTGGCGCGGTCCCCTTTGTAGCTTTGCGGGTATTGCTGCTCGAGAAGCTGGTAGACGGAATCGAGGACGGCGAGAGCTCGCGCCTGCGTCACTCCTGGCCGCAGCCGTCCGATCCCGTAGATGCCCGGATGCTGCCCGCGGTCGCGGTAGCCGTCCTGCCACAGCCCGATGGGGACGTACACGTCCGCGCCGCTGAAGAAACGGAACTCCCGCCGCAGGACGCCGATCACTTCGTACGGCTCGCCGTCCAGCTCGATCGAGCGTCCCAGCACGGTGCGATCGCCGCCGAAGCGGCGCTGCCAGACCTCCCAGGAGAGCACGGCCGTGCGCGGCGCGCCGGGACGGTCCTCCTCGGGCCGGAAGATGCGGCCCAGCGCGGCCGGGGTGCCCAGGGCGGGAAACAGCTCGGCCGACACCATGCGCCCCCGTAGTCGCTCCGGCTCGCCGGCGCCGGTCAGGTTGAAATTGTCGCGCCGGAAAGCAGCGAAATGGCTGAACACCTGTCCTGTCTCTGCCCGGAGATCGAGGAAGGTCGGGTACGCGAGGGACGCCTCGGGGAGAGCCGGCTGCCGCTCCGCGATGAACACCAGCCTGTCCGGGTCGGCGTAGGGAATCGGCCGGAGCAGGACGAAGCTGATCACGCTGAAGAGGAGGGTGTTGGCGCCGCTCGCCAGCGCCAACGTGAGCGAGGCCGCAGCCGCGAAACCGGGACTCTGCCGCAGCGAGCGGAGCGCGTATCTCAGGTCGAGCAGGACGCCGTCCATGCGTCCTCCGGACGCACGAGGCGTGCCAGATCCAGCGGACGCTACTTCGCTGCCGGAGGCGGCTGGGAAGCAGCGGGCGTGGCCGGTTTTGCGGCCGCTGGAGATTCCGGGACGGCGGGGGGCGGCAGGTCCTTCTGGTACTCCGGGCGGTAGGGCCCGGCCGGGAACCCAGGGCCCGGATACGCCATGGCCCGTGCGTTCGCCTGCCTGGCCAGCGGCATGTAGTTGGGCGCGGCCTTGGCGACGATGGCCGCGGCGATGGCGCCGGCGAGCCCGCCGCCGCCGCTGTCGGAAGCGTAGACGCCGACCTCGTGGTCCCTCCACAGCTCCTCGCCCGTCCGGCCGTCCTTGAGCACGTAGTTGAACTCCACCGTGACCTGCGTGCTGAGCAGCATGAATTTCGCCGTCCACTGCTCGATGGTGACGAAGAGGACGGCATCCGCTCCGAACAGCGCGCACAGCCGCGCCGGGTCGGTGCCATGCACCAGCGAGGCGTCGGACAGGCCGTCGTCCTCCAGCATCCGCTTCACCAGATTGACCGGGAAGACGTAATACCCGCGCTCGGCGAGCGGCACCGAGAGGGTGGAGAGGAAGTAGTCCGCGGCATCGACGTCGACGCTCTTGTTGACCACCGGCACGACCAGGAGCGCGCGCGGGCTCGAGGAGACGAGCTTGGAGTAGTCCTTCTTCGGCGGCGGCGCGCAGGCGGCGACGAGCGCGGCGAGGATCACGAGGCGCTTCATTTCTTCCCCTCCTCGATCGCCGTGGCGGGTACCGCGGCGGCCGCCGGCGCAGGGGCCTTGGCGCGGGCCGCGTTGCGGATCAGCTTCTCCATCAGCGGCCGCGACTCGGGCCAGCGCTTGCTCTCCTTCTCGAAGTAGGTCACCGCCTCGGCGGTGCGGCCCTCCTCGTAGAGGGCCCAGCCGTACTCGGCGTAGCACCCGGGCGGAACCAGCCCTCCGGTCGCCTCGGCCTGCTGGATGATGCCCGACAGCTTGGCGACGAACTCGTCGCGCTTCTGCGGGTTCTTGTAGTGATCGTAGAGGGCCTGGTCGTAGCCGCCCCAGCGGTACATCGAGTTCTGGGCGCATCCGAAGGGTGCGAGTCCGGCCAGGTCGACCACGTGCGTGCCGGGCTCGACGAGCAGCACCGCGGGTTGTCCATCGTACGCGCCGGCATCGCCCACCGAGTTGCCGTCGACGAACAGCCGCGATCCGCGCGGCGCACCTTCGACGGCCAGGCTGGGGCGGGTGTCCGTGGTGCGCACCGTCGTCGACGGCATCGCGCAGGCGGCGATCGACACTGCCGCGGCGAGAAGCAGACCTCTCATGGCGTACCTCCCCGAGCCGGCTCAGCCACGTACAGGGTCGCGAGCGCACCGGCGTCGAGCGTCCCCGAGGTCAGCTCGCAGACGGAACCCTCGTTGGTCTCGCTGTCGCCGAACACGCTGAGGACCCGCACCGTCGCGATCTGCCGTGCGGGCAGCGTGATCTCGAAACCCGACTGCTGGCTCTTGGCGGTCCCCGTCGCCTGCAGCACGGCCAGCGTGTCCCCGGGCCTGAGGCCCTGGCGCTCGCCTCCGGCGATGAAGAGCTGCGTGCCGCGGACCTCGAGGATGTCGGTGCGCCAGGGACGGTCGTACAGCTTTTCGACCAGTCGATCGACGACGTCGGAGATGGCGGCCGCGATGGCGCGGTCGTTGAGCGTGGCGTCGTACTCGGCGCGGCTGCCGAACCCGGCGATCTCTCCGCTCTCCGTGCTCGCCTCGCCGGACCCGTTGGCCGAGAAGTAGGCGAGCCCCGTCTTCACGTCGACCAGGCGGATGTCGACCTTGGCCTTCGCCGTCTGCAGCTTGGTGCTGCTCAAGAACCCGCTCTTGCCTCCCACCGATCGGCCGAACTCGGTGACCGAGCCGGCGATGACGGTGTCGGCGCCGATCATCGATCCGCCCGAGAGCTTCTGCTCGCGCTCCAGCTTCGCTGCGTCGGGACGTTCCAGGACCAGGAACTTCCCCGAGAGCACCAGGCGCGACATCAGCATGTCGCCGGCCTGCTTGCCGATGCGGTCCAGGTCCTGGTCGGTGAGCAGCGACCGCCCGTAGTTGCTTTCGTTGGTGAAGCGGGCGATGGCGATCTTGGTCTTGTACCGGTGCCCGGCCGGCGCCTGGGCGGCCGATTGCGCGGCGATCTGCTTGCCGCGCGAGACCGGCGCCTCGACCGGAGCGGGCCGCTCCGAGACGGTGGCGCAGGCGGACAACAGGACCCCCAGGAGGGCGACGCGTCGATTGACCATGATGGAGCCTCCGGCGAGCAATCCTAGCCCACCCGGCCGAGGACCGAGAAGGGGGCCTGGCGGTCACTCGACGCCACCACGCGGAAGCTGTCCTGCCAGCGTGGCCTGGGTGCGAGTGGATGCGTAGGCTCCGGACATGGCCAGAGGCATTGGAGAGAACCCCGCCCGTAGCCCCGCAGCGCACCTCCAGGCGGTCGACTATCCCGCCACCCGCGACGAACTCGTGCAGACCGCCGCCGACAACGATGCGCCGGTCGAGGTGATCAATTTCCTCAAGTCGCTTCCCAAGCAACGATACGCGTCCTACGAGGAAGCGCTGCGCGACTTCGCCGAGGCCGAGCGCCGGTTCGGCGTCGGAAACCACGCCGAAGACGGCCCCAGCCGTGAAGACATCGGCAAGAAGGCCGTCGAATCGCCGGACGCCCCGACCCACCACCCTTGATCCGTCTATTTGGGTTGCGGGACGCCGCGCGGCGGTTCGCCGATCTTGCCGGCGGGGGGTTGATATTCGGGGGCGGTTTCCTCGAGCTCGGCGGGGATGTCGGTGCCGAAGGGGGCGCCCGCCGGAGTGGATAGCGGGAACCGGGTCGCCACGTCAGCCACGGTCAGGCTGATGATCAGGGCGACGAATACGAACGACGTCGCGATCACGATGCGATTGGCGCCCTTCTGTTCCCACAGGTGCATGAAGAAAAGGATGACCAGGAGCGACTTCGTCACGGCGATGATCATGGCGAGCGGCAGCGCCCAGGTGCCCAGGTGCATGCGGCCCGTCACGTAGGTGGTGACGGTGAGGATGAGCAGCGCCACCCAGACGAGGAAATAAGGCAGCGCGGAGTGATGCTCGCCGTTCTCGGCCACGGCTTTCAGTCCTCCTAGATCAGGTAGAGCAGCGGAAAGAGGAAGATCCAGATCAGGTCGACGAGGTGCCAGTACAGGCCGGCCAGCTCGATTCCGACGTAGTAGTGCGGGGTGTAGTAGCCACGCGACGTCCGCCAGGCGATGACGCCGAGCACGCTCATCCCGATCAGCACGTGCAGGCCGTGCAGACCGGTCATGAGGAAATACAGGGCCCAATACATCGACGCGCCCGGCAGTCGCACGCCTTCGAAGCGGTAGTACCGCCCGGGCAGCTGGTGCTCGTGGAAGTGCGCCGTGTACTCGATGGCCTTGATGCCGAGGAAGGTGAGCGCGAAGGCCAGCGTGATGAGAAGGCACACCACCGCGGCGCGCTGCCGGCCGGTGCGGACGAAGTGGATGGCGAGCGCCACGGTGAGCGAGCTGGTGATCAGCACCACCGTGTTCAGGGTCCCCGCCCAGATCTCGCTGGTGCGGGCAGACGCAGCGAACGCGATGGGGAACGAGTACCGGTAGACCGCGTACCCGGTGAAGAGTCCGGCGAAGAGCAGCACCTCGGTGCAGAGGAACAGCCACATGCCCAGCCGCGAGGCGTCCACCTGCCTCTCCAGGCTGGAGAAGTGGTGGGCGAGGTGCGGGTCGGCCCCGCGGGCCGGGTGCTCTCCGGGCGGGAGCGCGGCGGCTTCAGACATCGGCGTACACCCCGCTGGGCGCGTGCGTCCGGTAGTCGTGCGGGTCCTGGGTGATGTGCGGGATCCGGTCGAAGTTGTGGGTGGGTGGCGGCGACTCGGTCAGCCACTCGAACCCTTTCGAGCGCCAGGGGTTCTGCTCGCATCTCGGGCCCCAGCGCAGCGCGATCAGCAGGTAGATGAAGATGATGACGAAGCCGAAGCCAAGCAGCGTGGCGCCCGCGGTGGAGGCCACGTTCAGCGCCTGGAAGTGCTCCGGATACTGGTAGTAGCGGCGCGGCATCCCGTTGTTGCCCAGCAGGAACTGCGGGATGAAGGTCGCATTGAACCCGAGGATGATGAGCGAGGCGGCCACCAGGCCCCATCCCTCGTGGTAGGTGCGGCCGAACATCTTCGGGAACCAGTAGTGAAGGGCGGCGAGGAAGGCCATGATCACGGCGCCGACCATGATGAAGTGGAAGTGGGCCACGACGAAGTACGTGTCGTGCCAGTGCACGTCGAGCGCCACGGTCGCGAGCGCGACGCCCGTCATCCCGCCGAACACCAGGAAGAAGAGGAACCCGCAGATGTACGCGAAGGGCGTCTTGAAGCTGATCGCCCCGCGGTACATGGTCCCCACCCAGTTGAAGACCTTCACGGCGGTGAAGATCCCGACGAACATGGAGAGGACCCCGAAGACGCCGTTGTCGAACACCGACTGACCGGCGACGAAGAGGTGGTGTCCCCAGGTGAAGAACCCGACGAAGGCGATGCCGAGCGAGGAGAAGGCGATCGCCTTGTAGCCGAAGGGGTTCTTGCGCGAGAAAGTCGCCACGCACTCGCTGATCACCGCCATCCCCGGCAGCACCATGATGTAGACGGCGGGGTGCGAGTAGAACCAGAAGAAGTGCTGGAACAGCACCGGATCGCCGCCGCGCGCGGGGTCGAAGATGCCGAACTGCAGGACCCGCTCGAGCGCGACCAGCAGCACGGTGAGCCCCAGGACCGGCGTCGCCAGCACCTGGATGATGCTGGTCGCATAGATGCTCCAGACGAAGAGCGGCAGCCGCATCCAGCCGACGCCGGGCGCGCGCAAGGTGTGCACCGTGACGATGAAGTTGATCCCGGTCATGATCGAGGAGAAGCCGAGGACGAAGACGCCGAGGAGCAGCGGGAACAGCATCGTCGGCGTGGTGGTGCTGTAGGGTGTGTAGAAGGTCCAGCCGGTATCCGCTCCGCCGTGGACCATCGCCCAGATGGCCAGCACCGCACCGGCCAGGTAGACGTAGAACGAGGCGAGGTTGAGGCGCGGAAAAGCGACGTCGCGCGCGCCGATCATCAGCGGCAGCACGAAGTTGCCGAACGCCGAGGGGATGGCGGGGATCATGAAGAGGAAGATCATCGTCACGCCGTGCAGCGTGAAGAGGCGGTTGTAGGTCAGCGCGTCGAAGAGGAACGGTCCCGGGTAGAGCAGCTTCATCCGGATCGCCAGCGCGAAGACGCCGCCGAGGAAGAGGAAGAACACCACCGCCGCGAGGAACATCACACCCACGCGCTTGTGGTCGCGCGTGTTGAGCCAGCTCATGACCGTGGTGCCGTCGGTCAGGTAGGAGTCGTGTGCCGGCGGCGCGCCGAGCTTCTCCCTATCTTCCTCGGACTGGCGCATAGGCCGGACCCTCCGACGGTCCCGTGCGGACGGCGTCGCTCTGCAGGGACTTGATGTACTCGACGATGGCGGCCACTTCCGGGCCCGCCAGCTTGTTGGCGAAGCTGGGCATCACCGGCTTGAACCCGTCCACGATCTTCGCGAACGGATCCATCATCGACTCGGTGATGTACCCCTCGTCGACGTTGACGATGCGGCCGTCGGACAGCCTCTCGCGGCGGCCGTACAGATCGAGCCAGGTGGGGCCGATGTGCTGCGAGCCGTCCACGCTGTGGCACTTGACACACCCTTGCTCCTGCGCGAGCCGGCGGCCTTGGTCGACCAGGTTGCCGAGCGGCGGCGCAAAATCGAGCGCGGTCGGCGGGCCGTCCTGCTTGGTGGCCAGGCCGCGGTGCTGGGCGCTCACCCAGTCCTCGTATTCCTCGGCCTTGAGCACGATCACCTCGCCCCGCATGATCGAGTGCCCCGCTCCGCAGTACTCGGCGCAAAGGATCTGGAACCGCCCCGGCTCGACCGCCTGGAACCAGACCTGCGAGTACCGGCCCGGGAGGACGTCCTGCTTGACCCGGAACTCGGGCACGTAGAACGAGTGGATCACGTCGCGCGAGGTCATCAGGAGCCGCACCGGGCGGCCGGAGGGCACCCGCAGCACGTTCACGGAGTTGGGCCCGCCCGGATAGGCGAACTTCCACATCCACTTCTTGCCCTGCACGTAGATGTCCATCGCGTCCGCGGGAGGGGTCGCGAGCCCGATCGCGGTGCGGTACCCCATCACCCACCAGAGCAGGAAGAAGGCGAGCGGGATGATCACGAACGCGGCCTCGAGCAGCGGAGCCGGCTCGATGTGCGGAGTGGTCTGCGTCTCGCTCCGCCTGCGGTAGAGGATGAAGAAGAAGATGGCGGTGAGCCCCACCGCCGTGGACATGACGAAGGTGGTGAGAATGACGAAGTAGTGGAGCCGGTCCACTTCGTACGCGAAGGTGCACCAGCCCGAGCCCCGAGAGGAATGCGCCGCCGCGGACGAAGTTCGTCGCATACACGCGGTAGCGGCCGGTGCCGGGGTCATAGCGGAAGCACTTGAGCAGCACGCGGTCGAAGCTCGTCCCGACGCGGCCGTCGCTTCCCTCGACCAAGGACAGCCGGAGCTCGCGTCCGGAAAAGTCGACCCCGTACAGGTAGCGCGAGATGCGCCCCTCCGGAGTGAGCACGAACGCCACCGCGGGGTGGGCGAACTGCGCGGTGGGAGCGTCGTAGCGGTACTTGAAGCCGAGCGCCTCGGCGAGCGCGCGCACGTTCGCCTCGCTGCCGGTGAGGAACGGCCAGTCCTGCGCGCGCGCGCGATCCAGGCCTTTCATCGCCGCCAGGTACCCGCGCTGCGCCTCGCCGGCCGCGCGCGGCGTGTCCTTCGGATCGAAGCTGAGCGTGATGCCCTGGTAGTCCTTGCCGAGCTGCAGGCCCGTGTCGTTGAGCCCCTTGACCAGGCCCTTCATCACCAGGCTGCAGAGCATCGGGCACTGGAAGTAGACGAGCGTGACCACCACCGGCTTGCCGTGGCCGAGGAAGTCCTTCAGCGCCACGTCGTTGTGGAAGGCGTCGTAGAAGCGCAGTCCGGCGGGGATCGGGTCGCCGAGGCGCTCGACGACGTCGACGCTCTCGTCCCCGATCGGCTTGAGAGGCGCGTAGCCGTATCCGCCGCCCGCAGGCGCGGGATCGGTGGACGTCGAGAGCACGGCGATGAGCAGCGCGGCGATCACGGCTTCTTCCCCTGCTCCTGCGAGAGGAGCTGATCGATCGCCTTGTCGATGGGGACGTGGATCACGCCCTTCTGCGGATCGACCCAGCCGTAGCTGTTCAGCCGCTGCAGCGCCTCGCGGCGGTACTTCTCGGACCCGCGCGTGGTCTCGAACGGCGTCTGATCGACGATGCCGATCTCCGGCTTGCCGATCTCCTTGCCCACCGGGAGGGGGCCCGCCGGCGAGAGCGTCCTCGCGGTGCGATCCAGGATGCGCGCGGACCAGACCGTCGCCGCGCCGAACACCAGCAGCGCGATCACGCCCACCGCCACGATCTTGAAGCTGGCGACGTGCTCGTCCGCCTGCGCCTCGGGCGGCGGCAGATGCTCCGTGCTGTGCGAGGGCTCGTGGCTCATGGCTGGACGTACCTCAACGAGTCCTCGAGATAGGGGTCGCCGACGGGCACCAGGTACTTGCCCTGCAGCCGCCACAGCGCGCAGGCCGCCCACACTCCGCCCACGCCGACGAAGGCGGTGATCAGCGTCCAGTGGAGGCCCAGGCTCGCGGGCGACCACTTCATCCCGAAGTCGCGCATCTGCGCGCTGGGGAAGACGAGCCAGATCAGATCGATCAAGTGCATGAACAGCAGCCAGGCCGCGACGACGGAGAGTGCCCTGGGCCGCAACTTGAGATCTCGCGAGAGGAGCGCCAAGAACGGCAGGATGAAGCGGCCGAACGCGAGCAGGAAGGCGAACGGGCGCCACGAGCCGTGGGTACGGACGAGGAACCACGGCACCTCCTCGGGGAGGTTGGCGTGGTACATCAGCATGTACTGCGAGAACGCGATGTAGCCCCAGAAGCAGACGAAGGCGAGCAGCAGCTTGCCCACGTTGTGGAAGTGCGGCTTCTTGACCAGCGAGCCGACCACGCCCGGCCCGCGCACGAAGGTCAAGATGAGGACCAGCAGCGAAAGGCCCGCGACGAACGAGCCGGTGAGGAAGTAGACGCCGAACAGCGTCGAGTACCAGGTCGGGTTCAAGGACATGACCCAGTCGAACGCGGCGAAGGTGGCCGCGATCGCGACCAGCGGCAGCCCCACCGATCCCCACCGCCGGTTGGACGCGGTCCAGCGCGGCGAGCCGTCCTCGTCCTGGGCGACCGAATGGCGGAAGAGGAGCTCCGAAATGAGCAGCCAGACGGCGAAATAGACGACGGACCGCCAGACGAACCCGGGGAAATTCAGGTACCCATGCTTGTGCTCGATGTTGTGCAACACTTCCTTGTCGAGCCCGGCGGGCGGGTCGATCCACACGTAGATCTTCCTCGCCGCCAGGGCGATGGGGATGAACAGCACCGCCAGCGCGGGCAGCGGCGCGTGCACCGCCTCGATGGCGCGGCGGATGACGATGTGCCAGCGGGCGCGCGCGGCGTACTTCGCCATGTTGAGCGCCAGCATCCCGAGCGTCAGCCCGAGGAAGTACAGGAAGGCGACCAGGTACGAGAGCATCGTGCGGCGCGCGTCGAAGAGGTACCCGATGGCGGTCAGCGCGAGCCCGGCGGCGCCGGCCACCGTGCAGGCCATCAAGGCGGTCCGGCTTCCTTCCCAGCGCGGCAGCTCGTCGAGGGAGATGCGCTCTTCGTTCATCGCGGCTTCTCCTTCGACAACCTCTCGCGCTCTTGCGGCGGCGCCAGCGCCAGCGGCGCGGCCTGGCTGAGCTGCAGCGCGCGCAGGTAGGCGACCACCGCCCAGCGCTCCTCCACGTTCAGCTCGGCGGCGTAGCCCGGCATCAGGCCGAACCCGTTGGCGATCACCTGGTAGTAATGGCCCACCGCCATGCCGGCCCGGTCGTGCAGGTCGGGCGGCAGCCGCAGCGCCATGTTCGCCGCCACCGGGCTGCGCCCGTCGCCCACCAGCCCGTGGCAGGTGGCGCAGTAGATGTCGAACTTGCGATGCCCCAGGTCGAGGAGCGCGCGCGTGAGTCGAACGGGGATCTCCGTCACGTCCTTGTCTCCGACCTGGCCGCGCGTGAGCGCGGGGTTCTGGACGATGCGCTCGCGTGGCACGGTGCCCGGCGGCGGCTGGCGCATGGCGCGGCCGTCCTCGAAGAACGGATTGGCGGCGAAGGCGCGGGCCTTGGGCTGCCGCTCCATCGGGTCCACGATGGTCGTGTCGGCGCAGGCGGCGAGCAGCGCGATGGCGAGGAGGGCGCACCCGTTGCGCATCAATCCTCCTCCTTCACGTGCGTGACGCGGCCCGCTCCCAGCTCGCGCAGCGCGCGCTCCAGGTCGCCCGGTTCCTCGCCCTCGCGCAGCTCGGCGCTGATCCAGAACTTGTCGAGGGAAGCGGAGCGGAACGCCTCCGCCTCGAAGACCGGATGGTAGGTGCGCGGGAGGCCGAAAAAGTAGAAGAGGCTGCCGAAGAAGATGGTCAGCACGCAGACCAGGACCCCCGATTCGAAGGTCACCGGGATGTTGGTCGGCCAGGCGTGCGGAGGGCGATTCGCGACGTTGATCTCGTAGTCGATGGCATTCGTCCACCACTGCAGGACGTACCCGCCGGTGGCGCCGGCCAGGCCCGCGATGAGCGCGACCAGCGGCACCTTCGACCGCGGCAGCTGGAGTGCCTCGTCGATGCCGTGGATGGGGTAGGGCGAGTACGCGTCGAGTCCCTCCCGCCCGGACTCGCGCAGCTTCCGCGCCGCCTCGACCAGCGGCTCCGGCTCGGCGAACTCCGCGAGGACGAGGCGCTTCATCTCTTCTCCTCCTCGCCCACTTCGAGCTCCATCGGGTGGACCATCTCCTGCGAGAACTCGGGGATCTCGTGTCGCTCGTGCTCCTTGTGCAGCTCGTGCCGCATCTCCTTCACCTCCTGCACCGCCACGGCGGGCAGGAACTTGAGGAAGAGGAGGAAGAGCAGGCTGAAGAAGCAGATGGTCCCGAACAAGAGCGAGAGGTCGACCCAGGTGGGCTTGTAGAGCCCCCAGCTGGAGGGCAGGAAGTCGCGGTGGAGCGAGATCACCACGATGACGAACCGCTCGCACCACATGCCGACGTTGATGAAGATCGAGGCGACCCACATCACGTACACGTTGGTCCGGCCGAACTTCGACCAGAAGATGCTGGGCACCACGATGTTGCAGAACACCATCAGCCAGAAGATGGGGATGTATGGATCCTGTGCCGCCGACTTGAAGGGCCCGTGCAGGATCCCGCGGCGATTTGCGTATTGGTAGAAGTCGTATGGGTTGCCGCTGTACCAGGAGAGGAAGTGCTCCATCAGGTAGCCGTAGCCGACGATCAGGCTCGTCGCGAGCATGATCTTGCACATCGCCTCGAGGTGCCGCGCGGTCACCACCTGCTTGAGCTTGAGGAAACGGCGCGCCGGCACCATCAGCGTCATCACCATCGCGAATCCGCTGAACACCGCGCCGGCGACGAAGTAAGGCGGGAAGATCGTCTCGTGCCAGCCCGGCACCACCGACACCGCGAAGTCGTAGCTCACGATGGTGTGCACCGAGAGCACCAGCGGAGTCGCCAGGCCGGCGAGCAGCAAGTAGGCGATCTTGTAATGGTGCCAGTGCCGCGCGGAGCCTCGCCAACCAAAAGAAAGGGTTCCGTAGATGCGGCGCATCCAGCGCGAGGTGGAGCTGTCGCGCAGCGCGGCCAGGTCGGGGATGAGGCCCAGGTACCAGAAGAGCAGCGAGGTGATGAAGTAGGTGGAGACGGCGAACACGTCCCACATCAGCGGGCTCTTGAACTGCGGCCAGATGCGGTTCGTGCTCGGATACGGGAAGAGCCAGTAGATGGCGAACCAGGGGCGCCCGGTGTGGAGCACCGGAAACAACGCCGCCTGCAGCACCGCGAAGAGCGTCATCGCCTCGGCGAACCGGTTGATGCTGGTGCGCCACTTCTGCTGGAAGAGGAGGAGGATGGCCGAGATCAGCGTCCCGGCGTGGCCGATGCCGATCCACCAGACGAAATTGATGATGCCGAAGGCCCAGGCGACAGGGATGTTGTTGCCCCACATCCCGATGCCCTTGGCGATCGTCACCACCAGCGCGAGGGTGAGCAGGCCCGTGCCGGCGAGACCCAGCCCGATGAGGAGCAGCCAGCCCTTGCCGGGCTTGCGCCAGACGTAGTCGAGCAGCGTCTTGTTGATGGTGCCGTCGTCCTGCTCGCCTTCGAGCAGCGGCAAAGGCTCGAGGGCGCGGCGGGCTTCGAGACGCGCGGCGGCGGAGATGGCCATAAGTCCTAAGTCAGCTCCGGGTTGGGATTCCGCACGCGCGCGAGGTAGGCCGTGCGCGGGCGGGTGCCGACGTCGTTCAGCACGAAGTAGTGGCGTTCGTCGCCGTGCCGCTTGGTCACTTCCTGCGCCGGGTCGTGCAGGTTGCCGAAGACGATCGCGTGCGCCGGGCACGCCTGCTGGCAGGCGGTCTGCACTTCCTTCTCCGCGATGGGGCGCTCCTGCACGCGCGAGTCGATCCGCGCGCGCTCGATGCGCTGAACGCAATACGTGCACTTCTCCATGACGCCGCGGCTGCGCACGGTGACGTCGGGGTTGTTGCGCAGCTTCTCGACGTCTTCCTGGTTGTACGTGTAGTTGAAGAAGTTGAAGCGCCGCACCTTGTACGGGCAGTTGTTCGAGCAGTACCGGGTGCCGATGCAGCGGTTGTAGACCATCTCGTTGAGGCCCTCGTCCGAGTGGACGGTGGCGTTCACGGGGCACACGTACTCGCAAGGCGCGGTCTCGCAATGCACGCAGAGCATCGGCTGTGCGGTGGCCCGGGGATCCTCCTCGCTGCCGGAGAAGTAGCGGTCGAGTCGCAGCCAGTGCATCTCGCGCGACTTCTCGACGTTGCCCTTGCCGACCACCGGGACGTTGTTCTCCGACTGGCAGGCGACCATGCACGCGCTGCAGCCGGTGCAGCGGGCAAGGTCGATTGCCATTCCCCACTTGTAAGCGACCTTCGAGTAGTCCCAGGGGGTGTGCATGGTCGCGACGGGAACGCGGCCCTCCTCGATGCGTTCGCGGCCGGGTCCCTGGTATTCGCTCAGGTCCATGTCGAGCGCCGGATCGCGCCCCTCCATCGACCAGTGCTCCTGGGTGATCGCGAGCGAATGGCGCCGTCCCAGCCTGGTGACGGTCAGCCCGCGCCCGCCCCACGGCGCGCTAGCGCGGCGCAGCGGAGCGACGTCGAAGCCGACGCCGGCGGCGTTCTGCTCGCTTCCCCGCCGTCCGTATCCAAGCGACACGGTGACGGCGCCGTCGGCGTGCCCCGGCACCACCAGCACCGCGGCGTGCACCGGCGGGCCGCGCAGCCCGAGGTCCACGGCGTCGTGCGTCTTGACCCCCAGCTCTCGGGCCGTGGCAGGGCTCATCAGCGCTGCGTTGTCCCAGGTCAGCTTGGTGACCGGGTCGGGCGTCTCCTGCAGCCAGACGTTGTTCGCGAACCGGCCGTCGTACAGCCGGTAGTCGGGCACCACGTTGAGCTCGAGCGCGGGCGATGCAGTCTCGAAGCGCGCCGACTGCGCCGCGGCGGCGACCGCGTCCGCGCGCACCTGCGGCGACTCGGCGGGGCTCGCGGTCCCGCGGATGAATCCGTCGGAGATCCACTTCTCCCAGGCCGTCGCCGCGTCGGCGCGGGTGGCGCGCCAGTACTCGCGGAGCTGCGCGTAGGGCGACTTGTCCCCCTCGCCGAGGAACGCCGCGAGCACCTGCGCTTCGCTGACCCCGTTGAAGAGCGGCTGGACCAGCGGCTGCAGGAACGTCACCGTGCCATCGTGGGCGCGCGCGTCACCCCACTCTTCGAGCGGGTGCGTGGCGGGGATGAACCAGGCGCAGCGCTGCGCCGTCTCGTCCTGGTACAGGCCGCGGTAGATGGAGTTGGGGACCGCATCGAGCGCCGTGGCGAGATTCAGCTCGTACGGCGCGGTGTGGAGGGGATTCGCCGCGGTCACGACCAGCGTGTCCACCGCGCCGGAGCGGATCTCGGCCGCCAACTCCGCCAGGCCATCCGCCCCCGTCTCCGTGTCGTGCAGCACGGGCTTCTGGTGGCTCACGGCCTCGCTGCCCAGGGAGGAGTTGATCGCGTGCGCCAGGGCGTGCACCAGGGCGGGGCTGCGCGGACCGACCATCACGACGCCCTGGCGGCCCGCCCGGCGGAGATCGGAAGCCAGCGCGTCGACGAATCGCTGCTGGCCGGGCTCGAGGCGGGCCTTGGCCCCGAGCCGGCCGAACGCCGCGAGCGCGCCCCCCGCCGAACCCAGCTTCGCCGCGAGCGCCAGCGCCACGGGCAGGAGCCGCGAGGGGCGGATGCGCAGCCGGTGATCCGCGTTCATCCCGGTGACGGACAGCGCGCACTCCACCGCGTAGAGCCGGTTCATCTCGGGGCCGGGCTCGCGCTTGTCCGCCCAACCGCGCATCGCCGGAATCGAGCCTGGCCACGGGTGGAGCGGGTCTGCTTCCAGGCAGGCGATGACGCGCGCCTTGGAGAGATCGAAGCGCGTTTCCAGCGCGGCGCCGAACGCCAGCCGGGCGCCGCGCATCGCCTCGTCGTCGGAAACGGCGGTGTAGCTGCGGAAACGCGCATTGGGGAACAGCTTCTGGATGCGGGCGCGCAGCTCGCCGATGAGCGGCGAGGAGCCGGGCTCGAGCAGGAAGCGGAGTCCGGCGCCGCCGTCCTTGGTACGCAGCGCATTGGCGCGAGCGTGCTGCGCGGCGAGGAACTCGCGCCAGGAGCGCGGCCGGTTCTTCTCCTGCAGCACCGCCGCGCGATTCGGATCGTAGAGCTGCAGGATGGACGCCTGCTCGAACAGGCCGGTCGCGCCCAGGCTGGAGGGATGCTCCGGATTGCCCTCGATCTTGGTGGGACGTCCCTCGAAGGCAGTCGCCAGGAGCCCCGTGGCCCGCCCTCCCAGCGTGGACGCGGTTGCGTAGTGCAGCGGGCGGCCGGGAACGATCTCCTCCGGCTGCCGCGTGTACGGCAGGATCTGCTCCGCCGGCAGCTTGAGGCACCCGGCTGCTCCCGCGAACGCCATCGACGCGCCGAGCAGCTGGACGAACTCGCGCCGCGAGGTGCCGCCGATCTCCGAGGCGCCCGGCGGGAACTCGCCCGAAGGCGCAAGGCCGCGCTCGCGCTCGTCCAGGCTGCGCCACTGGGTGCGCGGCTGGGGGGAACCTTCTCCGGAAGATCCGAGGATCGGCAGCTTCAGCGATGGCATGTGGTGCAGCTCGTTCGCGTCGCGACGTGGTATTCCGCCTTGAGCCGCTCGCCCAGCGCGAGCTGCTCCTTCTCGCCGCCGGGCGTGAAGGTCATGCTGATGACCTCCTCGCGCGGCCGCAGGAAGCGCTCCGGATTCCGGTGGCAGTCCAGGCACCAGCCCATGGTGAGCGGCGCCCACTTCTCCACCTGCGCCATCTGGTCGATGCGGCCGTGGCAGGTGACGCAACCCACGCCTTGCTTCACGTGGATCGAGTGGTTGAAGTAGACGAAGTGCGGCAGCTTGTTGACCTTGTTCCAGACGATGGGCCGGTCCGAGAAGAAGCTCTCCCGCACCGGCGCGAGCTTGGGGCTCTTGTTCCACACCTGCGAGTGGCAGTTGAGGCACACGGAGGTTGCGGGAACGCTGGCGAAGCTCGATTTCTCGACGCTCGTGTGGCAGTAGCGGCAGTCGATCCCCTCGTCGCCGACGTGGTGGCGGTGATCGAACTGCACCGGCTGGTCGATCGGATCCTGCTGCTGCGTGTACAGCGGGCTACGGACGTAGAGCATCGGTCCGGCGATCAGCCCGCCGCCGAACAGCACCGCGAGTCCGAAGAGAGCCAGTCGGAAGGCGGTGTTCGTCCAGGGCTTGAAGAGAGCGCTCATTCGTCCGTGCAGGGAAAGCGAGGGAACGATCTGCTTCTCGGAGAGGGCGGCGTCAACTACCCGGTGGCGGCCGGGGTAGACAAGCTTTCGTCGCGAGGTGCGACGCAGCGTCGCAAGTCTCGCCGCCGTTCGAGCGCGGGGACGAGCGGGATCCATCCATGCGCGCAGCCGTCTTGGCAAGCGGCGCAACCCCGTGTGTCCGGCACCGCGCAGTTGCAATGCGTACCGTGGTTCACGGGAGACATCGCTATGGCCCAGACCGTTGGCGAGTACCTGGTGCAGCGGCTCCGTACCTGGGACGTGGACCGCGTGTTCGGCTATCCCGGCGACGGCATCAACGGGATCATGGCCGGATTCGAGAAGCTCGGCGGCGAGGACCCGCGGTTCGTGCAGGTACGCCACGAGGAGATGGCGGCCTTCATGGCTTGCGCGCACGCCAAGTTCACCGGCGACCCCGGGGTCTGCCTGGCAACCTCCGGGCCAGGAGCCATCCATTTGCTCAACGGTCTGTACGACGCCTCGATGGATCATCAGCCGGTGGTAGCCATCGTCGGACAGGCGGCGACGACCGCGATGGGCGGCGACTACCAGCAGGAAGTCGATCTGCAGAACCTCTTCAAGGACGTCGCCCACAACTACGTCACGACCGTCGCCGCCCCGGGCGCGATCCGCCACAGCATCGATCGCGCCATGCGCATCGCGCTCGACGAGCGCTGCGTCACCTGCTGGTGCCGTACGAGCCTGATCTGCAGCGCGCCGCCGAGGTGCTCAACGAAGGCAAGAGGGTGGCGATGCTCGTCGGCGCCGGCGCCATGCACGCCGCCGACGAGGTCGTGCAGGTGGCCGATACGCTCGGCGCCGGCGTCGCGAAGGCCCTCCTCGGCAAGGCCGCGCTCCCGGACGATCTGCCCGGCGTGACCGGGTCCATCGGTCTTCTGGGCACCAAGGCGAGCTGGGAGATGATGAAGGAGTGCGACACGCTGCTCATGGTCGGCTCCTCCTTCCCCTACTCGGAGTTCCTGCCCAAGGAAGGGCAGGCGCGCGGCGTCCAGATCGACATCCAGGGCCGGATGCTGGGCATCCGCTACCCGATGGAGGTCAACCTGGTCGGCGACAGCGCCGAGACGCTGGCCGCGCTCTTGCCGTACCTCAAGCGCAAGGACAACCGCTCCTGGCGGCAGAAGATCGACAAGAGCATCCAGGAATGGAACCGGATCCTCGAGGCGCACGCGCACGTCGAGGCGCACCCGCTCAACCCCGCGCTCGTCTATCACGAGCTGAACAAGCGCCTTCCCGAGAACGCCATCTTCAGCGCCGACTCGGGGAGCAGCGCGACGTGGTATGCGCGCTACCTGAAGTTCCGCAAGGGGATGATGGGCTCGCTCTCGGGGAACCTCGCCACCATGGGACCTGCCGTGCCCTACGCGGTGGCGGCGAAGTTCGCGTATCCGGAGCGGCCGGTGTTCGCGCTCGCGGGCGACGGCGCGATGCAGATGAACGGCATCAACGAGCTGATCAGCGTTTCCAAATACTGGAAGGAGTGGAAGGACCCGCGCTTCTTTTGCCTGGTGCTCAACAACCGCGACCTCAACATGGTCACCTGGGAAATGCGCGCGCAGGCCGGCGAGCCGAAGTTCGACCCCTCCCAGGAGCTGCCCGACTTCGGCTACGCGCAGTTCGCGCAGTCGCTCGGCCTGCGCGGGGTGAAGATCGAGCGGCCCGACGAGGTGGGGAAGCTCCTCGACGTGGCCCTGGGCGCGGATCGTCCTTGCGTCATCGAGGCGGTGGTCGATCCGGAGTTCCCGATGATGCCGCCGCACGTGACGCTCAAGGAGGCCACCGCGTACGTCAAGGCGGTCCTGAAGGGCGATCCGAATGCCGGCGAGATGGTCAAGGACACGCTGAAGACCGCGGTGGCGACGGTCTTCAAATCCAAGGGTCGCAAGGGCGAGGAATGACGCCCGACACCGGCATCGCCGAGGTCGAGGTCTCCGCTTACGAGATCCCCACGGCGGTTCCCGAATCGGACGGCACCGCGGATTGGAAGTCGACGGGCCTGGTGGTGGTGGAGCTGGCCGCCGGGGACAAAAAGGGCCTCGGGTACACGTACACGGATCCGGGCGCGGCCCGCCTGGTGAAGGACGTGCTCGCCGGGGCGGTGCGCGGCATCCACCCGTTCGACACCACCTCGGTCCACGCCGCCATGGTGCGCGCGGTCCGGAACCACGGGCGCGGAGGCCTCGCGGGCATGGCGATCTCCGCCGTCGACGTCGCCTGCTGGGACCTGAAGGCGAAGCTGCTCGACGTGCCGCTCTCGAAGCTGATCGGGATGGCGCGCCCGAAGATCCCCGCCTATGCGAGCGGCGGTTTCACCTCCATGACCGAGCGCGAGCTGTCGAACCAGCTCTCCGGTTGGGTGGAGAAGGAATTTCGCGCGGTGAAGATGAAGGTCGGGCGCGAGCCAGAGCGGGACCTCGGGCGGGTTGCAGCTGCCCGCAACGCGATCGGCCCCGGG
>VBKO01000535.1 GCA_005888115.1 Deltaproteobacteria bacterium
CATTCCGCAGTGTTCGACGCGAAGATGCGGGAGCGCGCTCCGCACCTGCTCGAGCTGGAAGCGGATCTGCGCAACGCCCTGGCGCGCGAGGAGTTCCGCGTTCACTATCTGCCCATCGTGGACGTCGCCCGCGGCCGGATCCAGGGTCTCGAGGCGTTGATCCGCTGGGCGCATCCCGAGCGCGGACTGATCGCGCCGGAGCACTTCGTGCCGCTCGCCGAGGAGACCGGGCTGATCGTCCCCATCGGACGGTGGCTGCTCGGCCAGGCCGGCCGCGACTTCCACAGCTGCCGGGGGACCGGCGCGCAGCCGCTGACGCTGAACGTGAACCTGTCCTCCCGGCAGCTCGAGCACGGCGACCTGCTCGAGCACATCGACGGGGTGCTTGCCGAGAACGGTCTCGATGCCGCGGAGCTCGCGCTGGAGCTGACCGAGAGCACCTTGCAGTGCGGCGAGCACGCCGTGCGGATCGGCGAGCTGCGGGATCGCGGCGTGCTGCTGTACATGGACGATTTCGGGACCGGAGCGTGCTCGCTCAATTCGCTGCTGCGTCTACAGCTCGACTCGTTGAAGATCGATCGCTCGCTGTTCACCGGCGGGTCCCCGCGCGGCCAGGCTCCAGAGCTGGTCCGCACCATCGTCGCGCTCGCGCGCGACATGGGGACGAAGGTGGTCGCCGAGGGAGTGGAGACGGCGGAGCAGCTCGGATTCCTGCGCGAGGTCGGATGCACGGCGGCGCAGGGCTTCTACTTCTCGCCGCCGGTGGATGGCGAGGGAGCGCGCGCCCTGCTCGAGCGAAGCGCCACCTGGTGAGACGCTCAACGCCCGGCTCTCAATTGCCTGCCGGAAGCGTGCTCCGCGAGATGGCGGGGAAATTCAACCTCGAGCGCAACCGCAGCATGGGCCGCTCCACCAGCCGGTAGGACGCCTCGGCGCACAAGACTGCGCCGATGACGAGCAGCGGGATCTTCCAGAAAGGAGTGGGCGTTTCGTGCGATAGCCAGAGCTGCTGCCAGAGGTACAGGCTGTACGAGATCGCGCCGCCGTGAACGAATGCGGGCGAGTTCAACACCCGCGCGGGCTTCGAAGCCGGATGCCGGAGCGCCCACAGCACCAGCGAGCAGGCACTCAGCTCTTCGAGGCCGTATCCGAAGGCCACGTTTGCGAGGCCGACGTGCCGCACGATTCCGGCGATGAGCACGCAGTACGCGGCAGCGAAGGCCGCCGTCCGTGGCCGCCCGAGAATCTCCAGGGGGCGCGAAGAGGGATTCAGCCGCTGTTCGAGCGCCGCCCAGCATCCGATCATCAGCGCATCGACGCGAAGATGGAGCATCGAGGTGATCGCGGGACGCAGATGGGGAGCGTAGAAGTAGGTGAGAACGCGCGCCAACGGCGCCGCGAAGACGAGCAAGAGCGCTGTCCGCCGCGCCTTGGCGGCGCCGACGATCACGAGCAAGAGCGGCCAGAGCGCGTAGAACTGCTCTTCGACGCTCAGCGACCAGGAATGATTCAGGACCCAGGAATCCGGATTCACGTAATCGGTCGTGAACGAGAGCGCGTGCGCGAACCCACCGCGGCCCGCGACGACGGCGCCCGCGCATGCCAGCACCGCGATGGTCGAGAGATAGACCCAGTAAGCGGGCAGGATGCGCAAGCCACGGCGTACGAAGAACCTGAACAGGTTGATGGCGCCCGACTCGTCTTGCTCGGCGATGAGCAGGCGGGTGATGAGAAACCCGCTGATCACGAAGAAGAGGGTAACGCCGACGGGGCCCCAGACGTCGACCACGCCAGCCCCGAACAGAAGGTGGCGGCCGACCTTCAGCAGTTTCTCGGCATGGCCGAGAACCACCATCGCCGCCGAGATCCCGCGCAGCCCGTCGAGTGATGGCAGCCGCTCCGGTAACGATCGAGCTTCGCGCGTTGCCTGCGCGTCCAAAACCCCCCCTCCCCGGACGAAGCTGCGCACGTTCTACCGGGAGCGCACTGACCCGATCGTCCGAACCGGGCGCTCGCTCGTCTTGGCGCGCAGTCGCGGGGACGAGAGCACGGCGATCGCAACCTGGCCCATCCTTCCGACCAACGTCGAGGGATGACGTGCGTCGGACTTGAAAACACGCGGTCCACTTGGCCGGATCACCCGCTCCACGTCGAAGGATAGCCAGGCGCGAGGAGCCCCAATGCAAACCCAACCAGCCAGGGAGCATCTCCGCTTCCTGGAAAACCGCTGGCTCATTCTCTTCTTCAGCGTCCTCAGCATGATCGCGGTGGCGAATTTCCAGTACGGGTGGACGTTGTTCGTGCCCCCCCTCCAAAAGCACTTGCGCGCGGAGCAGGCGGCGGTCCAGGTCACCTTCACGGTCTTCGTCCTCCTCGAGACCTGGCTCGTGCCGTTCGAGGGATGGCTGGTGGACCGGTTCGGCCCGAGGCTGCTGGTAATGATCGGCGG
>VBKO01000537.1 GCA_005888115.1 Deltaproteobacteria bacterium
CGCGTCCTCACGCGCCAGGATCGTTTCGTGGTCGGTCAACCGGATGTCGAAGCCGAGCCCGGTGGGTGCCTCGACATCGAGCAGCTCGATCTCCGCGACGCGCCGATAGACGAGCCCCTTGGATTTCAGCGCCTTCAGCAGATCGGCGACGTAGTCGAACTCGACGTGGGTTGCACGGGTCGCCATTCCGTCGGGCGGCGACTGAGTGCGCCAGGTGACTGCCTCCTGCAGGCCGATGAGCGCAGGTCGTGTGTCCGCGATCTCCGCCGCCACCGCCTTCGCGCGCGTGTGGAAATCGTTGTTTTTCACCATGAGCCAGGCGGCGCTGGTCGCGGCGAAGAAGTCGGCAGGCTTGGCAGCGATCACCGGCCCCAGGTCCGCGCCGAGGTACAGGTTGCGGGTCATCACGCCGATTACCTTGTTGCCGCCGGCCATGCTGTCGCGGGATGCCCTCGGCTGTCCAGCGCAAGTCAGGTCACCAGACCACGCACTTGTTCACCGGGTTCATGTTCGTGCCCGGCTTGCACGAGAACACCTTGCCGAAATCCTCGTTGTCGGAGATGGGCCCGTTCACGCGCCAGCGGCCTGGCGAGTGCGGATCGGTGACGGCGCGCAGCCGCCGCTCCTGCGGCGTCGCGTTCTGGCACCAGACCTGCCCGAAGGAGAGGAAGAGCTGCTGCTCGGGCGTGAATCTCGAGCTCCCGGGCCGCGCCTGTCCGTTCGCGCGGAGCGCCGCGAGCGCGAGCTTCAAGCCGCCGATGTCCGCGATGTTCTCGCCGAGCGTCAGCTTCCCGTTGACGTGCACCTCGTCCGTCGCGACGTACTGGTCGTACTGGTTCGCCACGCAGGCGGCGCGCTCCTTGTAGGCGTCGGCCACCTGGGGCGTCCACCACTCGCGCAGGTTGCCGTCGCCGTCGTACTGCCTGCCGCGGTCGTCGAATCCGTGGGTCAGCTCGTGACCCATCACCAGCCCGGCCCCACCGAGATTCGTCGGGTCGGGGGCCTCGGGGGAGAAGAACGGTATCTGCAGGATGCCCGCCGGGAACACCATCTCGTTCTTGGCGGCGTTGTAGTAGGCGTTGACCGTCGCGGGCGTCATGCCCCATTCGTTGCGGTCGACCGGCTTGCCGATCATGTCCAGATCGCGCTTGGAGGCGTAGCGCGCCGCCTCCTTCACGTTGGCGAGCAGCGAGACGCGGTCGATCTTCATCGAGTCGTACTCGCGCCAGCGGTCGGGATAGCCCACCTTGTTGTCCAACTTGTGCAGCTTCTCGGCGGAGACCTTGCGGGTCGCGTCGTCCATCCAGGAGACGCGGGCGAGGTTCTCGTCGAACGCCTTCTCGATCCCCTGGATCATCTGCTTGGCGATCCCCTTGCCCTGATCGCCGATGGTGGTCTTCACGAACGTGCGCCCCACCGCTTCGCCGAGGGCGGCGTCGGTCATCTGCACGCAGCGCTTCCAGCGCGGCGCGATCTCCTTCTGGCCGGTGAGGAACTGGTTGAAGCGGAAGTTCTCCTCCACGAACGCCTTCCCGAGCGCGTCGGCATCCGCCTGGATCTCGCGGAAGCGCAGGTACGTCTTGACGTCGGGCAGCTTGTTGTCGGCCAGCACGGCCTCGAGCCCGGTGAAGAACTCGGGCACCGCCACGTTGATGGGCTGCACGTCGTGGCCGATGGCGGCGAAGTAGGCGTTCCAATCGAACCTGGGCGCCTTCTCCTGCAGCCCCTTGCGGTCGAGGCGGTGGTACACCTTGTACGGATCGCGCCGGTCGACGCGCGTCATCGACGACCGGGCGAGCATCGTTTCGATGCGTAGCACCGTCTCCGCCTGCGCATCGGCACCAGACGAGCCGGCGAGCTTGAACAGGTTGGCGGCGAACTCCTGGTATCGCTTGCGCGTCTCCTGCATCTTCGGGTCGTCCTTGACGTAGTAGTCGCGGTCGGGCAGGCCCAGTCCGCCCTGATCGGCGAGGCCGATCACCTCCTTCGCGTCCTTGGCATCCTGGATCGACCGGAAGGTGAAGAACCCGCGCGTACCAGTCAGGTGCATCTCGCCGACCAGCTTGGCGATCTGCTTCGGATCCTTGAGCGCATCGATGGCGGCGAGCCGCTCCTTCAACGTCTGCAGCGAAGCCGTCTCCGCCTTCTGCTCGTCCATGCAGGTGGCGTAGAAGTCGCCTGCTTTCTTCGCGTAGGGG
>VBKO01000308.1 GCA_005888115.1 Deltaproteobacteria bacterium
CCAATCCAGCGAGCGCCCGTAGAAGGCGAGCACCCTCTTCTCGATGCGCCCGACGACGCGCTCCATCCACGTCTTCTTCGCACCGTGCCCGCGGTCGCCGAGCATTCGCGAGGTCATCAGCGGGGTCAGCGTGAGCGACACGATGCCCGAGGCGAAGATCGCGATCACGATGGTGATGGCGAACTCGCGGAAGATGCGCCCCACCAGCCCGGGCATGAACACCAAGGGGATGAACACCGCTGCCAGCGAGATGGTCATCGAGAGGATGGTGAAGCTGATCTCCTTGGCGCTGTTCAGGCTCGCCTCGAGCGCTTTCTCTCCGCGCTCCATGCGGCGGACGGTGTTCTCGAGGAAGACGATCGCATCGTCGACCAGGACCCCGATCGCTAGCGTCAGCGCCATCAGCGAGAGCTTGTCCAGGCTGTACCCGAGGAGCTTCATCGCGATGAAGGTGAGCAGCAGCGAGAGCGGCAGGGCGACGGCCGGGATCAGCGTGTCGCTGACGCGGCCCAGGAAGAGGAAGATGACCGCCACCACCAGGACGAAGGCGATGACCAGCGTCTCACGGACGTCCTTCACGCTGTTCACGATCGTCTGCGAGCGATCGTAGATGAGCGTAGCCCGGACGGAGCCCGGTAGCTCGGCGTTGACCATCGGCAACAGGTCACGGACGCTCTTCGCGACTTCCACGGCGTTCGCGCCGGCTTGCCGGGATACCGCCACCACCGCCGTCGCGGACGGGATGTCGTAGCCGCGGGCCCAGAACAACAGCTTGACCCGCTCGTCCTGGACGGTGTCGGTCGCGCTGGCCACGTCGCGCAGGTGGACGGGCGCGCCATTGCGCGTGCCGACGATGAGCGAGTCGTAGCTCTCCGCCCCCTCGAGCTGTCCCCGCGGCGAGAGCAGGGTGGTCCCGCTGGGGCCGTCGAGCTGGCCCGTCCCGGTGTAGCTGGTGCCGGCCTTGATCGCAGACGCGAGGTCGTCCACCGAGATTCCGCGCGCCGCCATCGCCGATGGATCGGCCTTGATGCGAATGGCCGATTTGCTGCCGAAGACGCTCACGCGGCTGACGCCGGGCAGGATGCTGATCCGCTGCCCGACCTGCGTGCTCGCGTAGTCGTAGAGGCGCCCCGCGGTCACGGAGTCGCTAGTCAGCGCGATGTACATGATCGGCTGATCGTTGGGGTTGGTCTTGGAGAACGTCGGCGGCGAGGGCAGATCGACGGGGAGGCCGCCCGTAGCCTGGGTGATGGCCGTCTGCACGTCGGTCGCCGCGGCGTCCAGGCTCTTGCTCAGATTGAACTGCAGCGTGAGGGTCGCGTACCCCTGCGTGCTCTTGCTGGTCACGAGCTCGAGCCCGTTGATCTGCAAGAACTGCCGCTCTAGCGGCGTGGCCACGTTGGCCGCCATCGTCTCGGGGCTGGCGCCCGGATACGCGACGTCGACCTGGATGACCGGGTAATCGACGCTCGGCAGGTCGTTGACCGGCAGCTGGAAGTAGCAGAGGACGCCGAAGAGGACCGCGGAAAGCGTCAGCACCGCGGTCATCACCGGGCGGCGGATGAACGGCTCGGAGAGGTTCATGGCTGGCTCCTGACCTTTCCCCCAGGCGTCACCGCGAGCTGGCCGGCGGTCACCACGCGCTCGCCGCCCTTCAATCCCTCCGCGACGGCGACCAGGTCTCCCTGGCGCTGGCCAACGGTGACGGAGCGCAGCTCAGCGGTCGAATCGCCCTTCACCACGTAGACGAAGGGGCCTTTCGCCGAGGTTTGCGTGGCGGTGGCGGGGACCAGCACCGCGCCTTTCTGGGTCCCCAGGACGAGACGGACCTTCACGAAGCGTCCGGGCCAGAAACGCCAGTCCGCGTTCGGCACGGCGGCGCGGAGCTTCACCGTACCGGTCCCGTCCTGCACGGCATTGTCGAGGAAGGTGAGCGCCCCGCTGCGCGCGCCGTCAGGGTCGTCCGGAAGCCGCACCTCGACCCTCGCCTTCCCCGCCGCCACGCTGCGTTGAACGGCGGTGAGGTCGTTCTCGGCGACGGTGAAGTCGGCGTACATCGGGTCGAGCCGCTGGATGACGACCAACGCGTTGCCCGCCGCGGGGGTGACGACGTTCCCCAGGTCGACGAGCCGCTGCCCGGCGCGGCCGTCGATCGGCGAGTGGATGAAGCAGTACTCGAGGTTCAGCTTCGCGGTCGCGACCGCGGCCGCGCTCAGCCTGACCTGGGCTTCGGCGACCGCGACGGCGCTGCGCCGCGAGTCGTACTCCTGCCGCGAGATGGCATCGTCACGGATGAGCCGCTCGACGCGCTGCAGTTCCACCCGCGCGAGGTCGAGCTCCGCCTGGTTGCGCCCGAGGCTCGCCTGCGCGGACTGGAGCTGCGCCTGGTACGGGCGCGGGTCGATGGTGATGAGCAGGTCGCCGCGCTTGATCGTGGCGCCGTCGTTGAAGTGGATCTTGACGATACGGCCCGGAACCTGCGCCTGGATCGTCACCACCTCCGGCGCGGCGTTCTTGCCGATCTGATCGAGGTACACGGGCACGTCCTGCTCGAGCGCGGTCGCCACGGACACCGGCGCGGGCGGCCGTTGCGGCGCCGACTGGGCGCCCTGGACCCGCTTGCAGGCCGGCAAGACGACGGACAGGGCGAGCACCGGCCAGCCGATCCGGGAGAGCTTGTTCATGGGGCATTCCTTCCGTTTGAAGCGAGGAGGCTCTGGCCCGACGACAAACGCAGCTGCGCGCGCGCGTTGACCAGATCCGCGTCGGCCTGGATCCGGCTGACCTCCGCGGTGAAGGCGTCGCGCTGCGCCTGGAGCAAATCGAGCTGCGTGATCGTGCCGGCGCGGTAGCGCTCCTGCGCTTGCGCGGCCGCATGGACGGCGGCCTCGCGTCCGGCGCGCGCCGATCGGCTGCGGGCGATCCCGGCCGCTACCGTGTTCCACTGCCGGTGGATGGCGTCACCCGCCGCGAGCCGGGCGCGAAGCTCGCGGGCGCGGGCCACTTCCACCGCCGCATCCTGTCCGCGGATGTTGGCGAAATTCGTCAGATCGAGCGACCAGGTGAAGGTGAGCGCCGCCTGGTAGGACCAGTCGTGCCCGGCCAATCCCGGCGCGGTCGTCCCCCGCTCGCTGAACGTGCCGGCGATCGACGGCACCAGCGCCAGCCGCTCTGCATCGGCCTGCTCCTGCGCGGCGCGTGTGTTCGCCGCGGCGGCCCTCACGGCCGGCAGGGCGGCGAGCCCGCGCGCGAAGACGTCCATCTCGGGCTCGGGACGGAGGTCGTCCGCCAGCTGGACCGCCGCGGAGACGTCGGGCTTGACCTCGGAGGCGGATTCGAGCGCGCGGGCCGCCAGCGCGAGCTGCAGCTCCGCCGAGGCGACCTGCTGGACCTGTTGCTCCACGTCCGCACGGGCGCGATCCACGTCGAGGATGGCGGCAGCCCCTGCCCGGTAGCGCGCGTCGGCGAGACGAAGGCCCTCGCGAGAGACCTCGAGCGCCGTGCGCGAGGCCGCGGCCAACGCGAGATTCGCGACCACCTGGTAATAGTCCTGGACGACCTGCGCCTCGACCTGGAGCCGCGTCGAATCGAGCTGGCGCGCCGCACCTTCCGCGCTCGTCTTTTGCGCGCCGACGCGGCGGAAGTTCGCCAGATCGATGAGCGGAACGTTGAGCGTCGCGCTGCCGTCCCACTGGTCCCTGGGGACGATGGTCACCACCTGCGAAGGCTGCCCGGGCGCCGCCAGATCGATCTGCGAGCTGAACTGGTTGCGGGTATACGCCCCCCGGGCGGAGACGCCCGGCAGCACGCGGCCGAGCGCGGCGTCCGCCTGCGCCCGCTGCTGCGACAGGTTCGCCTGCGCCTCCAGCGCGTCCGGATTCCGCAGGCGCGCCCCCTCCACGAACGCCTGTACCGGCTGCAAGGCAAGCGACGGCAGCGAGTACAGGACGAGCAAGAGGAAGAGCAGCACAGCTATGATGACGTCTCCGCCGATCCGATGCATGGAGTCGGCCCCCATTCACATCCCGTGCCGATCGATGCGGACGACCTTCGCCTCGATGGTCGGCGGCCGCGATCCGGCAGCGGCGCACGCGCGCCCAGGGAGTTAGGCTGTCGGGATGTTGCACACTCCTCGTGGCTCGTGGTCCAGGACTCCGACAGTGGCAGACCTTCCTACCGAATTGTTGCCTATACTGTCGGGCATGGGTGGCCCCTGCTCCGAGTCCGGCGCGGTTCTTGCGAACCAATCGCCCATGCAGTCGCTGGATCAGGCAGACCGGTGGTATCGCGCGCGGGCGACGTCGGCTTACATGAGCGCGGCGCGCGGCAAGCTGGCCTGGCTGATCTGCCTGGACCTCTTCATCGTCATCGTCCTGGCGCTGACCGGCTACCCCATCCTGCGCGTGGTGGCGCTCGGGGCGACCTTCGCCGCATCGCTGGCCTTGTTCGTCACGTGGCTGTCGCGCAGCCGACCCGTTCCCGCCTGGAGCGCCCCACCGCACCCGCGGACGGTCGAGGTGGTGCCGCGGTTCCTGCTCATGCTCGGGGCGCTGTCCCTCACGGGCGGGCTCCGCAGCCCGCTGCTGCCAGCCATCCTGATCCCCTTCTCGGACCTGGTCATCAAGAACGGCTGGTCGCGGACGGCGAAAGGCATCCTGATCCTCGTCGCCGGCAGCCTGCTCGCCATGGCGGTCCTGCCTGCTCGGTGGTTCGGGCCCGACATCGGACAGCCGGTGTACTGGATCATCCTGCTCGCCATCCTCGCCACTGCCGGTGCCTGGCATACCCGCTACGCGCTACTCCTGACTCGCACCGTCGGCGACAGCGCCTGCCAGCTCGGCCGGGCGCGCGAGGAGATGGTCATCCGGGCGCTCACCCGGGCCCGCGAGCTGGAGCAGATCGGGGCGAAGCTCTCGCACGAGCTGAAGAACCCTCTCGCGGCGATCAAGGGGCTGGTGCAGCTCTCGGCCCGCGCCGCGTGTGACCCCGACTCGCGCGAGCAGCTCCGCGTGGTGGCGGCCGAGGTCGATCGCATGGAGAGCATCCTCAAGGAGTACCTCTCCTTCTCCCGGCCTCTCGAGGCGCTCCAGCCGCAATCGGTGGCGCTCGGCACGCTGGCCGACGAGGTGATCTCGGCGATGGATGCTCGCGCCGCGAGCGCCGGGGTCGTCCTCCGCCGCCGCGGCGACGCGACCATCGAGGCCGACCCCCGGCGCCTGAAGGACGCGCTGTTCAACCTGGTCGGCAACGCCGTCGAGGCGACGCCCGAAGGCGGGCGCGTCGAGGTCGAGATCCACGAGAGCGAGCGGGCGGCCAGGATCGCCGTGCGCGACTCCGGGCGCGGCATGCCCCCGGAGGTGCTGGAGCGCCTCGGCACGCCCTTCTTCACCACCCGCGACGAGGGCACCGGGCTGGGCGTCGTGGTCGCACGCGCGGCGTTCGCCCAGCACGGCGGCTCGCTCGTCTATGCCAGCGAGCCCGGTCAGGGGACCACGGCGACCGGAACCCTCCCTCTGAGGTACGCACACAGGAGTGACGATGGCGCGGCTGCTGCTGGTTGACGACGAGCCGGCGCTGCTCTTCACGTTGAGCCAGCTCCTCAAGTCCCGCGGCCTGGAAGCGGTGCTGGCGCGTTCGGGCAAGGAGGCGCTGGCCAAGCTCGAAGGCGTGGACGGCGTGGTGACCGACTACTCCATGCCGGAGATGGACGGCGTGCAGCTGCTCCAGGCGATCCACGAGCGCGACGAATCGCTGCCCGTGGTCATGCTCACCGCGCACGGCTCGGAGAAGGTGGCGGTGCGCGCGATGAAGAGCGGCGCGTACGAGTACGTCACCAAGCCGTTCGACATCGACGAGATCTCGCTGGTCATCGATCGCGCCCTCGAGGCGCGGGCGCTGCGCGTGCAGAACCGCCGGCTCACGGCCGAGCGCGCGCTCGGGCGCACCATCGTTGGCGACTCCGCGCCGATGCGGCGGCTGCTCGACGCGGTCGCCCGTGTCGGGCCGAAGGACATCACCGTGCTGGTGCGCGGCGAGACGGGGACCGGCAAGGAGCTGATCGCCTCGCTCATCCACGCGGAGAGCCGCCGCGCGGCCGGTCCGCTGGTGCGCTTCAACTGCGCGGCCATCCCCGGCGATCTCGCCGAGGCGGAGCTGTTCGGCCACGCCCGCGGCGCCTTCACCGGAGCGACGCAGGCGCGCCGCGGATTCTTCGCGGAGGCGGACGGCGGCACGCTGGTGCTCGACGAGGTCGGCGAGCTGCCCTTGCCGGTGCAAGCCAAGCTGCTCCGGGCGCTGCAAGAAGGAGAGATCCAGCCCGTCGGCGCGGGCCGCGTGGAGAGGGTCGACGTGCGCGTGGTCGCCTGCACCAACCGCGACCTCGCCGCGGAGGCTCGCGCGCGCCGTTTTCGCGAGGACCTCTATTACCGTCTCGCGGTGGTGGAGCTTCTGGTTCCTCCGCTGCACGAGCACCGCGAGGACATTCCAGCGCTGGCCGGGCAGTTCGTGCGCCACTATGCCGAGCGGTTCGGGATGGACGGGGTGCGCCTTGCTCCCGAGCTGGTCGATGCGCTGCAGCGCGCCGACTGGCCGGGCAACGTACGGCAGCTCGAGAACGCGGTCGCCCGCATGGTGGCGCTGGGCGGCGGCGGCGAGATCGGTGTGCAGGCGCTCACCGGCACCGCGTTCCGGGCGACGGAATCCGACGCCGAGACGCTGCTCGACGGCACGCTCAGCTTGCGCGAGCAGATCGACGCGCTCGAGCGAAGCGTGATCGCGCGGACCCTCGCCGCGGTCTCGGGAAACCAATCCGAAGCCGCCCGGCGGCTGGGACTCAGCCGCGGTTCGCTCATCGATCGCCTGAAGAAGTACGGATTCGCCGGCGGCGCGACGGATTCGCCGTCGTAGCGCTTCGCGAATCCGTCTCGCTGACGCCGCGGGGCTTCAGGGCGCGGTGGAGCCCTCGGCGTTCATGACGTCTGCCCAGAACCGCGCGTTGTAGCCGGCGCCGAAATTGGGAGGCGGCGACCCCGAGCCCGCGACGTACAGCGTGCCCGAGGTGAAGTAGCCGGACGACAGTGAAGTGCTGAGCGAGATGCTCACACCGCAGATCCTGGACAGCTCCCGCGAGTCGAGCGCCGCGGCGCCGGGAGTGACCACCCACGAAGGGTCGAGCGAGCGGACGCTGTAGCCGCTCGCGAGCGAGGCCCCCGAGAAGAAGGCGCGCGAGGCCGAGAAGGACAGGAACCCGTAGGAGTAGAGCGGGAATGTGAGCGGGCAAGCGGCAATTCCGGTCGTCATCGGGTAGGTGTTCCCCGAATTCGAGTCCGTATCGGATCCGGTGGTCCCGGAGGAGATCCCCGAGCCGGTAGTCCCCGAGGAGATCCCCACTCCTCCCGAGTATCCGTAACCCCAGATGTCCAGGCCGGCAGGGGAGTTGGTCGTGCTTCCGAAGCCGAGGCTCACGCCGAGGACCGGCGTCCCGAGCCCGCTGCCCGAGCGCGCGAAGGCGCGCGGCCGCTGAGCAGCGCCCATGAAGATGACCCGAGGCACCTCGATGAGGAAGATCTTGCGCGACGAGTCCGGCCAGGGCGACACGAAGCGCGCGATCCCCGAGGCGTCCGTCGTCGCCTTCTGCGATCCCGGAGCAGCTCCGCGCCAGCGCACATGGACGTCGGCGCCGCTCACTGGAGCGCCGCTGGCGTCGGCGATCATCACCGCGCCCGCGGCCCTGCCGTCGCTTCGCAGCGCGGCGACGGCATCGGCGTAGAGCGGCACGGGCGCAACGAAGGTGCTCGCCTGCGCGACCGCATCGGACGCCTGCACGCGGCCTGAGCCGGTCAGGCGGTCCCAACCCTTCTTGCCGAAGTCGGAGGCGGTGGCTTGCAGCAACGGCCGCACCGAGTCCGGCGAGACCCCGTTCCCGATCAGCGCAGCCGCCGCCGCGCTCACGTGCGCGGTCGCGGGCGAGGTCCCGGCAAACACCCACCAGCTGATGTCCGTCGGCGATCCCGGCGGAAACGACTGGCCCAGCGCCCCGTCGAAGAGGCCGTCCTGGTTGACGTCCTGCTGGGGATCGCCTCCCGGACCGACCAGGTCGAGGGCCTCCCCACCGGTCGAGTAATACGTGACTGCATAGCCCTTCACCGCGTCGAGCGTGAACGCGCCGACCGAGATGACGTCCGGGAACGCCGCCGGATGGAGCAC
This sequence comes from Deltaproteobacteria bacterium, assembly GCA_005888115.1. Taxonomy (GTDB): domain Bacteria; phylum Myxococcota; class Myxococcia; order Myxococcales; family 40CM-4-68-19; genus VBKO01. The sequence continues at coordinate 8,206 of VBKO01000308.1, forward strand.
CATGCGGCCGCCCGTGTTGCCGCTCGCGGCGACGATGACGACGTTCTGCGCTCGCGCGCGTGCGATGGCATCGGTCAAGGTCGCGCCCGGCGCGTAGTTGCGCGCGAAGTCGAGCGAGAGATTGATGACCTGGGCGCCGGCGGCAATCGCGTAACGGATGCCTTCCGCCAGCCAGAACTCGGTTCCCCGGTTGCTCGAATCGAGCACCTTGATGGGGAGGATGGTGGCGCCGGCCGCCGCGCCCACGTAAGGGATGCCCGCCGAGGAGAAGCTTCCCTCGCCGACGATGATGCTCGCCATGGCCGTGCCGTGGCCGTTGTCGTCGTCGGGATGCGCGTCGTCGTTCACGAAATCAAAGCCGGAGGCGAACTGCGTCGCGTCGAAGACCGGTGCCCGGGCGTACGCGCCAGACGCATCCAGGTAGTCCTCGTACGCGACGCCGCTGTCGAGCACCGCCACGATCGGGCCGGAGGCGCCGCCGCACCGCATGGTGGAGTCGGGGGTGCTCGGGCACAACAGGCTGTCATCGCCCGGCTCCCCGCTGGCGGGGAAGTGCCAGGTCTGCGGATACGTCGCGCTGCCGATCAAAATGCGGTTCGGCTCGGCGGACGCGATGCCGGTAGCGGCGCGAAGCGTGTCCAGCGCACCCTGGAGCGACACGCCGGCGGGGAGCTGCACCAGGTTGAACACCGCCTGCCCGGTGGCGACGACGGTTGCTCCGACGAGAGCCAGGGCGTTCGAGCACGACAGCGGCAGCGCCCCCGGATCGCAGCTCACGATGATCTGCTGTGGCACGATCACCTGCGGCAGGCCGTCGATGACCTGCGTCACGCGGGACACCGCGCCAGCCGGGGAAGCCGCCAGCGCGAGCAGCGCGACGAGCGGGCTGACGATGCCTCTTCTGGCCACGACAGATTCAGTCATTGACCTACCTCGCGAGTGTTCAAGGCGCTCCCGGGAGCAGGACGGTGAAGGTGGTGCCCTGGCCAGGTTTGCTCTCCACGCGGAGCTCGCCGGCATGGTCCGCCACCGCGATCTGCACGCTCGGCCACGGCTGGGGCTCCGCCTCGCCCAGAAGCGGCGAACCCTCCACCTCGACCCGGGGCCCCAACCTTCCCGTGAACAGCGGATCGCCACGCGTCAGCTGGACCGAGAGGCGCGCGCCGTTTGCCGAGCAGTGGATCGCGTTGGCGACCACTTTCGTGACCACCTGCACCAGGCGGTCGAAGTCGCCGAGGACCGGCGGGAGCCCGTCGTCCACCGCCAGCGCGATCTCGACGGACTTCGCCGCCGCCAGTGGCTTGACGCCGGCGAGGGCAGCGCCGGCGACTTGCGACACGTCGACCCTCGCGAGGGCGAGCTTCACCGCGCCCGCCTGGTGCGCCATCTGGGCGAGCAGCTCGTTCTTCCGGCGCAGCTCGTCGATCAGGCGGGCATTCTCCAGCGCCGATCCGGCCAGCGCCGCGAACGCGCTCAAGAGGCCGAGGTCCCTTTCGGAGAGCAGCGATCCGACCCGGCGCGAGTCGACGTAGAGGATGCCCAGCTGACGCCCGCCGAACCGGATCGGTGCACAGAGCACCGAGCGCAACCCGAGATCGAGGATGCTCCTGCGCGTGCTCAGCTCCTCGCGCCCGACGATGTCCGCGACCGCGAGCACCTCGCCGCTGCGCAGCACCCGGTCCGCCACGGTGCGCGAGATGCGCAGGGTCGCGCTGGCGTCGGCTCCCCGCACCGCGGCCACCCGCGGCGCGCTCCCTTCCTCGGTGAGGAGGATGAAGCCGCGCTCCGCGCCGGTGAGGAACAACGCTTCGTCGAGCACGTCCTCGAGCAAGGCCGCGGAGCCGTTTCGCACGGCGAGCCGCTGGGCTGCCTGGGTGAGCGCGTCCACCTGCGAGAGCGACCTGCGCTCGAGCGCCTCGACGTCCTTCTGCAGCCGCTCGACCTCGCGCAGGTCCGGCGCCGCTCCCAGCTTCTCGAACGCGGCGCGGGCCCGGTGCAGGGCCGTGGCGGCCTGCATGGGGTCGCTTCGATCCAGCGCCAGCGCGCACGCCACGCAGTCGGTGCGCGCCAGCTCGAGCAGTGCGCTCGCGCCTTGCAGAAGCTCGCGCGCCTTCGTCACCGCGGCGGCCGCGGCCGCTCCGTCGCCCTGGGCGCGCGCCGCCAGCGCGCGCACGCGCCAGAGGTTGCCTTGCTCGACCAGGTTGCTCGATTCGCCGGCGAGCGCCAGCGCCGTGGCAGCCCGCGCGTCCGCCGCCGCCGGATCGAGCTGGAGGAGATCCAGCTCGGCCAGCCGCCGTTCTGTCTCCGCCATCTCGTCGCGCGCACCGGTCCGCTCCGCGATCTCCAGCGTCTCGCGGTACAGCGCTCCGGCCCTCGCCAGATCGCCCTCGCGCGCGGCGACCTCGCCGAGGTTGCCGCGCACGATCGCTTCGATGCGGGCGTACCCCCCCGCCTGCTGGATCTTCGCCAGCGCCTGCTGGAGCAAGTCCTTTGCCCTGGGAAAATCGCCGCGCTCGCGGTAGAGGGACCCGAGGTTGTTGAGGATGTGCAACTGCTCCTCGAGCGTCTGGCTCTTCTCCCTCAGCTTCACCCAGGCCTCGAGCGCGCCGTCCCACTCGCCCGCCAGATAGCGGGCCGCGCCGAGGTTGTTCCAGGCGATCGCCTCCTGGCGCTCGTCGCCCAGCGAACGGTAGAGCTCGAGTCGGCACGGCGGTCGCCGGCGCGCCGGGCGATCAGCACGGCCGCCCGCTCGAAGACCAGGGCGCGGCGTCCATCGCCCCGGTGCCACGCGCAGGTGCCGAGCAGGTGGTGCAGCCGCGTGCCCGCCTCGGCGTCGCCGCGCACACGCGCGACGGACAGCGCCGCCGTGGCCAGGTCCTGCGCGCGAGCGTAGTCGCCGCGCATCGCCTCGGCGCGCGCTTCCACCGTTGCGACGGCGAGCGGATCGGCGCCCATCGCCCGTGCGCGGCCGAGGGCCTCGAGCACCAGCTCGAACCGGCCCTCCTGCCAGCGGGCCTTCGCGACCTTCTGCCAGATGCGTCCGGGGGCGCCGCCACGAGCGAGCGCGTGCACATACTGGCGTCGCGCGGCGACGGGCTGCCCGGCCAGCGCGAGGCAGTCGCCCGCGCGTTCCCAGAGCACCGCGGCGCGCTGGCTGGCGAACGGGTGCCGCAGGCCGGCGCACGCGATCTGGTAGAGCAGCGCCGCCTCCACGGGCGCGCCGGCGCGGAGCCGCTCGCGTGCCGCGGCGAGCGCTGCACGCACGCTGCCCCGGGCATGGGCCCGGAACAGGTGCCGCGCGCGCGCGGCCGGCTCCTGGGCCAGCTCCGCGGCGCGCAGGTGGGCACGCCTGCGCAGGCCGGTGGACAGCGCACGTTCCGCCGCCCGCACGAGCGCGAGCTGCGATACGCGCAAGCCGAGCTTCTCCACCACCACCAGCCCGTCGGCGACGAGCGTCTCCTCGTATCCTGCGAGCGCGCGCGTACCGAGCTCCGGCCACAAGACCGCCGCGAACCCGACGGAAGAGCGCTGCGAGTCGGGCAGCTGCGCGATCGCCGCGCGCGCGGCGCGCAGCGAGGGGCGCGGCACGCAGCCGCTGAACTCCGCGCCCGCCCGCGGCACGTCCAGCTCCCATCGGCCGCCGCGGCGCTCGAGAAGACCGCGGGCGACGAGGTCGCGCAACGACTCCTCGAGCTCACCGGGAAGCCCCGAGGTCTCGCGAACGAGCAGGTCCGCGAGCCCCTCCGCCCAGGGGCTGCGGGGGCCCAGCGCCTCGACGATCTTGGCTTTCCGGAGCGCGGTCGGGAGGGGACGCAGCTCGATCCGCTCCAGCGAGTGCTCCAGCTGCTCCGAGGCCGCGGCGACCACCAGGAGCCCCCTCTGCTTCCAGGCCGGTTCGGACGCGAGCGCCAGGAGCAGCGAGCGCAAGGCGCCGTCGGCGCGATCGGCCCCGTCCATGACCAGCGCGATGGGGTGCAGGGCGCAAGCCGCGGCGAGCTGCTTCTTC
>VBKO01000538.1 GCA_005888115.1 Deltaproteobacteria bacterium
CAGCTGGCGCCGTACGCGCGTGAGAGGGGAAGCGATGGCCGGCATCGAGGAAGGACCGATGAACGAGGCCGAGTTGCAAGAGCTGGAAGTGGTCATGGAACGCCACAAGGAGCTCGGAGATGACAACCACGGCTACGGCGTGTTCTCGTCAATCTGCATCCCTCGCCTTCTTGCTACGATCCGCCATCTCCAGGGTGACGTCGCGCACGCGAACAGGAGCGCGACGACGCGCTCGCACTGCTCCGCAACATGCTGGCTAGCGCAACTTGCCGAAGTCTAGTCCCATGAATCCGGTGACGCCGCTCAGGTCGCCGTGAGAAACCCTCCGCGGCGCATCACTGCCGTATCGCATGCCCGCGCATCCCGGCAACTTTGCGGTGCCGGCAAGAGCTTTGCCCGCGCCCCCGGGACGTGCGATGTCTCGACGGATGCGGGGTGAGGCATGAAGCTGGTGTTTCCGGTCCGGTTCGCGGAGGGCGAGCGGGTCGTGCAGACGACCGCCGACGAGGTCACCGAGGACGGCACGTACGTGATCAGCACCACGCCGCCGGACATCGGTACCGGGGTGACGCTGAGCCTCTACCTGCCCGACGCCGCGCACCCCGTGAATGCGAGCGGAGTGGTCCGCACGGCCGAGCGCGGCGAGCAGCGCCCGGGGTTCGGCGTCGAGTTCTCCGCGCTCGCCGACGATGGCCTGGTTCGTATCCGCAAGGTGCTGCAACTCGCTCAGAGCACCGGGGCGCCGAATCTCCGCGCGTTCCAGAGAACACCGGTCGAGCTGACGGCGGTGATCACCACCCCGAAGGGGACGGTCGAGACGCGCATCCGCGACATCAGCCCGGCGGGGATGTTCATCGAGATGGAGAAGATGCCGGCCTTTGCCGCGGTGTTCCCCGTGCTCATCCAGCTCCCCGATGGAGAGCCGCCGCTGCTCGTCACGGTGCAGAGCGTCCGCCACGAGACCGGCGCCTCGGGGAGGCCCGCCGGCGTCGGCGTGCGGTTCGTCGGCGGCACGGACGAGTTCCGCGTGCGGCTCGACGCCTTCCTCCGGCCGGACTTGCGCTGACCGTCCGCTCCCCGCGGCTGGGCGCCCCGGTCCAGCGAGGAGGGTAGGGGCGCCAAGGGGTCCAGCGGATCGGGTGCCAGCACTTCGGGCACACGTGGGGCATTGCATCATCGGTCCTGGGGATTTGCGCCGTTCTCATGCCACCTACAATCGGCGCGGCCTGCCTACACTTGAGCAGCCCCGGTCAGGAAGCTGCAGCCGACTGCCGGCAACTACCGAGAAAGTGCTCGATCGTCTCCGCCAACACGTCGACCGGGCAGGGCTTGACCAGAAACCGGTCGCAGCCGGCTTCGTGCGCCAGTCGCAGCGAGTCGGGGGCGTAATGCCCGGACACCGCGATGATGAAGGTCAGCGCGGTCTGCGGGTCGGATCGGAGTGCGCGTGCCACCTCCAGGCCGGAGGGGCCGTCCTCGAGGAACACGTCGATGATGGCGATGTCCGGCGCGTGCGCGGCCACCGCCGCGTGCGCCTCCGGAAGCGATCCCGCGGCGTCGACCAGGAACCCCATGTCGCGCAGCTCGGCGGCCAGCAGGGTCCGCGTGAAGAGCGAATCGTCGACGAGCAGGATGCGCGACGGCGAGGGAGCGGGACCTGCCACACGACCGACGCTGGCAGCCACTCCGGGTAGGCTGCAAGGCGCAGATGTGATCCGGCCGCCGGCCTCTACATGCGGTAGCCGATGCCGATCTGCGTCACGAAGCCGAGGCGGCTGCCATTCCAGTCCGTGCTGAAGACCGGTCCCACGTGCGCGTCGAGGCCCACCAGCAACCGCGGGTCGAGGAACCAGTCCAGGCCGAACCCGAACAGCGTGCCGAGGACGAGCTGCGCGCTGGGCGCGAAGAACGCGGTGATCGGCACGTGGAGGCCCAACGCGATGCGCACCTCCGGATTGACCGCGATGCCCAGCGCGCCGGTGAGCGGCAGGCCGATTCCCCACGGGGTCCCGTTCCCCGGGTACACCTTGAAGCCGGGATCCCCGCGCACGAGGAGCGAGACGCGGCCGGTGCGCACGGCGATGCCGCGCAATGGCACGCGGAGCCCGAGCCCGAAGTGCGAGTCGGTCGTGCTCTCGAATGCGTAGAGCACGTCGAAGCGCACTCCCGCGTCTGTGGTGTCGGTGAGCCCGTGCGTCCAACCCAGGCTCGTCGACGGCCAGCCCACCTCGCCGTCGAACGCATCCTGCCCCGCGGGCAGCGTTTCTCCGCCGTAGAGGCTCCACCGCTCCGCGGGCGCGGCGGCGAGCAGGGCCAGGAGCAGCGCCAGCATGGCTACAGCCGGTACGCCAGGAGCATCTGGGTGACGAAGCCGAACTCGCCTCCGCCACCCTTCGTGCTGAAGATGGGGCCGAACCGCGTGTTGAACCCGACGGTCAGCTGCCGGTCCACGTGGTATTCGAGGGCGGGTCCGAACATCGGTCCCAGGAACATCTGCACCGGTGACAGCCCGGGACCGGTCACCTCGAGAGTCATCGGCAGCTCGAAGCCGAACGCCACGTTGACCTCCGGCGTCGCGGTGTAACCCACCGTGAGCCCGATGGGCCACTGGAAGCCGAAGAGGGCGGGCGTGGTCGTGTAGATCTTGATGCCGGGGTCGACGTGCGCGAGCACGCTGATGCGGTCGCGCCGGTGGATCATGACCCGGAGTGGCACGCGGAACCCGACGCCGAACTGGCTGTTCTTGGTGTTCTCGAATCCGTAGAGGAGATCGAACCTGAAGCCCGCGTCGCTCGTAGGCCCCGTGCCGTGGGTGAATCCGAAGCTCGCGCTCGGCCAGCCGAACTCGCCGCTCACCACGTCCGTGCCGCCCGGCACCGTGGTGCCGCTCAGCAGGCTGTAGTGCCCTCCGGGAGTGGTCCTCTGTGCGAAGGCGGGGGAAGCCGCGGCCGAGAAGACCAGCGCGGCGCCAATCACAGCGGTCTTGGTGCTCATGGGCGGCGCACCTTACTTGCGCCGAAGCCGGACGTCTAGCGCCGCGCGCACATTCGAGGCCGTGTGTGATCTCCGTCATGCTAAGGTCCGCGCGCCATGCCGGTCATCCGGAGCTGGGCGCGCACCGACGTCGGCAAGAAGCGCCCCCACAACGAGGATGCCTACCTGGTCGACGAGGCGCTCGGGCTCTACGCGGTAGCCGACG
>VBKO01000309.1 GCA_005888115.1 Deltaproteobacteria bacterium
CTCGGCCTCGATCCGTCGACCCGCCTGGAACTTGTTGAGCCCTGTGCAGGCGAGGAGGGATGAGGCGGCGGCGAGGACGAGAGCGGTTCGGCGCATGCGCATGGGCGGCTCCTGGACGGAGCTCCATGACAGCACGGCCCAACTCGCGGGTCCAAATTCTGGTCCGCCGAAACGCCGTTCCGGCTAGATCGCGTCCAGGAATTCCGCGTTGGACTTGAACTCCGACACGGACTTGAGCAGACGCTCCATCGCCTCGACGGGCTTCAAGGCGAACAGCGCGCCGCGGAGCTTCTTCACCTTCTCGTATTCGTGCTGCGAGAAGAGCTTCTCCTCCTTGCGGGTGCCGGAGGTCTGGATGTTGATCGCCGGCCAGATCCGCTTCTCGGCCAGCTGGCGGTCGAGGTTGATCTCCGCGTTGCCGGTGCCCTTGAACTCCTCGAAGATCACCTCGTCCATGCGCGAGCCGGTGTCGACCAGCGCGGTGGCGAGGATGGTCAACGAGCCGCCTTCCTCCGCGTTGCGGGCAGCGCCGAAGAGCCGCTTGGGGCGCTCGAGCGCGCGCGAGTCCACGCCGCCCGACAGCGTGCGGCCGCTGGACTCGACCTCCTTGTTGTAGGCGCGCGACAGCCGCGTGATCGAGTCGAGCAGGATGACCACGTCCTTGCCGCCCTCGACCAGCCGCTTGGCGCGCTCCAGCACCATCTCCGCGACGTGCAGGTGCTCCTCGGTGGGCCGGTCGGCGGACGAGGCGAACACCTCCGCCTTCACCGTGCGGCGGAAGTCGGTGACTTCCTCGGGGCGCTCGTCGACGAGCAGCACGAACTGGATCACCTCGGGCCGGTTGGCCGAGATGGCGAGGCACATCTTCTGCAGCATGATCGTCTTGCCCGCCTTGGGAGGCGAGACGATCAGCATGCGCTGGCCGAGGCCGATGGGCGAGACGATGTCGATGACCCGCGTCAGCGTCTCCTTGGGCGTGGTCTCCATGATCAGCCGGTCGTCCGGGTCGATGACCGTCAGGTTCTGGAAGAGGGTGCGCGCCGCGGCCTGCTGCGGCGAAAGGCCCTCGACGGTCTCGGTGCGGATGAGCTGCAGCCGCCCGTTGCGCCGCACGGCCTGGCCGGTGATGAGCGAGCCCTCCCGCAGGCGGTCGCGCTCGATCATGTGGCGCGGCACGTCCGGGTCGTCCACCTGGGGCAGGAAGTTCAGCTTCGCGCTGCGCAGCCGTCCGTTGCCGCGGTGGTCGACGTCCAGCACACCCTCGATCGCGACGGCCGGCTCCTGCCGGGGCTGTGGCCTCTGCTGCTGCTGCGACCGGTGCTGGGCCTGTTGCTGCGGGCGCGGCTGCAGACCCCCCTGCGGCTGGGCCTGCCCCGGCTGGGCGTCGGCCGCGGGAGGCGCCGACGGGCCGCCGGCGATGTCCGCGCCGGTCTGCGACCCCTGCGGCTCGCCCGCTCCGGCCAGCGCCTGCGGGTCCCCCGGCTGCGGCACCACGTCGGGGCCGGCGCCGTCGTCCGCCGCTAGCTCGTTCTCCACGTCGAGGATCCGCCCTTGCGCGTCCAGCGGAGCAGGCACGTTCTGCTGGTGCCCCTTGCTCCGCCCGCGCCCGCGCCCGCCGCGCCGCTGCCGGCGGAAGCGGCGACGGCTGCCGCCTTCACCCGCTTGCTGCTGCTGCTGCTGCTGCTGTCCGTTGGGCGCGTGCTGCGGGTACCGGGCATTGCCCGGCTCGGGCGCGTCGTGCGCCTGGGCCTGGGGCTCGTTGTTGGGGGGTCTTTGTCCTTCACCATTCATCTTGTCACTCCACCTTGCGCGGCTCGTCTTCGGGCCGCGGACTCACTTCTTGAGCAAACGATCGAGGAAACCCTTCTTCTGCTCGGCGGGGCCGCGCTTCAGCCGCGACAGCTCGCTCCTCGCCGCGTCGAACTCCGAATCCTTGGCGATGGCCTTGCGCAGGAGCGTCTTCGCCTTCTCCGCGTCCCCCAGCGCCTCGTGCAGCTGGGCGGCGAAGACGGTCGCGCTCCGCAGCCGCGGATCCATCTCCAGGGCCTTGCCGACCAGCGCCAGCGCCTCCTGCGCCTTGCCCCGTCCCCGGTAGATGGACATCCCCAGGTACGCGTGGAACTCCGCCTCGGCGTGGTTCAAGGCGATCGCCTCGCGAAACACCGCCTCCGCGTCCTCGAACTTGCCGGCCTTGAAGAGCGTCTCGCCTTTCTGGAAGATGCCCTCCGCCCGGAGGATGGCGCCGACGTCGGTCGGCAGGCCCTTGGCCTTGCGATCGACGAACACGTCGTAGTTCGCCCGGCTCGACGGATTCGCGAGCACGGTATTCGCCTCGCTGACCCGCGAGAACAACTCCTCGGCCACCCTGCGCGCCGACCCCAGCTCCTGGCCGGAAAAGGCGTCCGAGTGGAACCGCTTGGCCGCCGCGATGTAGGCGGCCCTGATCTCCTCGGGAGTTGCAGACGGTTGGACGCCCAGGACGTCGTAATGATTCGCGTCGCGCAGCCGATCCCGCTCGGCAAACATCACCCGCCGCGACCAGTCCTCGTCAGCCGTGAACGTCCTGCCCTTGTCCTCGTCCTCCGGGCTGGGAGGAGCTGCCTTGGCGGCCTGCGCGGCGGCCTTGGCCCCGCCCGACAGCGCGACGAGCCCGCTCTGGCACAGCCACATGAGCAGCGGCAGCTCGGCCGGCTTCACGCGCGACAGCGCCTCGCCGACGGAACGCTGGTTGGTGGCCAGCGACGTCACGCCTTCAGCCGGCCACGACGTCTTCACCGCGAACAGCTCGCGCTCCAACTCGGGCGAGCGGCTCATGTGCTGCTGGGCGCGCTGCTCCAGCCAGTCGCGCGCCGTGGCGTGTGCCCCGAAGCGCTTGGCCGCCTCGAGCACCAGCGCGACCGGGCTGACGCGCGCCTCGGGGACGGCGGCGAGCTGCTCGGACGACTGCGGGTCGACGCGCCAGGTCCCGCGCGTCCAGGAAAGCCCGTTCACCGAGGCGTCCACCGTCTGCTGCCGGAGCGCCTGCTTGAGCTGCTCCGGCGTGAGCACGCGCGAGTACGCCAGCGCCTCGTGCAAGGCCACCTTGTTCTGCTTGGCGAAGGCGATCGCGCGGTCGAAGGATGCCTGCTTGATCGATCCCGACGCGACCTGCGCCGCGCCGGCGAGCTCGCTCTTGACGCTGCTCTGGGCGAAGCGGACCTGACCCTTCTCGAAATGGATCAGCCGGACGGTCGTGTCCTGGGTGAGGGTGAGCAGTGAGCTCGCCTTCTGGCGCAGCAGCTCGATGAACAGACCGGCCGCGGACTTCTGGGCGAGGTCGCCTTCCGTCGCGGTGGCGACGCCTTGCACGTTGCAGGCTTTCACCAGCGCGTCGCGCAGGTGCGAGATGGCGAACGGCTTGGCGAAATAGGCGTGCGGCTTGAGCCGCGCCATCAGCTCCGCGTTCGGCTGCTTGTAGACGCCGCTCACCACGATGAGCGGCAGCTGCGCTCCCCACGGCTGTCCGCGCGCGAACTGGCCGACCTGGAATCCGTCCAGCTCGGCCAGCACCAGGTCGAGCACCATCGCGGAGAAAGGCTGATTTGCCTGCGCCGCCTGGGTGAGCAGGGCTTTGGCCTGCGCGCCGGACCGCGTCGCCTGCGCGCGCAAGCCCAGCTCCGAGCAGATGGAGGCGATGAGCCGCGAGGCGCTCTCCTCGTCCTCGACGATCAGGACCTGTGCAGGCACTCAGTTCACCTCGAGATCGAACGGCAGGATCGCGCGGAGCGTGCCCGGCTCGCCCAGAAGCGAAAGGGCGCGCAACACGCGTGCGGACAGGGGCCGGAACGAACCGGGGAGGACCTGCAGGGCGGGGAGGAAGCTGACCTCGCGCTTTCCCTCGTCGTCGAGCAGCACGGGCTCGTCCTGCGCGATGCCGGCCCGGGACTTGGCCGCCGCGATCGCCTCGCGCAGCCCGCCGATCTTGTCCACCAGGCCACGTTCCAGCGCCTGGTTCCCGCTCCACACGCGGCCGCGGCCGAGCTCGTCGACGCGCTCGCGCGGCAGCCGCCGCCCTTCGGCGACGCGGTCGAGGAACTGGCCGTAGAACGCATCCACCCACTCCTGCAGGGTGCGGCGCTCTTCGTCGGTCAGGGCACGCGCGGTGGAGAACAGGTCCGCGCTCTTGCCGCGCTTCACGGTCGTCAGCTTCAGTCCCAGCTCCCGGTACAGCTCTTCCAGGTCGAACTTCCCTGCGAACACGCCGATCGAACCGGTCACCGTCGAGGGCTCGGCGTAGATCTCGTCCGCCGCCACCGCGACGTAGTAGCCGCCCGATGCGGCCACGTCGCCCATGCTCGCCACCACCGGCTTGCCTTTCTCCTTCCGGGCCCGGGTTAGCTCCCGCCAGATCAGATCCGAGGCGCTCCCGTCTCCGCCCGGCGAGTCGACCCGCACCACGATCGCCTTCACCGAGGGGTCGTCCGCGAGGCGGTGGATCCGCCGCGCGATCGACTCCGATCCCGCCACCTCCACGAACCCGAGCGGATCCGATCCGCCCTCGCCGCGCGCGATGTTTCCCTCCACCCGCACCACGGCCACCGTCGGCGGCGGCGTCCAGCGGAGGCTCCGCACGGACGGAGGCTCCGTCCCCACCTTCTCGAGCGCGACGTGCCCGCCGATCAGCGTCCCAACCTCCTCCTCGAGCTGGTCCGGATACACGAGCCGGTCGACCAGCCCTTGCGCCTGCGCTTCCTGGGGCGTCTGGAGCCCGCGATCCAGGAGGCGCCGGAACTTCTCCTCGTCGAGGTGCCGCGCCTGGGTGACGCGCCGCACGTAGCGGCCGAAGACGTCGTCCAGAAGAGCGTTCACCACCTCACGCTGCTCGCTCGACATGTCCCTGCGGGTGAAGACATCCGGCGCCGTCTTGTAGGCGCCGACGCGGACGAACTCCGCTTTCACACCGAGCTTGTCGAGGCCCGCGCCGGCGAACAGCGCCGTCGCGGAGAAACCGTTGACCGCCAGGACCGCCTGCGGGGCCGCGTAGACCCTGTCGGCCGCAGAAGCGACACTATAGTCGAGGTCTCCGGCCGATTCCAAGTAAAAGGCGACCTTCTTCCCGGCGGCGCGCAACTCCTCGATTCCGCTCCGGAGTTCCTCGCTGCGGCCCGCGCCGAGCGAGAGGTTGCCCGACCGTAGGACGACCGCCCTCACGTCGGGGTCGCGAGCAAGGCGGTGGAGCTCCTCGATGGTGAGGGCGAGCGGGTCCCGGTGGGTCTCGCCGAGCAGGATGCCGATCACCCCGGAGCCCTGCCGGCGCAGCGCGCGGTCCAGGTCCAGCTCGACGGCGCGGCCGCGCGGGATGTGCAGTCCGGGGACCGGCACCGACGAGAGGCGGAGCGCGGTGAGCTGGGAGCCGGTCGCGCCCCCTCCCGGAAAGCTCGCCGCCGTGCGCGCGCCGAGGCGGGCCAGATCGATTTGCAGGCCCACCTGCCCGGAGAAATTGCCGCCATTCGCGAGCCCGACCTGGCCCAAAATCTGAAGTCCTTGCACCAGGCGTGCCTCGGCGGTGAACGCCCAATCGGGATGCTCGGCGCCGCAGGCACGGCCGTCGTCCGTGCACGAGCGGAAGATGGCGTCCGCCGCCAGCGTAACCTGCTCGCGCAACGGCCGGATCGCGACCGCCGCCACGTGCCGTCGCGGAAGCTGGACGGGGCCCAGCCGGGGACCGTTCACGTCGAGAGCGGTGTAGCCGAGGGAGAGCCAGCGCAGCGGCCGCGCCAATGCGCCGAGGTCCCATGAGCCGAGCCGATCCAGATCGGCGCTCTCGCTGCTCGAGAACCCGTGGTGGGCCGCTCCGATCGCCAGGCGCCCACCGCCCACTGCGCCGCCGAGACTGAACCGGCGCGAGCAGGGCGTGGCCGGCGTGCATTCCGAGCCCGCGTGCAACCATTCGAGCGAGACGCCCAGCGCGCCGCCCCATCCGCCCAGTGACAGATACGCGCCATCCGCCCGCCGCATCCCCTGATCGAACCCGCGCTGCCCGGCGTACTCCAGCAAAAGGCCCCGGCTGAACCCGAGCCCGGCGGGGTTGCCGGCCAGGGCAGTCGCATCGTCGGTGAGCGCGAAGCTCTGGACCGGCTGGGGGATTCCGGAGGTGGAGGAGCGCTCCTGCGCCCCGACCGAGGAAGCGCACGCCAGCGCGAGCGCCGCGACTCGAACAGGTCTCATGGGGTGTCCCGGTGCCAGTCGCCGCCGGGGGGCGGCGGTGTGCTTTTCAGAGAGAGGACGTTGTGGGATGGATCTCGCGTAGAGCCTACCCGGAGACTCCCATGCTCGATCCGAAGCAGATTCGCAACGTCGCGATCATCGCGCACGACGGCGCTGGAAAAACGGCCCTCACGGAAGCCTTGCTCCGGCACGACGCTCCCGCGAGGGCCAGCAAGGACGGGTCGACCAGCCACCTCGACGCGGAGCCCGAGGAGGCCAAGCGGAACTTCACGGTGGCGACGCACGTCACTTTCGCCGAGCACGAAGGGGTGATGCTCAACCTGCTCGACACCGCCGGCTTCTCCGACTTCCTCACCGATACCGACCGTTCCCTCGCCGTGGTGGAGGGCGGACTCCTGCTGGTCTCCGCGGTGAGCGGAGTGAAGCACCAGACGGAAGCGCACTGGGAGATGGCGCTCGAGCGTTCGCTACCGCTCATCGCTTGCGTGAACAAGCTCGACAAAGACCGTGCCAGCTTCCTGCGCGCCCTGGACGACATCGAGAAGACGCTGAAGACGAAGCCCATCGCGCTGCAGCTTCCCCTCGGGCTGGGCGACTCCTTCGGCGGGATCATCGACCTCATCTCCCTACGCGCGCATACCTATGCGCGGCGGCAGGACGGCAAGTTCGGCGGGTACATCGAGGAGGACATCCCCGAGCAGCTCCTGGGGGACGCGAAGAAGCTGCGGACGCGGTTGGTGGAGGCCGTGGCCGAGACGGACGACGTGCTCCTGGAGAAGTACCTGGACGGGCAGGAGCCCGGCGAGGAGCAGATCCGGGACGCGCTGGCTCACGCGGTATTGGGCCGCCGCTTCCTGCCCGTGCTGGCCTGCGCGGCGCGCCCGGGCGTGGGCGTGCGCGATCTGGCGAGCGCCATCGTGCGCTACCTGCCGGATCCCACCAGCCGGCGCGAGATCAAGGGAAAGGACGGCCACGGAAAGGAAGTGGTGCGGTCGGCGCGCGCCGATCAGGCGCCCACGCTTCTCGCCTTCCGGAACACGGTGGACCACTTCGTCGGAAGGCTTTCCGCCTGCCGCGTCTTCTCCGGGCAGGTGAAGACCGGGCAGAAGCTCTACAACCCGCGCACCAACCAGGAAGAGATCCTGGCCCACATCTACCGCATCGACGGGAACCACACCGCGGAGATCCCCAGCGCCTCGGCGGGCGAGATCATCGGCCTGATGAAGCTGCGCGACGTGCACGTCGGCGACACCCTGACCGCCGCCGACGCTCCGATGCGCCTGGAGCTGATCGGAAAGCCGCAGCGGGTCATCTCCTACGCGCTGAAGATCGATCGCGAGCAGGAGGAGAAGGCGGGCGTGGCGCTGCACAAGCTGCTCGAGGAGGATCCCTCGCTGGAGCTGACGCGCGATCCCGAGACCAACGAGACGCTGCTCAAGGGCATGGGGCAAGTGCACATCGAGGTGTCCGTCGAGAAGCTGAAGCGGAAGTTCGACGTCGACGTGCACCTGGAGCTGCCGCACCCGGCGTACCACGAGACGGTGCTGGCCCGCGCCAAGGCGCAGGGCAAGTACAAGCGGCAGAGCGGCGGGCGCGGTCAGTACGGCGACTGTCACATCGAGCTGGAGCCGCTTCCGCGCGGGTCCGGAGTGCAGTTCGAGGACGGCATCGTGGGCGGGGTCATCCCGCGGCAGTTCATCCCCTCGGTCGAGCACGGCGTCCGCGACGCGGCGAAGGAAGGGCCGCTGGGCGGATTCCCGCTGGTCGACTTCAAGGTGAAGCTGGTGGACGGGTCGTTCCACACCGTGGACTCCTCGGACATGGCCTTCCGCATCGCGGGGTCGATGGCGCTGAAGAACGCGCTCGCGGCGGCCAAGCCGGTGCTGCTCGAGCCGATGATGCGGCTGGAGATCGTCGTCCCGGACGAGATGCTGGGCGAGGTGATCGCCGACGTGACCTCGCGGCGCGGGAAGATCCTCGGGATGGAACCGACCTCCAAGGGAACGCTCATCCACGCGCAGGCGCCGCACGCCGAGCTGCGCACCTACGCGCCGGAGCTCCGGTCGCTCACCAAGGGCATGGGCTATTTCACCATGGAGTTCGACCGCTACGACGAGGTGCCCACCCACGAGGCGCACAAGGTGCTCGAGCAGCGCCGGGCCGAGCAGGGCAAGGGCGAGCCGGTGCCCAACCATCCCAAGGGTCGCGCGTGATCGCCCGCACGTCGGCTTCCTGACCGTCGCGGACGGCCGGTCCAGAGCCGGACGGGCGCCCGGTCTGTTCCCGTCTGCCGTGGCGAGTTGGTGTGCATAAGTTCTTGGGATGATGTGGGCGGTGTTGGTGGCGACGGTGGTGGCGGGACCCAGGCCCGCGGCAAGGCCGCTCGTTCACCCTCGAACCGAGCTTCGCATGACCGTCGGCCAGCCGGCGATCCGGACGTCGCCCCAGATCGTCCGCAAGGTCGAGGCGCAGGAAGGCGCGCTCGCGCGCATGCTGGGCGGAGTCGAGCTCAACGGACCCGTGGTGCTCAAACCTGACTTCCAGGGCGGCCCCGGCGCGGCGATCGCGCTGAAGTTCTGAACCGGATCCCTTTTCCCGGCCACCGAGGTTCCTGCTCCACGTAAGCGGTCCCGGACCTCGGCGCCGTGGTCGCGGCTTGCGCTGGCAGGTCCTTCCATGGGATTGGGCAATCGGCTCCAATCCGCGCCGTCTCCGTGGTGTTGAACTTCCACGCGAGGGCCAATGCCATCGTCGGCGCCAACTTTACCGGCGATGCCTATACCGTCACCACCATT
>VBKO01000539.1 GCA_005888115.1 Deltaproteobacteria bacterium
TCGACGCTGCAGACGCTGGTGTGCCGCGCGATGACCTGCGAGAGGCCGCTGAGCGCGTCAATTCTTGCCTGCACGCAAGCATCGACGGCAGGGGCGCCGGTTCCGCCAGGAACGCCGTCTGCAGAGCCGTTCGTTGTTCCACGGCCGTCCGTGGATGCCGATGGCGGGTCGCCGCAGGCCAGCAAGCAACAGACGGCGCCGAGCGCAGCGACATGGGATGATGCCATGGGACCCCCAGAGCGGACGCTTCGCACGCCGGTCCCGCGGAGCAAGGACCGCACGGTCGCACGGACAGGGACCGAGCCGGCGAGGCCACGCTCAGCAAGCGAGCGCGTATTATCGGCAAATCGCGGCGGGCGGCTCGAGCGGCATCGATCAGCCGCCCTGGACCGCCGCCAGCTTGATGCGGACGATCGCCTCGATGAGCTTGCGGCTGACGGGATCCAGATCGACGAACTCGATCGCGATTCCGCCGGGCTTGCCTTCCGCTCTGGCCTCGAGCACGCGGACCACGCGCGCGCGCCCTTCCACGATGCGGCGATTCCCGGCGTCGAACCGGAGCTCGATGATCTGACCCGGCTCGCGGAGCGGCCCGGCGTGCTCGCTGCGCAGGAACATGCCGCTCTCTGAGAGGTCCTCCGCGTACACGGCAAGGAACTGCTGCACGGAGTCGAACTTCACTCCGACCAGCAGGTCCACTGGAGCGCGCGGATGCCGCCGCCGCTCCTCCTCGCCGGGCGACAGGCGCGGGCTGCCCTCCGGAGGCGTGAGCCGCGCCGCGCTCGCATCGGCGCTGGTCGGAGCGGAATCGCCGCGGCCCACATGGGGCAAGGGCGCTGGCCCTGCCCGCCCGGCGATGGGCGGCGGCGTCGAATCGTGCACGCCGCCATCCTGCCAAACGCGCGCGCGGGCGCTCAACGTGGGAAGGGGTGCGGCGGAGTCAGGACATGAGTGCCTCCATGGCTGCCGCCACTGTCGCGGCCGGCTGCAGCTCGAGCGGCGCTTCCTGGAGCCTCCGGGCATTGCTCTCCGGAAGGACGCAGCGCCGGAAGCCCAGCTGGGCGGCTTCCGCGAGCCGCTGCTCCACCTGGCTCACTCCCCGCACTTCGCCGGCCAGCCCGACCTCGCCCAGGACCAGCGTGCGCGCGTCGAGCGGAACGTCGCGGAAGCTGGAGAGGACGGCCGCCACCACCGCGAGATCGCCGGCCGGCTCGTCCAGGGACGCTCCGCCCGCCACGTTCACGTAGATGTCCTGGTCGGAGAGCACCACGCCCTCCTTCTTCTCCAGCACCGCGGTGAGCAAGGCGACCCGGCCGCCGTCGACGCCGATGGCGGTGCGTCGCGGCGAGCCGCCACAGGCGGAGGTCGAGACCAGCGCCTGCACCTCGACGAGCAACGGGCGGCTGCCGGTCATCAGCGCGGCGACGGCGCTGCCGGAGGAATCCCGCGGCCGTTCGGCGAGGAACAGCGCGCTCGGATTGCGCACCTCCGCGAGTCCGCTCGCCTTCATCTCGAATACGCCGATCTCGTTGGTGGAGCCGAAGCGGTTCTTGTGCGCCCGGAGCACGCGGTAGGCGTGGCTGCGGTCGCCCTCGAAGTACAGCACGGTGTCCACCGCGTGCTCGAGCACGCGCGGGCCGGCGATCGAGCCGTCCTTGGTGACGTGCCCGACGAGCAGCGTGGGCGTCCCGCTGCGCTTGGCCCACTCGACCAGGCGCGAAGCGACCTCGCGCACCTGCGACACGCTGCCCGGGACGGCGTCGAGGTGGGGCGCGTGCAGCGTCTGCACCGAGTCGATCGCGAGCACCTGGGGGCGGAGGCGGTCGGCGGCCTGCAGCGTGTCCGCGACGGACGTGTCGGCGCGCAGGAGCAACCCGGGCGAGAGGGCCGCGAGCCGCTCGCCCCGCAGCCGGATCTGCGCGAGTGACTCCTCGCCGCTCACGTACAACACCGGCCTCCCGGGCACGGCGCGCGCCAGACGGTCGAGCGCGCTGAGGAGCAGCGTGCTCTTCCCGATGCCAGGGTCGCCGGCGAGCAGCACCGCCGCGCCCGCGACCAGCCCGCCGCCGAGCGCACGGTCGAGCTCGCCGATGCCCGTCCGGAGGCGGGCGCCCGCCTCGAGCGGGACCCGATCGATCCCGATGGCATCCACCCCGCACGCCGACCCTGGGACCTCCTCGACGATCGAGGCCCATTCGCCGCATTCCGGGCACCGCCCGAGCCAGCGCGCGGTGCGGTAGCCGCACCTCCCGCAGACGTGCTCGACCCGCGCCGCCTTCGCCGCCCTCGCCATGCCGCAGACCCTAGCAGCGCCCTCCGACAGACCAGGTCCCGCGGGGCTCGCCCGGTGGCGGCGGAGCGTGCCAAGCTGGAGGCGGAGGTGAGGGCCATGCGCGCAGCCGTCATCGGTGGAGGGAGCTGGGGCACCGCGCTCGGGTCGGTGCTCGCCGGGAACGGCTGGGAAGTGGTGATCTGGTCGCACGATCCCGAGTTGGCGGTCGCGCTGGGCGAGCGGCACGAGAACGCCAAGTACCTGCCGGGCCTGGCCCTGCCGCCGTCGGTGCGGGGAAGCTCGAACCTCGCCGAGGCGCTCGCCGGCGCGGAGCTCGTCGTCGCCGCCAGCCCGTCCCACGTCACGCGCGAGGTGATGGAGCGCGCCGCTCCGGCGCTGCCGCGCGCGACCCCGATCGTGTGCGCGAGCAAGGGGATCGAGAACGAGACCCTGCTCACCATGAACGAGGTGCTGGAGGAGGTCCTGCCTCCCGAGATGCACCCGTACCTGGCGTTCCTCTCGGGGCCGTCGTTCGCGAAGGAGACGATGAAGCGCATGCCGACGGCGGTGGTGGTCGCCGCCACCTGGGAACGCATCGCCCGGCAGGTGCAGCGCGTCTTCTCGAACGACTACTTCCGCGTCTACACCTCCAACGACGTGGCGGGCGTCGAGCTGGGCGGCTCGCTCAAGAACGTCTGCGCCATCGCCGCCGGGATCGCCGACGGCATGGGGTTCGGCCACAACACGCGGGCGGCGATCATCACCCGCGGCCTGGCCGAGCTGGTGCGGCTGGCGGTGAAGAAGGGCGCGAACCCGATCACGCTGTCCGGGCTGGCGGGCATGGGCGACCTGGTGCTGACCTGCACCGGAGACCTCTCCCGCAACCGCAACGTGGGCCTGGGCCTGGGGCGCGGGCAGACTCTCCAGGAAGTGCTGGCGGGAATGACGCAGGTCGCGGAGGGCGTGCGCACGGCGAAGAGCGCGAACGACCTCGCGAGCAAGCTGCAGGTGGAGATCCCCCTCCACCACGCCGTCTAT
>VBKO01000310.1 GCA_005888115.1 Deltaproteobacteria bacterium
AGGTCGAGGTGCAGCGGGGCGGGTTCCTGCGCCTGGGCATCCTGGCGCGCTGGGACGATCCGTACCTCACCATGGACTACCGGTACGAGGCGGAGATCGTCCGCCAGCTCGCCGCCATCGCGCGCAAGGGAGCTCTCTACCGGCGAAAGCGCCCGGTGCACTGGTGCCCGCGCGACCGCACGGCGCTGGCCGAAGCCGAAGTGGAGTACGCGGACAAGACCAACCCTTCGATCTACGTCGCCTTCCGCGTGCTCGACGGCACCAGGCTCTACAAGGCGGCGCCCTCGCTCAAGGGCCACCCACTCGCGCTGGCCATCTGGACCACCACGCCTTGGACCATCCCGGCGAACTTCGCCATCGCCGCCAATCCCGAGATCGAGTACGTCGCGTACGATCTGGGCGAGCGCGCCGTGATCGTCGCCAAGGACCTCCTCGTCGAGTTCCTCTCCGCCTGCGCGCCGCACGAAGTAGAGCAAGGCGGAGGCGACCCCGCGACCCTGCTCGGGGCAGCGCAGAACGCGGGGCGCGTCCCGCGGCTGAAAGACCCGCGCAAGGTGCTCGCGCACTTTTCGGGAGCGGACCTCGACGGCGTGACGTACCACCACCCCCTGATCGAGCGCGTCGGCCGCGTGGTCCTTGGAGCGCACGCGACCACCGAGGCCGGCACAGGGCTGGTGCACACGGCGCCCGGGCACGGCGAGGACGACTTCCAGATGGGCGTCAAGTACGGGCTGCCCATCTTCGCGCCGGTCGATGATCGCGGCCGCTTCACCGCCGACGCGGGGCTGGGGCTCACCGGGAAGAGCGTGTTCGACGCCAATCCCGAGATCATCGAGAAGCTACGCGCGTCCGGGGCGCTGCTCAATGCGGGCGGCGTGGCGTTCGAGATCCGCCACAGCTACCCGCATTGCTGGCGCTGCAAGCAGCCGGTCATCTTCCGGGCCACCGACCAGTGGTGGATCGGCA
>VBKO01000311.1 GCA_005888115.1 Deltaproteobacteria bacterium
CGGGCGCAAGATGAGCAAGTCGCTCGGCAACTACGTCGACCCGCAGCACACCATCAAGAAGTACGGCGCCGAGATCGTCCGGCTGTGGGTGGCGGCGAGCGACTACCGGGACGAGGTGCGGCTCTCGCAGCAGATCCTGGAGACGCTCAGCGAGGGCTACCGGAAGATCCGCAACACCCTGCGCTATTGCCTCTCCCAGCTCTACGACTTCGACCCGGCGCGCGACGCGGTGGCACCGGATCGCCTGGAGCCGATCGACCGTTGGGCGCTCTCGCGCCTGGAGCGATACCGTGCAGGAGTCGCCCGCGCCTACGAGCAATACGAGTTCCACCGCGTCTACCACGCCACCGTGGATCTCAGCGCCACCGACCTGTCGGCCTTCTACTTCGACGTTCTGAAGGACCGGACCTACTGTTCCGCGCCGGGCTGGCCGGCCCGGCGCGCCGCGCAGACGGTGCTGTACCGCGCAGCCCGCGACCTGTGTCGCTTGCTCGCTCCCATCGCCTCGTTCACCACCGAGGAGGCCTGGCAGCACCTCCCGGGTCACAAGGTCGGCTCTGTCTTCCTGGCCGGCCTGCCGGAAGCAGAGCCACAGTTCGAGGACGACGCCCTCGAGGAGGAGTTCCGGCACCTCGCGGCCTTCCGGCGCGTCGTCAACGAGGCGCTCGAGGCGAAGCGGGTCGCGAAGGAGATCGGCAAGGCCACCGAGGCGGACGTCGTGCTGCGGGTCCCGCGCGAGCCGCCCGTCCTGCGCGAAGTCGCCGAGAAGTACGAGGCGCAGCTCGCTGACCTCTTCCTCTGCGCGACGGTGAGGATCGAGGGCGGCGAGACGCTCTCGGCCGAGGTGAAGCGCAGTCCACATGCCGCTTGCGAGCGATGCTGGCGCGCGCTGGCCGAGGTGTCCGGTTCCCCCGCGCTGTGCCGCCGCTGCAAGCGCGCGGTGGCCGGGGAGTCGCAATGAGGAATCCGCTGGGCAAGTGGGCGCTCCTGGCGCTCATCTCGAGCAGCATCCTGGTCGCGGACCAGGTGACGAAGTTCATGGCCGTGGAGCACCTGACCTACGCGTTCCAGGCGGCGCGGGCGCGCACGCTGCCCGAGAAGGTCGAGGCGTTCCTCACCCAGAAGGACCTGCTCGAGCGCGGGCTTTCGGACGGCCGGCAGATCCAGGTGGTCCGCAACTTCTGGCAGTTCCAGTACACGCAGAACCGCGGCGCGGCGTGGGGGTTCCTCTCCCGCTCGGGCGAGAAGTTCCGCGTTCCGTTCTTCCACCTGGTCAGCCTCGCCGCGGTCGTCTTCATCTTCAGCTACTACCGCAAGCTCTCGACCGAGCAGCGTTACCTCCAGGTCGCGTTGGCGCTGGTGCTGGGAGGGGCGCTCGGCAACGCCATCTGCAGACTGCTCCGCGGGTACGTCATCGACTACATCGACTGGCACTGGTTCGACCCGTTCTGGCGGAGCCCCTCTCTGCACTGGCCGACCTTCAACGTGGCCGACAGCGCGATCACGGTGGGCTTGGTGATGCTGGTGCTGGAGATGATCTTTGCGCGGAAGCCGGCGCGCGAGGCGGGGAAGCCTTCGGCGTGACGGCAGGTTAGGAACAAGCGATGCTTCCGGTGCTCTTCAGCGTGGTGCTTTCGCCCTTCTGGGCGCCGCTCGCCGCCGCGGCGCTTTCGCTCCTTTCGGGCGCCTGGCAAGTGCGCGGGTCACGCGTCGCCGGCGACCCCTGGAAGAAGGCGCTGCAGACAGGCGCTCTCTGGGCAGGCGGGACGGCGGTCGTCCTCTTCCTCGCCGTGAGGATGCTCGGCGATCCGGGGAACAACGACCTCCTCCACCTGAAGCGGCCGCTGGCGATCCCGCTGCACACCTACGGTCTCTTGATCGCCACGGCGTTCCTGGTGGCGATGCAGCTCGCCGGCCGCGCCGCGCGGCTCGCGGGGCTCGACCGCGAGCGGGTGATGGATCTCTGCTTCTGGATCCTGCTCGCCGCGATGGTGGGTTCGCGCGTCCTGTTCATCATCGTGAACTGGGAGGACTACGCGCACGATCCCGCCAGCATCTTCGCCTTCTGGAAGGGCGGGCTGGTCTTCTACGGCGGCTTCATCGGCGCAGTGCTGGTGTCCATCTGGTACATGCGCAAGCATCGCATGTCGTTCTTCCCGTATGCCGACCCGATCATTCCTTCCGACGCCATCGGTCACTCCATCGGTCGCCTGGGTTGTTTCGCGGCGGGCTGCTGCTGGGGTGCCGCGTGCGACCCGCACCTCCCCTGGGCGGCGCGCTTCCCTCCCGAGTCGCTCGCCTACCAGAGCCAGCTCACGAACCACGTCATCCAGCTCGGCGCCGCGCGCACGCTGCCCATCCACCCGACGCAGCTCTACGAGGCGCTCGGCGAGCTGGGCATCTTCGTGGCGCTCACGTTGTGGCGCACGCGCAAGCGGTTCCAGGGCGAGCTGCTCGCGCTCTACCTGATCCTCTACGCGCCGCTCCGGGCGCTGATCGAGACCATGCGCGGAGACGAGGAGCGGGGCCGCGTGTTCAACTTCCTCGGCGCGCTGGCCCGCGGCGCCTGGTGGAACCTGTCGACGAGCGAGCTGATCAGCGTCGCCATCTTCGCGCTCGGCGTCGTGCTTTACGTGACGCTGGGCCGCCGTGCGGGTGGGAGAACGGAGCCGGTCGCGGCGTAGCCGCGCACCTCGACTCACGCTGCGCGGTCGGCCCGCTCGTTGGTAGAGTCGGCGCGTGCCCGTCGTGACGGCGACCCAGCAGCTTCCGCAGGAGAAGCTGGCGGAAGACCTCGATCTGCTCGAAGAGGCCATGACCGGCCTGCAGGTCCTCTACGAGAAGTACTTCCTCGGCATCGATCGCCGCCCGCCCGACGCGCAGCGCCGCCAGGTGTCCGAGAAGATGCGCCTCCTGAAGACGACGCAGGTGAAGAACACCGCGCTCAAGTTCCGCATCCAGACGATGTTCGCGAAGCTGATCTCCTTCGAGCGGATGTGGGACCGCACTCTGCGTGAGATGGAAGAGGGCACCTACAAGCGGGACGTGTTCAAGGCGAAGCTCCGCGATGCCCGCCGCGCTGGCGCCGATCAGAAGCCGGCCCAGCCGCTGCCTTCGGCTCCTCACCTCTCCGACCAGATGCTCCGCAAGCTGTATGATACCTACCTGGTCGCACGTCAGCGCACAGGTGAGTCGACCAGCGGACTGAGCTTCGATTCGGTGGCCAGCCGTCTGCGTGCCCAGGTGCCCGACCTGATGGCGCGTCACAAGGCGCGCAACATCGAGTTCAAGGTCGTGATCAAGGGCGGAAGAGCCGTCCTGAAGGCCATTCCCCACACCTAATCGCATTGGGTAATTTTTTGGCCACCTCTTGCCGCCGCGACGGCTGCTCCCCACCCTACCGGGCGTGGAGGGGGCTATGGGCCGCAGGTTGCTGGGGTTGGGGGTGACGCTGCTCCTTCTGGCGTGCGCGAAGCAGAGCGCCGCGCCGCCGAGGACGTCCGAGGCCCTGGAGCGCTCCGCGCGGATGCTGACGAAGCTCGATCAGCTCGAGGCCGACCTCCACGAGGAAGGATCCAAGCTGGCCGTGTACGGCGAGCTGGAGCAGCGCCACAGCCAGACCTCGCAGATCGCCTGCCAGGTGGCCGACGAGCACGTGCAGGAGATCCACCGGCTGGCGATGGCGCAGGAGAAGAAGCAGCAGGAGAAGGCGCGCAGGCGCCGGACCGTCGCGCAGGCCCGCCTGACCCACCGCACCGCGACCGCGCTGAACTAGGCGAAGGATCGCCGCGTCTCCGCGGTGACCTGTTCGTCTTACTCGAACACCTTCTCGACCGCGACGACGGCGACGTCCTGCTCGCCGCGGGCCCCGAAGGAAGTGCGGTTCACGGCGCGGTCGACCTCCAGGAGCGCGGCCGGCTTCTCCGGAACGTTCCCCTGCGCGTCCTTCTGGTAGTGCATCGGCGTTTCGGCGTCGGAGAGCAGCGCTCGCTTGACCTCGTCCATTCCCGGACCCACCAGCACGCACTCCAGCGCTTCGGGCTTGACCCATTTCTTCCAGGCGGCGTTCACGTCGGCCGCGCTCACCTCGCGCACCCCGGTCCGCCAGCGCTGCAGGAAGTCGGGCGTTCCGAGAAAGTCCCCGTCCAGCGTGTACCCCAGCTTGCGCGCGTCGGTCTGGTCGAAGAGCAGGATGTAGCCGTCGAGGAATCCTTTGGTCTGCTGCACTTCGTCGTCGCTGAAGGGCTCGCCTTCCAGGCTGCGCGACAGCTCGTGGAGCGCGGCGCGCAGCGCGAACAGGCGGTTCTCGTTCTGCACCGGCCGGAGCCAGATGGTGAAGTCCTGCTGGTGCCGCGCGCGTCCGAGCTGCGCGGTGGCCGCGTTGCCGCCCTGCTGCTGGAAATGCTCGATATACGAGTAGTCGCCGTAATTGAGCCCGCGCTGCTCGCGAAGCCGCTGCATGAGCCGGCCGTTGAACTGCCGGTGCTCGCCGAACGCGCTGCGCGCGATGGACAGCGCGGCCCAATCGGCGTCGGCGTGCGAGAGCTGCCAGGGGAACCCGCAGGAGATGGCGGTCGCATCGCCCTGCTTCTCGATGAGGAGATATCGCGGCCCGTGCGGTTGCTGTTGCGCGATCGCGGCGCTCCGCGCACCGGTCCGGGGAAGCCCGGCAATCGCCGCCGCCACGCGCTCCGACAGGCCTGGGGGATAACCGCCCGCGACGCCCACCGTGAGCCGGTCGACCGTGAAGATTTTTGCGGCGTGCGCTTTGACCTCCTCGAGCGTGAGCGCTTTCAAG
The DNA here is from genome assembly GCA_005888115.1 of Deltaproteobacteria bacterium. GTDB lineage: Bacteria > Myxococcota > Myxococcia > Myxococcales > 40CM-4-68-19 > VBKO01. Next base: position 4,799 of record VBKO01000311.1, read on the forward strand.
TCCGCGACGTGGCCGTCGGTGAGCCGCCCGTACGGGTGGCCGCGGTAGAGCAGCTCGCCCAGCGCTTCCTTTCCCAGGTTCTCGTCGTCGCCCTGCCGCAGCCGCTTTTCCACGTCGATCACCGCGGCCTCGCGCAGGCGGGCGAACTCGCGCGGATCCCAGCGGGGGTGGGCGACGACGTCGATGAGGATGGGCAGGAGCTTCTCCAGGTTGTCCCGGTGGACCGTCGCGGAGAAGGTGGTCAGCTCCTTGTCGACCCGGTCGTCGATCGAGGTCGCCATCGGAAACAGGGCGAGGATCAGCGATCGGGCGTCCAGGTCCTGTGTCCCGCCTTCCGCCATCACTCGGGCGGCCAGCGAGGTGATCCCCGCCTGCCCCTGCGGGTCGTCGACGGCGCCGGTAGTGAAGCGGAGCGCGACGGTGACCATCGGCTTCTGGCTGGGCGGCAGCGCAAGGACGCGCACTTCGTTCGCCGCGGCTCCCTGCGCCGCCGGCGCTTCCGCAGCGGTGCGGACCTCCGCAGGCGCGCCGGCCTCGCCGCCGGCCTTGGAGCGAGGCTTGGCGGTGAACGCGCCGGATCGCTCGCCCTTGCCCGGCGCTTCGGACGGCGGGGACTCGCTCGATCCCGCCTGCGCCCCCGTCGCCGTCTTGACCCGATCTTCCCCGTGGCTGCAGGCCAGCGCCGCGGCGAGCAGCGCCACCGCGGCGCGCCTCACCGGCCACCTCCCTTGGCGGTCTTCGCCGCCGGCTTGCGCTGCGCCCGCGCCGCCTGCGAAGTGAGGGTCACCGTGGTCCGGTTCGCGTCGAGGAAGGCGCGCTTGCCGTACTCCTGCAACATGGCCGGCGTGAGCGCATCGATCTCGCGAGCCAGCGCGTTGAGGTAGTCGAGGTCGCCGGTCAGCGCGGTGTACTGCACCAGCGCGTAGGCGATCGAATCCGGCTTGTCGAGCGCCGCGATGATCGAATAGCGCACGTTCGACTTGATCGCGGCGAGGCGCGAGGCGTCGACGCGGCCGCGCGCGAGGTTCGATACCTCGCGCAGGACCGTCACCTCGGCCTGGCGCAGGTTCTTCTCCTCCTTCACGCGGATCACTGCGCCGAGCAGGTACGGATCGCGGCTCACGCCGTCCTGCGTCGAGATGGTGTCGACGATCTGCCGCTTGAGCACCAGCTCCTGGTAGACGGCGCTGGTCTCGCCGAACAGGTACGGCGCGAGCACGGCTTGCACGGCGGCGGCATGCAGGTCGTCGGCCGCGCGACCGTGCCACGCCATGTACAGCCGCGGGATGGTGGGCGCCTTCCACGATACCGTGGCGCGGCGGCTCCCGTTCTGGCGTGGCTCGCGGGGAATGGGAGCCGTGTCCAGCTTTCCCTTCCAACCCGAGTACGACCTGGTGAGCTGGGCGAGCGTGTCCGCCTTGTCGAAGTCGCCGACCACCACGACGGTCGCGTTGTCCGGAGTGTAGTAGCGGCGGAAGAACTCGCGCGAGTAGGCGAATCCGCTCGGCATCGCCTGGATGTCCTGCAGGAACCCGATGGTGGTGTGCTTGTACGAATGGCGGCTGAACGCGGTGTTCTGCATCACTTCCGTCAGCTTCTCCTCCGGGTCCGACGCGCTCTTCGCGTACTCGCCGAGGATGGCGCCCGCCTCGGTCTTGAACTGGCCTTCGTCGTAGTCGAGGTTCTGGAAGCGGTCGGACTCGTAGTCGATGATGGTGGGCAGCGCCTTGGCGGGCCCGTAGAGGTGGTACACGGTCTGGTCCAGCTCGGTGTACGCGTTGGTGTCGAGGCCGAGCCGGGTGACGGTCGCGTTGTAGTCGTCGGCAGGGTGCTTCTTCGTGCCGCGGAACATCATGTGCTCGAAGAAGTGCGCGTAACCGGAGCGCCCCGGCTCGGGCTCGTTGCGGCTGCCGACGCGCATCAGCGTGTAGTAGGCCACCAGGCCGGGCGAGTCGTACGGGATGAGCACCAGCCGCAGCCCGTTGGGCAGCGTGTGCACTTCCGTCGCGAACGGGAACGCCTTCGCGGTCGCGCCGGCGGCGGGCGCGGACCTCGCCGGAACGCTCCGTTGTGGGGCGGCGGCGAGAGCGAGAAGCAAGGAAAGAGCAAGGGGCATGCCTTGGGTCCTCCACCTCGGCGCGAAGAAGGCGGCGCAGCATAGTCGACCTCCCCGGTGGCGTCGACATTCACGCGGCGGCGGATCGCGCCTCAGTGCCGCGCCGGCGCGCTCACATCCGGCGGGGGTCCCTCCCACAGGACGACGCGACCCTTGCCGCGCTGCTTGGCCTCGTACATCGCCGCATCCGCCGCGCGGATCATCTCCTCGGCATTCTCCGGCGGAGCGCCGTACACGGCGACTCCGATGCTCGCGCCCAGGTGGAAACCGGGATGCAGCTCGTCGAGCCGCCGCAGCCGATCGAGCAGGCGACGGGCGGTGGCTTCCGCGGCGTCCTGCCGCATTCCCACGAAGAGCACGGCGAACTCGTCCCCGCCCAGCCGCGCCGCCACGTCGCCCGCGCGCACCGACTGCCGGATGGCCTGCGCCACCTCGCGGAGGAGCTCGTCTCCGGCGGCGTGTCCGTGGGCGTCGTTGATGCCCTTCAAGTTGTCCACGTCCACGTAGCCGAGGCAGAGCGGCGTTCCGTCGCGCTGCGCCCGCGCCAGCTCTTGCCGCAGCCGTTCGGTGAAGGCGCGCGCGTTGGCCAGTCCGGTGAGCGCGTCGGTCCGGGCGAGGCGCTCGGCGTCTCCGAGCAATTCGGCGAGGCGCCGGTTCGCCCCGCGCAGCCGCTGCTGGTCGCCGCGGATGCGCGTGGTCATGGCCCCCATCGCGAGCAGCATGAGCAGCCGGCTGATCGAGTTCCACAAGAGCGCGCGGGTGGGCTCGCCGCGGTGGCCCCACGCCTCCGCGACGAACCAGAAGATGCCCGCAGCCAGACCCGCCGCGAGCGCCGGCCCGCGGCCCAGCCACCAGGCAGCCGCCAGCACCGGCACCACGTAGAAGAGCGCGAACGACACCCAGGGGCCGGTGACGTAATCGAGCAATCCCACCAGCGCGACGGCGACCACGCACAGCACGGCCAGTCCGGTCCGCAGGGCGCGCATTCTGTGCTTCACGTCCGGCTGGCCTCGGCTTTGGGAGCGCCCCGTGAGCCGGCTGCGAATCCCGCCACGGTCCGGAGAGCCTCCCACCACTCTGGCGCGTGACGCAAGCGGCTCCCAATTCATGCTTCGCCGCTTCGCTCGGGAGGGGACTTCCGGTAGACGTTCCGTCGATGAGGTCCTGCTCGATCATGATCGCGGCGACGCTCTGTTTGCCGGGCGCGGCGCGAAG
>VBKO01000312.1 GCA_005888115.1 Deltaproteobacteria bacterium
AGTGGGGGACAGGAGCATGGAGCGTAGAAGCTGGCTCGGCGGACTCGCGTCCGCTGCGGGTCTCTGTATTGCATTGAATCTTTGGGCGTGTGGGCAGGGCGTGGCTCGGGAGGCGGGGGCGGCGGCGGGTAGCGCCGATTCCAATACCTGTACGGCACCGGACCACGGCCGGATCTCGTGCAGCGTCGTCTGCGATGACGGCTACACGGCGTGCGGCAAGCTCTGCACGAAGCTCGACAGCGACGGCGCCAACTGCGGCGTCTGCGGCAAGGCATGCACCGGCGGCCAGACCTGCAGCAACGGCGTCTGCGTTGCCACCTGCCTTCCGGGTCGAACGTCGTGCCACGGCGCCTGCACCGACCTGACCAGCGACGACCGCAACTGCGGCGCCTGCGGCAACAACTGCTCGCTCGATCACGGCAGCTCGACGTGCAGCCAGGGCCAATGCCAGATCTCCTCCTGCCACCCAGGCTGGGCGAACTGCGATCACGATACCAACAACGGGTGCGAGACCAACGTCGATAGCGACCGCAACAACTGCGGCGGCTGCGGCGTGCGCTGCGGAGACAACGAGATCTGCGAAGGCGGCCACACGGTCCGCTGCGGCGCCAACGAGCACCGCGAGGGCAACCGCTGCGTCGCCAACCAGTGCGGCGACACGGACAACGACCGCGACAATTGTGGCGCCTGCGGCAACAAGTGCAGCAACGACGAGATCTGCGACCACGGACACCGGACCCGTTGCAGCGACGGGTATCACCGCGAGGGGAACGCCTGCGTCCCCAACGTCGCCTCCTGCGGCGACACCGATCACGATCGGAACAACTGCGGCGCGTGCGGCAGCCAGTGCGGCGACGACGAGGTCTGCGAGCACGGGCATCACAAGCGCTGCGGGCCCGGCTCCCACCGGGAGGGTAACGCCTGCGTGCCCAACCCGACGCCGTGCGGCGACACCGACAACGACCGCGACAACTGCGGCGCTTGCGGCAACGCCTGCGCGGACGACGAGATCTGCGAGCACGGCAAGCACGTGAAGTGCGGCACCGGCTCCCACCGCGAGGGCAACGCCTGCGTGCCCAACCCGGTCTCCTGCGGCGACACCGACAACGACCGGAACAACTGCGGCGGCTGTGGCAGCCGCTGCGGCGACGATGAGATCTGCAACCACGGCCACCACGTACGCTGCGGCGCGGGCTTCCACCGCGAGGGGAACGCCTGCGTGCCGAACCAGGTCTCCTGCGGTGACACCGACAACGACCGCGACAACTGCGGCTCGTGCGGCAACCGTTGCGGGGATGACGAGGTATGCGACCACGGGCATCGCGTCCGCTGCGCGTCAGGCTGGCACCGGGAGGGCAACGTCTGCGTGCAGGACCGGCCCTCCTGCGGCGACACCGACAACGACCGCGACAACTGCGGCGCCTGCGGCGATAGGTGCGGCGACGACGAGGTCTGCGAGCACGGCAAACACCGCCGCTGCGGTGAGGGGTCCCACCGCGAGGGCAACCGCTGCGTCGCGAATGGTCCTTCGTGCGGCGACACCGACAACGACCGCGACAACTGCGGCTTCTGCGGCAACCCCTGCGGCGATGACGAGGTGTGCGACCACGGGCACAAGGCGAAATGCGACAAGGGGAGCCACCGCGACGGCAACTCTTGCAAGGCGGACTGCGACGAGAGCTGCGGCGACCACGACAAGGTGACCCTCTGCCACCGGCCTCCGGGCAATCCGTCGAACGAGCACACCATCACCGTCGGAGCATCCGCCGTCCCCGCGCACCGGGCGCACGGTGACCACCTCGGAGCCTGCACGAACGGCCACTAGCGAGCGAGTCTGAACGAGGCGGGCCCGGTTGCGCAGGCAGCCGGGCCCGCTTCTTTCCCGATTGCCGGCGGGAGCACGACGGCGAAGCTCGATCCGCGCGTCGGCGGCCGCTTCCGCACGCTGCTGCTTCCGTAGAGCCGGTGCGGCGGTGTCCGATCTCGCCAACGCTCGTCCCAGGAACGGACGCCACGATCTGCCGCGCCTCTCGCCGATCGAGGTTCCGGCGCCGGCATGTGACGTGCTTGCGCCGACTGGCATGGACGTGCTTCTCGACGATTTGAAGTACGCGTTTCGATCGCTGCGCCGATCTCCGGCGTTCGCCGCGGTGGCCGTCCTCTCGCTCGGTCTGGCCGTCGGAGCAGACACCGCGGTGTTCAGCCTCGTCGATGCGCTCCTCGTGCGGCCGCTGCCGTTCGCCAATCCTTCCAGGTTGGTCTCGGTGCGCAGCGTGCTCTCGTACGCCCAGGTGACCGACCTTCGCGAGCAGGCGCGCGCCGTCGAGGAAATCGGCGCGTATGGCTATCTGCCGCTCGACCTCACTGGAGCGGGCGAGCCGATGCAGGTACAGGCCGCGGTCGTCTCAGGAGGTCTGTTCGCCACGCTCGGCGTGCAGCCGGCCCTCGGCCGCTGGCTGACTCCGCAGGATGACGCTCCGGGCGCAGCGCCGGCGGTGGTCGTGAGCGAGGCCTTCTGGCGCGCGCATCTAGGCGGCGATCGATCGGCGCTCGGTCGCAGCCTGATGCTGAGCAGCCGCCCGTACACGCTGGTCGGGGTGATGCCGCGCCGTTTCGGGATGCCCACCGGCGCTGGGGGCGGGAGGACCCGGTGCGGTGATGACCATCGTCGGCGTGGTCGGCGACGTCGCCGAGGAGCCGCTCGATCGCGCCGCGCGGCCCACGATCTACGTGCCGTTCGAACAGGAGATCCTGGCGTTCAAACGCTGGTCAGCGCTGGTAGTGCGCTCTGCCGCGACCGACCCGCGGGCGCTCGCGGCATCGATCAAGAAGGCCGTCTGGGCCGCGGACCCGCTCTTGCCGGTGACGCGTCTGCGCTGGATGGAAGAGGGCCTCGCGGGCTCGCTCGCGCAGCGCCGCTTCACGCTTCTCGTGCTCGCGCTCTTTGCCGGAGCGGCGCTGGTGCTGGCGGGAGTGGGCGTCTACGGCGTGGTCGCGTACTCCGTCGCGCAGCGTACGCACGAGATCGGCGTGCGCATGGCGCTCGGCGCGGGCGGGCGCAGCGTGCAGCGGATGGTGGTTGTGCAAGGCGCGCGGCTCGCGCTGCTCGCGGTGGCCCTCGGTGCGCCGGCGTCGCTCGGACTGGCCCGCGTGCTTGGCTCGCTGTTGTACGGCGTGGCGCCGACGGACGTTGCCACGCACGCCGCCACCTCGGCTGCGATCTTCGCGCTCGCGCTCCTCGCCAGCTGGCTGCCCGCCTGGCGCGCCTCCCGCATCGACCCGATGATCGCGCTGCGCGCCGGGTGACCCGGGTTGCCCCTGTAATTGTGCATCGCGGGGCACGTGCGGCCCCTGACGCGAAGCTCGCACCCCTGCTCATCTTCCCCGATGGCCGGTTCCTTGCCGGCCACCATTGGTCCTGTATCGTCGAGGCGATCGTTCGTCGCTCGCGCTGCCGCGGCGGTCATCCGATCGCAGCGGCGGCGAGCGAAAACCGCGTGCTCCCGTCCGGAGCGCGCAGGGAGGGAACATGAAGACACTCATCGCAACAATGGCAGCCGGTGTTCTTCTCTGTCTTTCCGGCGCCGCACAGGCACAACGGGCGCAGGGTTCGCGGCTCCACAGCAAGGGACACATCCTGCTCGGGGTGGACACGGAATTCGGCATCCCGCTGGGGAACTACGCCGACGTGAACAGCGTCGGCGGCGGTGCGGTCCTCGTCGCCGAGTACCCGCTGATGAACGTGCTCAGCGCGTCGGCGCGGATCGGCTTCCAGGCGCACGTGGACAGGACGGTGAACGGGCTGGGAGCGCACGTCAACGCGATCCCCGTCCTGCTGGGCACCAAGTACTACATCGGTGGTGACCGCGAGGGCCTGTTCGGCGCCTTCGAGCTGGGCATGTTCGACCTGATGAGCAGCGTCGAGTCGCGGGCGGGTGGCGGACGGATCGTCTCGGCCACTTCCAACGACCTCAAGTTCGGTCTCGGCGTCGGCGTCGGTTACCAGCAGGACCGGTGGAATGCGCGCGTGAACATCCACAGCCAGGACGTCGGGAACTTCGGCAGCGCGATGATCATCAGCGGCGGCATCGGGTACCACTTCGCGTCGTTCTGACGGTCGCGGTCTGGGCGGTGCCGTCTCGCTACGCCGGCGAGGCGGCACCGCCGCATCTACTGGGAGGATCCGCTCGGACCCGCGCCGAACGGCTCTGTCACGCTCGCGGAGTGCTTCGCGGCCAGGTCCTGGAACGCCTCGGGATGGACGCAGGCGGCCAGGATCTCCAGCGACTCGACGATGCGCGGCCCCGGGCGGTTGAAGAAGGCGTTCCCGTCCGCGACGTACACCCGCGCCCGCCACCCGCGCGGCAACGCATCGCGCAGCACGCCGACCTCCTCGAGCGTCCGGTTGAGGTTGAAGCCGCATGGCTTCACCATCACCACCTCGGGATCGAGCGCGGCGAGGCTGTCGCGGTCGAGCGTGGGCGCGCGCTCCCCGGGGCGCGTCACCAGCGGCTCGCCTCCGGCGAGCTCCACCAGCTCCGGCATCCACATCCCGCCGACCATCACCGGCGCGAGCCATTCGATGGTAAGGACCCGCGGCCGGCGCCGCGCGATGGCCGCCCGGCGGGCGACCTCCGCGACCCGCGCGCGCAGCGTCGCGACCAGCGCCTCGCCGTTCCCGGCGCGGCCGATCGCGCCGGCCACGTGGACGACGTCACGCCAGATGTCGGCAAGACGCATCGGGTGCAGGTTCACGATGGCGACGTCCTGGCGTCCGAGGCGTGCGACCGCCGCGCGGACGTCGTCGATGGACACGGCGCAGACCTCGCACAGATCCTGCGTCACGATCACGTCCGGCGCCGACTCGCGAAGCCGCTCGACGTCGATCTGGTAGATGGCAAGAGCATCCCTGAGGACGTCGCGCACCGAGGCGTCGATCGCCTGGCTCGACGGGAGCGGACCCACTCGCGAGGAGGTCAGGACGGGCACACGCTCCACGTCCGGCGGAAAGTCGCACTCGTGCGAGCGGCCGACCAGCTCGGCCCGCGCGCCGAGCGCGCAGACGATCTCGGTCGCCGACGGAAGCAGGGAAACGATGCGCACCGCGGCGAACATACCGCGGCGCGGGCGAAGCTACCCGCTGGCAGCGGTCAGCGGCGGCGACCCGAGACGAGCCGGTCCAGCGCCTCCTGATCGCCGTGCGAGAGGTGCTCCTTGGGCGGCGCCTCAGCGTCGGCGTCCTGTTCCGGCGCAGGCGATTCGTCCTTCGAAGCTCCGTCGTCCCAGCGCTGCACGCGTTCGCGTGCGCGGGCGAGCGGCTCCCCCGCCTTGCGGAGGTGCAGCTTGCGGGCCGGTGACCTTCCCGGCACCCGCTCCTGCAGCCAGCGCCATGCGCCGGCGGCCTCGGACGCGACGTCGTCCGCCAGGCCCTCGCGCTGCGCCCGCTGCCAGAGCGTCGTCCCATCGATCGGCAGTAGGAACACCGCCGCGGCGGCCGCGGCAGCGCACAGCATCACGACGACTCCAAGAAGGCGGCGGAGACGGCCGAGGAGCATTGCCACGATGATCGCCCCGCCGCACAGAAGCAGCAGTTTGGCCATGTCGGGAGAAGCTGCCACCAAGTAGTCGCATACGCGACTTTTCGTCCGTTCCACCCCGTATGGCACACGGTCGCGTCAGCGAGCGCCGCTCCCGAACCCGTGTATCGGGAGCGGCGCCTCGTCTCCTACTTCGCCGCGGCGGCGGCCTTCATCGGCGCCGCCTTCGCGCCCGGCTCCATCTTCGAAGCGCCGTGGAACAGCGCGCCCTTCTGGACGACGAGCGACGGCGTCTCGAGGTCGCCCCGCACCTTGCCGGTGTGGAGGATCTCGACGGCCGTCTTCGCCTTGACGTTTCCGTTGACTTCCCCGTGGACGATGATGGTCCCGCAGGTGATGTCGGCGTCGATGCGGCCCGCCTCGCCGACCACCAGCACGTCGTTGGTGACGATCGAGCCGATGAACCGCGCGTCGATGCGGACGGTGCCCTCGAAGGTGAGCTTCCCTTCGAACCGGGCCCCGCGGCCGAGCAGCAGGTCGCTGCCGGGCGCCGGCGTAGGCGCCACGGGCGCCACGGGCGTCACCGCCACAGGCGCGGGGGCCTCGGTGGCCTTGACGGCCACGGCGGGCTCCTGCCGCTCCGGCACGGGCGGCGTCATCGGGACGGGCGACTTGCGATCGGGAGCGGACGGGTCAGCGTTGTTCCAGAGCGACATGAAACCTCTTCTTCGCCGGTGGACAGGCAGACGAGCAGGCGCCCGGCGCAACGCCCTGCTGGCTTACCTACCACCCGCCGCGCGCAGGTATTCCGGCGCTCGCTTGCCTTGAGGATGCGGGAGGCCGTACACCCGGAGCAGCTCCCCCGGAGGGTCTCTCATGCTCAAGAAGCTGCTGCTCGCGGTGGTCGTGGTCCTGGCTGCGTTCGCGGTGTTCGTCGCGACGCGGCCCGCCTCGTATCGCGTGTCCCGGTCGCAAGCGATCGCCGCGCCGGCCTCGACCGTGTACGTCCAGGTCGCAGACTTCCACCAGTGGGAGAAGTGGTCGCCCTGGGCAAAGCTGGATCCGACGATGAAGACGACCTTCGCCGGTCCGGTGGCAGCGCCGGGTTCCTCGTACGCGTGGCTCGGCAACGACAAGGTCGGCGAAGGCAAGATGACCATCGTCGAGGCGCGCCCTGGCGAGATGCTGCGCATCAGGCTCGAGTTCCTGAAGCCGTTCGCCTCGACCAACTCGAGCACCTTCACCTTCGCTCCCAAGGGCGGCGGGACCGACGTCACGTGGACGATGGAGGGACACAACGGCTTCGCGGGGAAGGCGTTCTCGGTCTTCATGAACATGGACAAGATGATCGGGAACGACTTCGAGAAGGGGCTCGCGCAGCTCAAAGCCGTCGCGGAGGCGGAGGGGCAGAAATCGCCCGCGGCGTCCGCCGCCGCGCGCTGAGCTTCAGCTAGCATCGGAGGATGCGGGAGCGCGCCGAGGTGGTGGTCGCCGGCGCCGGCGTGATCGGCGCCAGCGTCGCCTGGCACCTCAGCGCTCTCGGCGTGCGCGACGTGCTGGTGGTGGACCGCGCCGGGGCGGCGGGAGATGGCAGCACCGCACGCGCGACGGGCGGCTTCCGTGCCCAGTTCGGCACCTCGATCAACGTGCGCCTGTCGCTCTTCGCGCGCGAGAAGCTGCGCCGCTTCCCCGAGGAGGTCGGCGCCGACCCTGGATACCGTCCCTGCGGGTATCTGTGGCTGGCGCGCACCGCCGGCGAGCTTGCGGCCCTGCGCGCCGCGCAGCGCGTGCAGCACGAGGCAGGCCTTTCCGAAGCGCGCATGGTCGAGCCGGCGGAGATCGCACGGCTCAACCCCGCGGCGAGCCTGGACGATGTCATCGGCGGCGCGTTCTGCCCGTCGGACGGGTTCCTCCGTCCGCTTGCCATCCTGCGCGGGTACCTCGACGCCGCGCGCCGGCGTGGCGTGCGCGTGCGCCTCGGCGAGGAGGTGCAAGAGCTCGTGCGGGGGCGAGACGGACGGATCGGTTCCGTGCGGCTCGCCAGCGAGGAGGTCGCGTGTGGCACTGTGGTGAACGCGGCCGGAGCGTGGGCCGGCGAGCTGGGACGCAGGGCCGGAGTCGAGGTGCCGGTCACGCCGCTGCGCCGCCAGGTCGCTTGCACGGCGCCGTCCTCCGCGCTGCCGGAGGACATGCCGATGACGTTGTGGCCTGGCGACGGCTTCCATTTGCGGGTTCGGGACGGGCGCGTGCTGCTGCTGCGGCCCACGCCGGGCGCCCGCGATCCCTTCTGCGCCGACGTGGACGATGGATGGCTTCGCGAGGTGCAATCCGTCGCGGTGGAACGCGTCCCTGCTCTCGCCGGAGTGGCCATCGATCGTGCGCGCTGCTGGGCGGGCCTGTACGAGATGTCGCCCGACGGTCATGCCCTCCTGGGCCGCGCCGCCGGGTGCGAGAACCTGATCCTGGTGAACGGCTCGTCGGGGCACGGCGTGATGCACGCTCCCGCGCTGGGAGCGCTCGCCGCCGAGCTGATCGTGCACGGCGCCGTGCGGTCGCTCGACGTGCGGCTACTCGAGCCGACGCGGTTCCAGGAAGGCGCCGCGATCCAAGCTCCCGGGCTGCTGTGAGCTTCCAGGCCGATGCGTTCAAGCCGATCGGCCCCGGTGGCCGTCGGAGCGTCGCCGGCTCGCGTTGAGCAGCCGGGCGTCGGCATCCAGGAAAGCCGCCTCCCAGGTCGCGCCGCGGCCGCACACGCGGAAGCGCGGCCCTTCGCAGAGCTCGCCGACCAGGCAGCGCGCCTGCCTCCACTGGTCCGCGATCGAGACGGCGCCGCGCCGA
>VBKO01000536.1 GCA_005888115.1 Deltaproteobacteria bacterium
CGCGCCTTGGCCTGGATGAGCTTCGTGTTGCGGGGACCCATGCGGAGGAGGTGCTTCTCCACCGCGCCCTGCTTCTCGAGCTTCTCGTCGGCGAAGAGGTACAAGGCGCCCTTCCCTGGCGTCAGCTCGACCGGATTGTCCGCCACGGGCGCGGCGACGAGGCGTTGAAGGGCCTGCGCCGCGACGGTGTCGACGTTGCGGTTGGGGTATCCCAGTGCGTGGTAGGCGCTCTGCAGCAGCGGGTGCAGGTCGCGGACCAGCGCGGCGAACCCCTTGGCGTCGATCGAGGCGACCACGTCCGCGAAGATGTCGTAGCGCGCGTAGCTGCGCGGATCGATGAACGTCCGGTTGCGCTTCTGCTGCGCCCGGAAGCCCTTCGCGGGACCGAGGAACGCGAGATGCTTGCGCGGGCTGACCCCCTCCGACAGGTTGTCGGTCACCGCCACCCAGCGCTCCAGCAGGCCGGACTGCTTGAGCCAGTCGGCCAGCTCGGGCCGCGAGGACAGCTTCGCGCCCTCGGCTCGGATGCGGGCGTCGGTCTCCTCGGCGCTGGGCAGCTTCGCATCAGGCGGAGCGGGAGGGGCCTGCTGTGCGACCGGCTCCGGGGCGGGAGCGGCAGGAGGTGAGCGGCGCACCCACAAGTACGCGCCGACGGCGACGACCGCGGCGGCGACGATGGCCGCGATGCCAACCCAGGTACCGGACTTCTTCTGCTGAGTCTCGAACATGGCGCCTCCCGGGGTCCGCTTCCTGGAACAGCCCGCTTCTTTTCATCACTCCCGGGCGCCGGAGCAAGCGGACGGCCGCCCACCAGGTTTGAGCTCAAACGATTCGCGCATCCGACCTTCGTGCGTCCGCGGACTTCAAGCCTCCACCACCAGGCCCTCGTGCAGCCGGAGCCGGCGCGGCATCCTCTCCGCCAGGCGTGGGTTGTGCGTCACCACGATGGCCGCGATGCCCAGCCGGCGGTTCAGGTCGAGCAGCAGCTGGTGGATTCCTTCGCCGGTCGCCTCGTCGAGGTTGCCGGTCGGCTCGTCCGCGAGCAGGAGGCGCGGCTTGAGCACCAGCGCGCGGGCGAGCGCCACCCGCTGCTGTTCCCCACCCGACAGCTCGCCGGGCCGGTGATCCAGCCGGTGCCCGAGGCCGACCAGCTCCAGCGTCTCGCGCGCGACCCGCTCGGCCTCCTCGCGCGACTGCCGGCTGATGAGCCCCGGCATGGCGGTGTTCTGCAGCGCGGTGAACTCGGGCAGGAGGTAGTGGAACTGGAAGACGAAGCCGACGTTGCGGTTGCGGAACCGCGCCAGCGGCTCCTCGCCCATCTCGAAAGCGTCCTGCCCGTCGTAGAGCACGTTCCCCGCGGTGGGCGGGTCGAGCGTGCCCACCACGTGCAGGAAGGTGCTCTTCCCCACGCCGCTGGGGCCCACCAGCGAGGCCATCTCTCCCGCGCGGAGCGCGAACGAGGCCCCCCGCAGCACGTGGATCTCCTTCTCGCCCAACCAGTACGACTTGTGCAGCCCGCGCCCCTCCAGGAGCGGTGTCTGCAGACCCGGCGGAGTCTGCAGATCCGGCGCCTCGAGGGGCTCGGCGGAGAACGTGCGCTGCTCGCTCACGCCGTCATTCCGATCTCCAGCCTGCGGCGCACCTGCGCGTTGTCGAGCACCGAGGCGATCTTGCCGTCGAGATACCGCAGCGTCAAAGCCAGGCCGAGCAAGAGGCCCATGGCGGTGCCGATAGCGCCGATGGCGAGGCCTTCCAGTACGAAGATCTTCATCACGCTCGAGTCGCGCGCGCCCATCGACTTGAGGATGGAGATCTCCTTGGTCTTCTCCAGCACCAGCATGATCAGCGTGGAGAGGATGTTGAAGCAGGCGACCAGCACGATGAAGGTGAGGATGATCGCCATGGCCAGCTTCTCCAGCTTGAGCGCGGAGAAGAGGTTGCGGTTCAGCTCGGCCCAGTCCTTCACCCGGTACGGGAACCCGCCCAGCGCGGCGACCAGGCGGCGGCCCTCGGCGCGCGCCGCGTCCACGTCCCGGAACTTCAGCTCGAGGCCGGTGACGTTGTCGCCCATGCGGAAGAACTTCTGCGCTTCCGGGATGCCGATGTAGGCGAACTTCGAGTCGTACTCGTACATTCCGGAGTAGAGGATGCACGCGACCCGGAACGACCGCGAGCGCGGAATCGGCCCGGTCGGCCCCATGTCCCCCAGGGGCGTGATGACCTGCACCACGTCGCCCACCCACGCGCGCAGCGAATGGGACATCTCCTTGCCGATGCAGATGCCGGGCATCTCGCGCAGCGCCTCGGGCGAGATGCCCTTCGCCAGCTCGTCCGGGTGCGACTGCTTCCGCTCGTAGGTGTCCTGCAGGTACTGCTCGCCGTCCCCGAGGAGCTGCGCCGATGGGTGCGGCTTGGCCGCGGTGAGCGGGATGCTGCGCGGGTCGGAGACCCAGGACAGCTCGCCCGCGATCACCTGCCGGGGCAGCTCGTTGACGCTGCCCGCGGTGGCAGGGTCGATGCCCTTCAGCTCGGCGCCGGTCGGCGTCTGCCCCTGCGAGAGGATCACCTCGTTGAGGATGAAGGGGCTCGCGCCGGCGATGCCGGGCGCCGAAAGCACCTTCGGCATCACGGCCTTCCACTCGCTGAAGTCGGAGGAGTACTTGAGCAAGAGCGCGTGCGCGTTGGTCCCCAGGATCTTCTTCTTGAGATCCGCTTCGAAGCCGCTCATGACCGACAGCACCACCGTGAGCGCCCAGACCCCGACGGCGACTCCGGCGATGGAGATGGCGGTCATCACCAGCGTGGCGGGCCGCTTGCGCCGCTGTCCCGGCACGAGATGGGCGAGTTGCGCGCGCGCCTGCACCCAGCGGCCGATGAGCAGCAGCGCCGCGACCACCGCCGCGACCGAGATCGCCAACGCGAGCGCATCCGTCCGCATCGCGGCGACCAGGTTCGGAGGGCCGGAGAGGCCCGACCGGCCGCGCGCCACCTGGTCCCAGGCGCGCGTCCACACGCCGGCGGCGAAGAGCAGGCCCGGCGGCACCAGCCCGAGCGCCACCAGCAGCGCGATGGTGCGGCGGTTCAGCCGCAAGTGCGTGCGGGCGATGCCCGCCTCGAAGGCGAAGCGCAGGTCGGGGCTGGACGAAGCGCCGAGCAGCACGCCGAACGAGGCCCCCCACA
>VBKO01000313.1 GCA_005888115.1 Deltaproteobacteria bacterium
CTCGGCGATCTAAAGCACTGAGCCGCGGTCGGACGGGACAATGTCGCCGACCTAGCGCGCCTCGGCCTGCGGCTTGCGCTTCTTCAGGCGGAACGTCCCCACGCCTTTCGCAACCAGGTGCCCGGCGGCGTCGCGCACCTCGCCCTCGCAGAACACCAAGGTCTTTCCGCCGCGCAGGACGCGACCTTCCGCGGTGAGCGAGCCGGCGCCGGAGTGGAGGAAGCTGACGTTCAGGTTGGCAGTGACTACCCCGAAACCCGCCATGACGGTGGAGCGGACCGCCGAGCCCATCGCCACGTCGAGCAAGGTCATCACCACGCCGCCGTGTGCGAAATGCCAGCTGTTGGTCAACTCGTCCCGCATCTCGAGCGACACCACCGCCCGGCCTTTCTCGCGGTGCCCCGGCCGGGCGCCGAGCAGATCGAGGAAGGGGATGGTGACGCCGAAGAAAGCGCTGCCTACGGACTCGGTCACGCGATGCAGGCGCCTCCGTCGACGGCAATGTACTGCCCGGTGATGTGCCGCGAAGCATCCGAGGCGAGGAAGGCGATGGTGCCCTTCAGGTCCTCGTCACCGCCGAGCCGCCCGAGCGGCGTGGCCGCGATCACCGATTTCTCGATCTTCTCCAAGAGGCCCCGCGACATCTTGGAAGGGAAGAAGCCGGGGCAGATGGCATTCACGTTGATGCCGTACTTGCCCCACTCCGAGGCCAGCGCGCGGGTGAAGTTGAGCAGGGCTGCCTTGCTGGTGTTGTAGGCGATGGTGGTCATCCCCGAGCCGCCGCCGTAGAGACCGGCCACCGAGGAGATGTTGACGATCTTCCCGGAGCGCTTCGGGATCATCGCCCTCTTGCCGACGTCCTGGCTGAGGAAGAACACGGCGTCGATGTTGAGGTTCATCACCTTGTTCCAGCCCTCCGCGGGGTAGTCCTCGGCGGGCGCGCCCCAGGTGGCGCCCGCGTTGTTCACCAGGACGTCGATGGTGCCGAACTTCTCCAGCACGCGGTCCACCATCGCGGGAATCGTGTCGAACTTGGAGAGGTCCCCGGCGACCGTCAGCACCTCGTAGCCCTGCTTGCCGAGGAACGCCGCCGCCTCGTCCAGCTCGCCTTGCTTGCGCGCGGTGATGGCCAGCTTGGCGCCCATCTCGCCGAGCGCCTCGGCCATCTGCAATCCGAGACCGCGCGATCCGCCGGTGATGAGGGCCACCTTGCCTGCGATGTCGAAGAGCTTCTTCACGCCCATGGCCGTCTCGTGGAGGTGGAGCGCCCGGGTTGGCGCGAGCGGATTCGTATCACAGGTCAGGTAGCCCGGCGCATGCACCCTTCGCGCAGCTCCGGCACCACCTCGAAGCAGCTCTTCCGGGCGGCGAATCGGACCTCGCGCTCCAGGCCGCGCGAGAGCATCATGCGCCCCACCCTGCTGCTGGCCAGGCACTCGAACGCGTCCGCGCCGTCGTGCAGCATCTGGGCGGCCATCGCGGCGTCGCTCAGCTCGCGCGGGACGCCGTGCCGGGCGAAGAGCGAGACCAGGTATCCGGCCCCGTAGAAGTCCTCGAGGTTGAAATTGTCCGCCGATCCCGAGCACACCAGCAGCACCGTCTCGTTCGGGAAGGTCCGCTCGATGCGGTCCACCACTGCCTCGGCGTTGAGGAGCGATGCGGCGAAGGCGTGCACCGCGTCGCGGGACTTGCTCAGCGCGACGGTGCCGTTGGTCGTCGAGTAGATGACCGTCTTCCCGGCGAGGTCCTGCTCGAGCAAGGCGAGCGGCGTCGGGTGCGCGAAGCCCGTCAGCGTGACCGCGTTCAGCTCGCCCGCCAGGACGTACGATCCGGCCGGTCGGTGCGCTGCGTCGCGCAAGGCGGCGTCGCGGTCGAGCGTGGGCACTACCTCGACTGCTCCGTGCGCCAGCGCCGTCACGATGCTGGTGGTGGCGAAGAGTACGTCGAGCACCACCACCACCTTGTCGGGGAGGCGCTGCGCGTCCAGCTCCTCCTTCTTGAGGAGCACGTGGATCTTGCTCATCCGGGAGCGTCCCGCCGCAGGAACATGCCGTAGCCCTCCATGTGCATGACCTGCTCGTCCTTCTGGTTGAACATCTCCCACTTGTTCCGCACAAGCCCGATGTGCGGCTTGCTCTGCAGCACGCGCGCCTCCAGGACGGTGAGGCGCACGCGCAGCGTGTCGCCCGGGTGCACCGGCAGGATCCAGCGGATGTTCTCCACTCCGGGAGATCCGGCGCTCGCGGCGTCGAGCAGGTACGCGTCGCACATCATCCGCATGGCGAGCGCGCACGTCTGCCACCCGCTGGCGATCAGCCCGCCGAAGACCGACCGCTTCGCGGCCTCTTCGTCGACGTGGAACGGCTGGGGATCGTACTCGCGCCCGAAGCGGACGATGTCATCCCTCGACAAGGTCTTCCCGCCGAAGTCGCGCACCGCGCCGACAGGAAAATCTTCCCAGTAGTATTTGAACTTCTTCATCCGGCGAAGACCTCACCCTTCGAACGATTCCTTCGGTTTCGCGGGCGGGACCAGCGCGAAGACGCCGCTCGCCCGCAGGATGCGCTTGGAGCCCACCACCAGGTAGCAGTTCGCGAACGCGAGGCGGGCGCCGACCTTCTGGATGTCCACGTGGGCCTCGATCCAGTCGCCCGCGCGGGCGGCGTCGGCGAAGTCGGTGGAGAGGTTCACGGTGACCATCGGCTGCGGCGGAGTGCGCGAGGTAGCGAGAGCGATGCCGAGCGCGGTGTCCGCGAGCGTGACCAGCATGCCGCCGTGGGCGATCCCTCGCGTGTTGAGGTGCTTCTCCTCGAGGCGCAGGCCGATGATCGGCGTCGCTCCGCCAGTCTTCACGTAGAGCGGACCGAGCGCGGAGAGGAACGGGCCGCCGCGCTGGATGGGCCGGAACCCCTCGGGGACGCTGGTCGCCTCGCTCACTGGATCCTCCCGAGCCGGTCGATGCGGCCGCACTCCATCGCGCGCGACGCCTGGGACGCGACCACGCGCACCCAGCCCATCAGCGCCGCGAACCGCGGGTCGTGCGTGTGGCCCTCCACGTACCGCTTGTAGATCTGCTGGACGATGACGGCGATCTTGAAGAGCGCGAACACGTAGTAGAAGAGCGCCGCGCCGACCGCACGACCGGTGCGCTCCTCGTAGCGGCGGACCAGGCCGGTGCGCGAGAGGCTGCCCGGCAGGAAGGTGGGCCCGTACGGCCGCGCGCGCATCTCCTCGAGATCGTCCGGATCGGACCAGTAGCCAAGCAAGGTGCCGAGGTCCATCAGCGGGTCGCCCACCGTCGCCATCTCCCAGTCGAGCACCGCGACGACGCGGGACAGGTCGCCCGGGTCCAGCACCACGTTGTCGTACTTGTAATCGTTGTGGATGACCGCCGCGCCGCTCTCCTTGGGCAGGTTGCGCGCGAGCCACGCCGCGGCGGCTTCGATCTCCGGCACCTCGTCCGTCTTCGCTTTCGCGTACCGCTCGGTCCAGCCGGTGACCTGGCGCGCAACGTATCCGTCGGGGCGACCGACGGAGCCCAGTCCCGCGCGCGCGAAGTCCACCGCGTGCAACTCGGCG
Source organism: Deltaproteobacteria bacterium (assembly GCA_005888115.1). Classification (GTDB taxonomy): domain Bacteria; phylum Myxococcota; class Myxococcia; order Myxococcales; family 40CM-4-68-19; genus VBKO01. Next base: position 3,580 of record VBKO01000313.1, read on the forward strand.
AGGTTGTCCACCAGCGCCGTGGAAGTGGCCCGGAGCAGCTCCGGCGTGAACTGGACTCCGGGCGGCGGCGCCGAGTTGCGCACCACTACGCCTCGCACGCGCTCCATCAGGTAGAAGCGGGCGCCGATCACGGACTCGTCGTCGCAGAAGGCGATCGGCCGGGGAGCTTTGGCGTACACGCCCTGTAACGCGGAGAGGATGGTGAACTCCCGCCGCATGTCGTGCGCACTCTTGACCTGCACGCCGAACGGAGCGCGCCGCAGCACGGCCTCGCTGTCTCCGATGCGGATCAGGTAGGTCAGATTCGAGTGGCCCTTGCGGAACTGGAGCACCTCGATCGGCCCGGACGCGCCCGGGACTGCGTCGGCGAGAAACGGGCGCAAGCGCTCGGCGTCGAAGCGCTCCTCCTCGCGGACCTCGTCGGGCACATCGATCGGTGGAGGCGCATGCACGCGGCTCACATCGCATAATGTCCGCGCCGTGAAAAGCGTAGCGCCGCCCTATCTGGCGGCGACCATCGCGACGAAGTTCCCACCGAGCACGCGCTCGAGATCGCTCTCCGGGAGCCCGGACCTCCGGATCTGCCCCAGGATCGCTCCGTGATCGTATCCGCCGTCCGGGGCGGGGTACCCATACGGCCCGTCGCTCCCGTAAAGGCAGCGCGCAGCGCCGAGCGAGCGAAGCGCCTGGTAGCGCAGCGCCTTGTCCAGGTATGGGCTGGAGAGATCCACGAAGACGTTTTCGCGACGGGCAGCGTCGGCCCACAGGGTCCGGTACCAGGGGATGCCCGCGTGAGCGTACACGACCTTGAGCCGCGGAAAGCGATCGGGGAGACGGCGGAAGTCGCCTCGCTCGGCGCCCGCGCCGAGGTGGACCAGCATCGGCTTGCCCAGGTCCTGGCAGAGCGCCGCGGCGTCGTCCAGCGCCGCGACCGGATAGCGATGCCAGAACGGGTGCGCCTTCACGCCGATCCAGCCGCGGCTGCGCAGACGGCGCGACAGCTCGTCCAGAGCGCCCGGCGCGGTCGGGTTGACGAAGAACCAGCCAGTGAACCGGTCGGGATGAGACATCATCGCGCGCTCGACTGCGTCGTTGTCCGGGCGCTGGTAGATCGCGGCGCTCGGTCCCAGGAACGACACGCGTCCCGAGCGTCTCACCGTACTGCGGTAGAGGAGCTGGCCGACGCGCGGGGCCGTGCCGGCAAGGGCGCGGCGCATGGCCTGCGCGAATCTGCGCCCGACTCCGCCGATGCGCAGCGGGTCGCAGACCGTGGCGATCAGTGCGACGCGGTCGATGCGGTGCTCGCGCATCTGCGCGAGCAGCCGGTCCATGGACTCGAGCCGCGGGTCGAGATGGTAGTGGGCGTCGATGATCATGCCGGGCGCTCTGGTTCAGAAGACGATCACGCCGCGCGCGTTCGCGCCGGAGGTCATGGCGGCGAACGCCTCGTTGATCTCGGCGAGCGCATAGGTGCGCGTCACCAACGCGTCCAGCTTCAGCTTGCCGGCCCGGTACAGCGACAGCAGGCGGGGGACGTCGCGATGCACGTCGGCGCTGCCGTACCAGCAGCCGAGGAGCCGTTTCTCGAGGAGCGGCAGCATGAACAGGTTGAGCGAGACCGTTTCTTTGATGCTGCCGATGCCGATGACCACGCAAGTCCCGGCTTTGCGGGTCGCTTCGTACGCCTGTTCCACGGTGCGCTTGTTGCCGATCGCCTCGAAAACGTAGTCGGCGCCGCGGCCATTCGTCAGCGCCCGGATCGCCTCGACGGGGTCGGCCTTGGTGGCGTCGACCAGATCGGTGGCGCCGAACTTTCGTGCCAGCTCCAGCTTCGCGGGCTGCGCATCGACGGCGACGATCCGCTCCGCGCCCGCGATGGCCGCCCCCTGGATCGCGTTCAGGCCCACTCCCCCGGCGCCGAACACGGCCACGCTGCTGCCGGGCGCCACCTGCGCCGTGTTGAAGACCGCGCCCACGCCCGTCGTCACGGCGCATCCCAGGAGAGCGCATTTGTCGAGCGGCGCGTCGGGCGGAAGCTTCACGGCCGCATTGGCGGGCGCCACGGCGAATTCCGCCATGGTGCCGATGGCGGAGAACACGTTGAGGTCCTGGCCGTCCTTGTGGATTCGCGTGCTGCCGTCCGGCATGCGGTTCGTCTTGTTGATGCGCTCGCCCAGCTCGCACAAGTTCGGTTTGCCCAGACGGCAGTAGAAGCAACGGCTGCACGGCGTGACCCACGACAACACCACCTTGTCGCCCCGGGCGAGATGGGTGACGCCTTCGCCGATCTCCTCGACCACGCCGGCCCCCTCGTGGCCGAGAACGCACGGCAAGCGGCCGGGCAGGATGCCGGTGACGAGGGAGAGATCGGAATGGCAGACGCCCGAGGCGGCGAGGCGGACGCGCACTTCGTCCCGGCGAGGCGCGTCGAGCGAGACGTCCTCGACACGCACGGGCTGGTTGCGTTCGTAGCAGATCGCCGCTTTCATCGCGGGGCATGTTATCAGCTTGAGCGGATCGGCGAGGAGGTGTCACGTGCGCGCTCGCGAGCAGCTCTACATCGGTGGGAAGTGGGTCGCTCCTTCGGGGCGCGGCAGCATCGACGTGATCGACGCGGCGACCGAGGAGGTCATCGGGCGCATCCCGAGCGGAAACGAAGAGGACGTGGACCGCGCCGTCCAGGCAGCCGCCCGCGCCTTCGAGAGCTGGGCGGCGACGCCGGTCGCGGAGCGCGCGCGCTGGCTCGAGCGGTTGAAGGAAGGCCTGGCGGCGCGCGCCGAGGAGATCGCGACCACCATCTCGGCGGAGGTGGGGACGCCGATCACCGTGGCGAAGACCGTCCAGGCGGGGCTTCCCGTCTCCGTGACGGGAAGCTATCCGGCCATCGTGCGGGAGTTCCCCTTCGAGGAGCGCATCGGAAACTCGCTCGTCGTCCGGGAGCCGGTCGGCGTCGTGGCGGTCGTGCTCAAGCCGAGCGAGGTCGCTCCGCTGAGCGCCTTCATCCTCGCCGACGTGGTGCACGAGGCCGGGTTGCCGCCCGGCGTGTTCAACCTGGTCACCGGCCTCGGCCCGCCGTTCGGCGAGATGCTGGTCCGCCATCCGAAGGTGGACATGATCTCGCTCACCGGATCCACGGCGGCAGGCCGGCGCGTCGCGGAGCTCGCCGCGGCATCGGTGAAGCGGGTCGCGCTGGAGCTCGGCGGCAAATCGGCGGCGGTCATCCTGGACGACGCGGACCTGGACAAGGCGGTCGGCGTCTCGGTCTCCAACGCGTTCCTCAACGCCGGCCAGACTTGCTCGGCCTGGACCCGGATGCTCATTCCGCGCAAGCGGAATGATGAAGTCTTGAAGATCGCGACCCGCGCCGCGGCCAAGTTCAAGCCCGGCGACCCCCGGTCTCCGGACACCCGGCTCGGTCCGCTCGCCTCGGCGCAGCAGCGCGAGCGCGTGCGCAAGTACATCCGCGCCGGCGTCGAGCAAGGCGCGCAGCTGGTGACCGGCGGCCCCGAGGCGCCCGCCGGGCTGCCGAAGGGGTACTACGTCCAGCCGACGATCTTCGCGGGCGTGAAGCCGGAGATGACCATCGCGCGCGAGGAGATCTTCGGCCCCGTGCTCTCCGTCCTTCCCTACGAGGACGACGACGACGCCGTCCGCATCGCAAACGACTCCATGTACGGCCTGGCCGGCGGCGTCTGGTCGGGCAATCCTTCCCGCGCCGAGGGCATCGCGCGGCGCCTCCGCACCGGCCAGGTCGACATCAACGGCGGCCGCTTCAACCCGCTGGCTCCCTTCGGCGGTTTCAAGCAGTCCGGCCGCGGCCGCGAGCTCGGCAAGTTCGGCCTCGAGGAGTTCCTCGAGGTGAAGTCGTTGCAGTTCTGAGGCGGTTGGGGCGATGGCCGTGAAACGGACGAGGGAACCGGACGAAAGCGAGCTGGCGTTCGCGAAGCTTGCCGAGACGCTGTCGAAGGATCCCCGCGTGGACCCCCCGGAGATGGCGCGCTCAAAAGGCTTCGGTTCCAAGGGGCTCAAGGTCGCCCGCAAGCTGTTCGCCTTCCACTCCAAGGGAAGGCTCGTCCTGAAGCTTCCCAGCGCTCGCGTCGAAGCCCTGGCGTCCTCCGCCGCAGGGCAGCGGTTCGATCCGGGTCACGGCCGCGTGATGAAGGAGTGGGTCGCCATCGACCTCGGCTCGAAGCCGCTCTGGCCGCGTCTCGCCCGCGAAGCGCTCGAATTCGCGGCGGGGAACGCGACTCCGGAAGCCACTCGGCGGCGGCGCACGACGAAGCGGCCGAAGCGAGCTCCTCGCCGAAGATGAACCCGGCGACCGCGTGCTAGCGGACCTTGACGTGAACGAACCACAACGTCGGCGACACGATCGTTGCGACGATGAGGAGAATCCGCGTCGGCCACCCAGCCCAACCGCGACGCCAGACGAGCCAGTGCGAGACGAGAAGGCTGACCACCGACAGGATGATCAGCACCGGTTTCCATGCCGCCAGCCCGGCGGCGAGGCCGCTGCCCGACAGGCCCGCGCCCGCGAGCACCGCGGCCGCCCATCATCAGGACTTCCCGAGGACCGCCAGCGCGATCGCGCCCGCCGAGCTGAGCCAGGAAGCTACTTTCTTCCCGATCGTCATATCCGCAGAAGCTTCAGCTTCCGTCCTTCGTGGTAGCTGGTGAGCTGGTCGTTGGCCGAGGCGATCTTTCCGAGGGCCCCCACCACCGAATCCAGATCGGTGCCCCGGATCATGCCGTAGATCTCGTCGTCGGGCAGGTCGGTGTAGACGCGGTTTCCGATGCACGCGAGCGACAGGGTCATGCCCTTGCCATATGCGGCAGCGATCGCCATGCAGGTCGGGCGCGGCAAGGTCATGCCGCTCGACGTGCCCGCGGCAATCGATGCTTCGGTCAGCAGCATGGCCGCGCGCGCGCTGGCCGCGACGATGACGACGTCCGGCGGCAGCGGCGTCTGAGCCAGCCGCGCATAAACGATCGCTGCCGGCTTCTTGGACCAACGCGGAATCTGCGGCACCTCTTCCAACTTCACGTAACCGATCTGCGCCATGAGGCCGAGCACCTCCGTCAGCTCGTTCTCCCGCTCCTTTGGCAAAGCGATGTTGTGCGTGTAGCTGCCGATCGGACAGTTGTAGTGGTCGGAGGGCACCGTGTAGAACGGTGCCCCGCCCGCGGCGAGCTTCCAGAAGCTGCAACCCGAAGGCACTTGACCGGCGAACTTTCGGACGCCCGTCGGCTCGCTGTCGCAGAAGGTGACCGCAACGGGCGCGCGGTCGAGGCCGAGAAGCCGGGTCAGTGTCCCTTCGAAGTCCGCGTAGGTGGCCATTCGCGGCCTCCTCCTGGTGGCTAGAACGCGATCTGCGCCTGCACCAGGATCTGGTGCTGGCGCGGAGTCGCAGTCAACCCGGGAGTGTTGGGCAGGACCCCGCCGGCGATCAGGCTCTCATATTCCGCCTGGATCTTCGCGTGGTGTCCGCGGATGTAGTAGTTGAGGCCGCCCGCGAGCTTGAGGAAGCTGTTCCTTCTCGTGTCGCTGTTGAACCAGTAGAAGTTCGCCTGCGGCTGGATGGGTCCCCAGCGGTAGCCGAGCTCGCCATGGAGGCCGTCTCCGGTCTTCGCCTGGCCGGGCCCCCAGTCGAATCGATACCCGTCCAGGATGAACAACGCCTCCATGTCGTTCGGCAGCGCCATGTCGACGAACACGTCGGCGGCAAGCGCGCTGTAGTCGTAGACGGTGGTGGCGTTTTGCGGCGAGCCCGAATGCGGCTGGAACTGGCCACCGACTCCGAACGAGATATGCGACGTGCCATCCGCGTAGATCTGCGGATAGGTGTAGCCCGAGTCGTCGCCGATCAGGTTCAGGCGGGCCATGCCGGCCCACAGCGGCACGCCGTTCGGGTTGACGGACGGCGTGGCGGGCGCCGGGTTCGTCGACGAAATGGCCGCTGCGCGAGCCCCCTCGTAAGCGCCACCGCGGATCAAGATGCGCCGATCGAGCAGGAGCGCTCGTACCTGCACGCCCGTCTGCCGCTGAGCCCGCGTGTTCGGGTACATGAGGATGTCCGAGACGCTCTCCAAGGCATTGTCCCGCCACGACGAGTCGACCGCGGGACGCGAGAGCGGCGTCTTCAGGAACCCGCCTTCGATGTAGAAGTCCGGAACCGGCACGTAGCCGACCACCACGTCCTGGAGGAGGCTGGCAGCGCTGTAGTTTCCGCGGGCCCCGAACCTGCCGGTCTCCAGCTTCACGTAGTACCAGAGATACTTGTACGCGGTGCCCCGCGCCGACAGGCTCGCGCGGCGCATGAAGAAGTCGCTATTGAAGTGTCCGCTCGGCGCCGGACCCGAAGTCGCCGTCGGCGGCGGTCCGTCGAAGATGTTCTCGTTGCGGAATTGCAGGTTGCCGTCGACGTTGAGCGTGAAATCCTCGGTCCCGGTCCGGACCTCGATGGCGAATACGCCGGACGAAACGAGGAAGACTGCCAGCGACGAACCACGGATCCACGACGTCATGTGCCTCATGTCCTCATCCTTTCACTGCGCGTATCACTCAGCGAGCCGTTTTCCGGCAGCAGCGACGACCCGGTCCAACGGGCGTTGCGGCGAGCAGACACTGCAAGCGACGGAGGAGGGACGGTCGCCGTCCGCTCGCGCCCTGGCGTCATCACCGATCACGGCGGATGGCGGCCAGAAATGAACAATTGCGCCATTCGCGCCCCTCCGCGCTGCAGCGCCGTTGCGGCACGCCGTGTGCCGTGCAATCGGCGTTACACAGCGACGATCGTCCATGTCAACGGGGGGGCAACCCGCTCACGGTAATTTGCTGGTTTTCCGTCCGTTCCATGTTCCACGCAGTGAAACAAGGTGCCGAACGCCGGAGCGGCTCCCCGTGATCCCGGTGCTAAAATCGCTTCCGGAGGACCGCTCGCGAATGACCTGCAGACGCCTGCTCACCAAAGTCCCAGCCTTGGCGATCTTCCTCGTCGTGTCGGCTGCGTGCACGCATTCCACGCCGCAGACGCAGCAACGGATGCCGCCGCGGACGCAGGACCGCCCGCTGCAGGATCGAATCAAGTCCGGGGAGCGCTCCGAAAGAGAGACGTGGCAAAAGCCCGACGAAGTCGTCCAGGCCCTCGCGCTCAAGAACGGCGACGTGGTCGCCGACATCGGCGCCGGGAGCGGATATTTCTCCCGCCGGTTCGCCGGGGCGGTCGCGCCGGACGGAAAGGTCTACGCCGTCGACGTGGCAGCGGACGTCCTGGGATATCTCCAGCAGGAGGCCGAGAAGGAGGGACTTCGCAACCTCGTGACCATCGTCTCCCAGGAAGACGATCCGCTGCTACCCCGCGACGCCGTCGACCTCGTATTCTTTTGCGACACGACCCACCACATCGCCAACCGGACGGATTTCTATCGCCGGATGCTCCCCGGGCTGAAGCAGCACAGCCGGTTGGCGATCATCGATTATCCGCCCGGCGGCGACCATGCGCCCCATCCGCCCGAGCAGCTCGTTCCGCGCTCGCAGGTAATCAGCGAAGCGGGAGAAGCAGGGTTCAAGCTCGTCGACGAGTTCCGATTCCTTCCCCGTCAGTACTTCCTGGTCTTCGAACGACGATGATTTCGCTGCGCGCATCTGAAGTGCGCAGGCGCAGGACCCGCGTCAGGACGCAGGGCGGCGCGCCTGGCTGTGGCGCGCGCGTTCCACTGCGTGGAACATCGATCCGAGGGGAGGACGCGGATCGTGGCGAGGGAATTACAGTCACCGAGCCAGGACCATTGACAGCAAGATTCGATGCCTGTGTAAGGGGGATGGCGCTAGAAGAGCATGGCACGTCAGGCGACACGCTCCGTCGAGGAGCTCGACGAGTACCTGGGGCTGGTGCGGGCAGCCGGCCTCGACGCGCCGTGGTCCCGTCCGGGTCCGCTCATCGAATCGAAGAAGACGCGCGTTCAGCCATGCGTCTGGCGTTGGGCCGAGATCGAGCCGCTTCTCGAGCGCAGCGCGGACTTCGTCGCGCCAGGGCAAGGCACCGAGAGGCGGATCCTACGCCTGGCGAATCCGGGCGTTCCCGAGCGGACGAGCACGCACACGCTCTCGGTGGCCGTCCAGTACCTCCTTCCCGGGGAAGTCGCGCCGGCGCACCGACACTCGCCGAATGCGCTCCGCTTCATGCTGCGCGGCCAGGGCGCCTACACCACGGTCGACGGAGACAAGTGTTTGATGAAACCGGGCGACCTGGTGCTCACGCCCACCCCGATGCTGCACGACCATGGCAACGAGGGAAACGAGCCGGTGATCTGGTTCGACGGCCTCGATTCGCCAATCGTACGGTACCTCGAGGCCCTGACCCAGCAGCGTCATCCCGAGGACCGTCAGGACATCGGGCAGGTCGTCGGCGCGTCCGAACGCCGCTTCCGCGCGGCAGGCCTCCGGCCGGCCACGGCGGCCGCGGCGGCGCGCCCCGGGCGGCTCATCCACTACCGGTGGCAGGCGGCCCACGCTGCCCTGGAACAACTCGCCGAGGTGGAGTCGGACCCGTTTGACGACGTGATCCTGGAGTACGTGGATCCGGCGACGGGCCGGTCCATCTTTCCGACCATGGCCTGCTACATCCAGATGATCCGTCCCGGAGTCCACACCCGGGCGCACCGCCAGACGAGCAGCGCCGTCTACCACGTCGTCCGCGGCGCCGGTTCCACCGTGATCGACGGCGTTCGCCACGAATGGAGAGAGGGAGACTTCTTTGCCATTCCACCTCTTGCGCGGCACGAGCACGCGAACGAGGAGACGGAGCCGGCGATCCTCTTTTCTCTACAGGACGTGCCCCTGCTCACGGCCCTGGGCCTGTATCGCGAGGAGGAGTAGGGTTGCGCGCTCCCGACAGAACGCGCCACGTCACCGGGAGCAGCAGAGCGACCGGAAGCTCCATGCTTCGTGCCCTGACGATTGCCGTCGGGGCCCTGACGGTCAGGGCCGCTGCCGCAGCTCCCGCTGGGACCGAGACGGTGGTCTTCGCGAGCCCGTCGCCCGGGTCGGCGGTGGGGCTTCTCAGCCAGGTGATCAAGGAGAAGCGGCTCGACGAGCGCAACGGGCTCGTCCTCGAGGTGAAGTACTTCGACCCCGCCGCGACCGAGCAGGCCGTCGTCCTCCGGCGGGCCGACGCCGGCGTCTTCCCGGTGGTCTCGGCGGCCCGGGTGAACCTGATCGGCGAGAAGATCCGGCTGTTCGCGCCCGCCTTGATCAATCACAACTCGATCGTGCTCCAGAAGGGATCGGCCGCCACTCGCCTGTCCGATCTCAAGGGCAAGCGGGTCGGAACGCTCGACCGCATCTCGATGACCTACACCAGCCTGGCGGTGATCGCGAAGATGCAGGGACTCGACCTCGACCAGGATTTCAAGCTCACCCTCTCCCCTCCGCCGGTGCTGATGGCCCTGTTCAGCCGCGGAGAGCTGGATGCGCTGGTGATCTTCGAGCCGTTGGTGACCCGGCTGGTCAGCGAAGGACACGGGGAGATGATGCGTCTGGATCGCTTCTGGCGGGAGCAGACCGGGCAGTTCATGCTCGCCCTCGCCATCGGGGCGCACGAAGACTGGCTCAAGTCCCACGGCGGAGCGGCGCGCAAGCTGTTCCGGACGGTGATCGACGCGATGACCGTGATCCAGGAGAGCCCGAAGACGATCCTGCAGGAGCATCGCCAGTCGCTGCTAATCGAGACCGACGAACAGCTCAAGCGGCTCACCGAGAGGATGCCGCGTCTCTACACGGCGAGATGGGATCGCGCGGTCATCGACAACATGAGCTCCCTGCTGAAGAAGAACGTGGAGCTCGGCCTGCTCAAGGCGATGCCAAAAGATGAAATCTTCGTCATCCTCGATTGAGGGTGCGCAAGGCGCCTCGATGTGGCGCCGTTGGCCGCCGCTCGTCTACCTCGCGTCCGTGTTCGCCATGCTCGTCGTCTGGCACGCGATCGCCTCGTTCTTTCCGCCGTCGCTCTTGCCGGGACCGATCCCGGTGTTCGAAAGGGTCGGCGAGATCTTCGTCTCCGGCAGGTTCGCCGTGCACATGGGCGCGACCTTGTTACGAGTCGGCGCGGGTTTCGTGCTGGCGTTCTTCGTCAGCATCGCGCTCGGGATCCTCATGGGCATAAACCCCATCGCCGATCGTTTCTTCGAACCGGAGATCGTGGTGGGGCTGACGGTTCCGAGCCTCGCATGGTCCGTCATCGCCCTGATGTGGTTCGGGATCTCGGAGCTTGCCCCCATCTTCACGATCTTCATCGTCCTCCAGCCGCTCATCACCGTCAACGTCGTGCAGGGCACCAAGGCCTTGGACCACGAGGTGATCGAGATGGCCAAGGCGTTCCGGGCCGACCGCGCGATGATGATCCGGGACGTCGTCATCCCGCAGCTCGTTCCGTATCTGCTGGCTGCCACGCGCTTCGGGCTCTCGCTGGCGTGGAAGGTGGCGGTGATTGCGGAGTTGCTGGGCCTCTCCAACGGGATCGGCTACATGATCCATTACTCCTTCGGGATCTTCTCGATGGTCGACGTGTTCGCCTGGACCATCGCATTCACGCTCGTCATGCTGGCGCTCGAATACGGGGTGCTCAAACCTGTGGAGGCGCGGGTCACCGGCTGGCGACGGGCGGTGGCGTTCTGACCATGCAGATTTCGTTGCGCGGAATTCACAAGGAGTTCCCCCGCCAGACGGGCGGGCGGCTGCCGGTCCTTCGCGACGTCACTCTCACCGTCGGCGCCGAGGAATTCTGTTGCGTGGTCGGAGCGTCGGGATGCGGCAAGTCGACGATCCTCAATATCGTTGCGGGGCTGACGCTTCCCGACGCGGGCCAGGTGCTCGTCGACGACGCGCACCTCGACTCGAGCCGGCTGCGAATCGGCTACGTCTTCCAGAAGCCGCGCCTGCTGAATTGGAGGAGCGTGCGCGACAACGTCGCGTTCGCCCTGCGAGCTGCTGGCGCCTCCGCAGCCCAAGCGCGAGGGAAAGCGCTGCACTACCTGGCGATGGTGGGTCTCGACCAGTTCGCCGATGAATTCCCACTGGCGTTGTCGGGCGGGATGCAGCAGCGGGTCGCCATCGCCCGGGCGCTCGCCATCGAGCCTGACCTTCTCCTCATGGACGAACCGTTCAGCCACCTCGACGAGATGACCGCGCGCACGCTCCGGGCGGAGCTGCTCCGCATCTGGGAACAGGCGAGGAAACCGGTGATGTTCGTCACCCACAATGCCCTCGAGGCGGTCTACCTGGGCGACAAGGTGCTGATCCTCAGCGGCCGGCCCGCCACGATTCTCAAGAGCGTTCAAGTCGAGCTCCCGCGGCACCGGGAAATGGAGGACCCACGGCTCGTGGAGCTCCAGCGCGAGATTCTGCACACCTTGGGGATCATGCCCGTCAACGCCGTCCGTCACTGAGGGGCGGCCCGGCGCAGGAGGCAACGTGCGCATCGTGGTAGGGCTGGCTGGGTCGTCGGGCCCGATCT
>VBKO01000314.1 GCA_005888115.1 Deltaproteobacteria bacterium
TAGAACCGGAGGAGAATTTCACCCTGCGTAGTTGTTCGCGCGGAGGTGACGGCGCGGGCGTACTGACAGCGCTCACGCGCATTTTTACAACCTTTAGGGCTTAGTGGCGTAGCCAAAATTACCGAAGCAGGTTCTCAGGTGCGTACTGCTTCGGTAACCCTGCGACCGGCGCAAGGAAGGCTTACCCGCCGTACCCTCGAATCCGGCGGCTACCGAGCGACGAAGTCGCCGGCCGGCCCCGGTTCACATCCAGCCGAGTTGGAGCTTGGCTGCGTCGGACATGCGGCTCGCGTCCCAGGGTGGATCCCAGACCACCTCGACCTGGACTTCGCGGACGCCGGGGACGCTCTGGACCTTGCGCCGGACGTCCTCCTTGAGCACGTCGCCCATGCCGCAGCCGGGCGCGGTCATGGACATGTCGATCTCGACGCGGTGGCCGCCGTCCGGCAGGGGCACGGCCTCGCAGCGATAGATGAGACCCAGGTCGACGAGGTTGACGGGGATCTCCGGGTCGAACACGGTCCTGAGCTCCTCCCAGATACGTTCTTCTTCGAATGGGCCTTCGACCATCGGCGCGGCGGTGCTGGCGCGCTCGCCGAGCGCGTCGGCATTCTCGCCGTCGATGCGGAAGAGGCCACCTTCGTCGGTCGTCACGGTGAACTGTCCGCCCAGCGATTGCGTGATCGTCACGCGCGTGCCGGCGGGGAGGGTCACCTTGGAACCGCTGGGGATCTGGGTGGCCGGGGCGTCGCGCGCGAGGACGATTTGCCCGTCGCCGCTCGCGGGCGGGTCGACCACTTCCACGACAGGGAGCTTGCTCGACATCGCGTTCGGACCTCACTCCGTGGAGACGGGCGCGCCGCTGCCGGCGAGCGCCGAACGCAGCGTGTGCCAGGCCAACGAGGCGCACTTCACCCGCACGGGGAATTCCCACACGCCCGAGAGCGCGGCGAGCTTCCCCAACTCCTCCGGATTGACGGAGCTCTTCGGCCCCTCGGTGAGCATCGAGTGGACGCGCTCGAAGAGCGATTCCGCTTCCGCCTTCGTCTTGTTCTTCAGCGCCGCCGTCATCATCGATGCGGAAGCCTTGGAGATGGCGCAGCCCGCGCCCTGGAACCCGATGTCCTGGATCACGTCGCCGGCGAGCTTCAGGTGGACCGTGATCTCGTCACCGCAAAGCGGGTTGATTCCCTCGGCGCTCCGGTTCGCCCCTTCGGGCTTGCGGAAATTGCGCGGGTTCTTGCTGTGGTCGATGACGACCTCCTGGTAGAGGTCCCGCAACTCGGACTTCACGCGAAGACCTCCCGGACCTTGTGCAGGCCCGCAACCAGAGCGTCGACGTCCTCGCGTCGGTTGTACAAGGCGAGCGAGGCACGCGCGGTGGCCGCGACTCCCAGGCGGCGCATCAGAGGCTGAGCGCAGTGATGGCCGGTGCGGATGGCGATCCCTTCGCGGTCGAGCACGGTGCCGATGTCGTGCGGGTGGACGTCGCCCAGCAGGAAGGAGAGGACGCTCGCCTTCTCCTTCGCGGTGCCGATGAGCCGCAGCCCGGAAATCTCACGAAGCGCCTCGGTCGCGTAGGTGAGCAGGTCGTGCTCGTGAGCGGCGATGGCGTCCACACCCACGCCGCGGACGTAGTCGATGGCTGCGCCGAGGCCGATCGCTCCGGCGATGTCCGGCGTGCCCGCCTCGAACTTGTAGGGAAGCTTGTTGTACGTCGTCTTCTCGAAGGTCACGGAGCTGATCATGTCCCCGCCGCCCTGCCAGGGAGGCATCTCCTCGAGCAGCTCGGATCTGCCGTAGAGCACGCCGATGCCGCTGGGCCCGAACAGCTTGTGGCCCGAGAAAGCGTAGAAGTCGCAGCCGAGCGCCTGCACGTCGACGGCGAGGTGTGGCACTGCCTGAGCGCCGTCGAGCAGCACCGGCACGTTCTTCCGATGCGCCATCTCGACGATGCGGCGGACGGGGTGGATGGTGCCGAGCGCGTTGGAGACGTGGCCCAAGGCGAGCAGCCTGGTGCGCGATCCGATGAGGCGCTCCAACTCGTCGACGAGCAGCGTGCCCGTGTCGTCCATGGGCGCGACGCGCAGGACCGCGCCCTTCTCCTCGCAGAGCATCTGCCAGGGCACGATGTTGGAGTGGTGCTCCATCACCGTGATGACGATCTCGTCTCCCGAGCGGACCCGGGTCCTGCCGTAGGTCTGCGCCACGAGGTTGATCGCCTCGGTCGTGCCGCGGACGAAGACGATCTCGTGGGCGTGCGCCGCGTTGACGAAGCGCTGCACCTTCTCGCGCGCCGCCTCGTAGGCCTGCGTGGCCCGCTCGGACAAGAGGTGCACTCCGCGGTGCACGTTGGCGTTGTCTTGCTCGTAGTAGCGGGAGACCGCCTCGATCACCGCGCGCGGCTTCTGGCTGGTCGCCGCGCTGTCGAGATAGACGAGCGGGTTGCCGTGCACCTCTTGCCGGAGGATGGGAAAGTCCTTCCGCACCCTCTCGACGTCCAGCCTCCCGGGCACCTCGCGCAACGCTCTCATGCCGCTTCCTTCAGCCTCTCGAACGCAGGCAACTTCGAGGTCACCAGATCACGCACGCGCGCTCGGAGCGGCCCGAGCGGGACGAGGTTCACCATTTCGCTGGCAAACGCATAGGTGAGCAGGCTCCGCGCTGCCTCCTGGCCGATGCCGCGCGAGCGCAAATAGAACAGCGCGTTCTCGTCGAGCTGGCCGACCGCGGCGCCGTGCGCGCACTTCACATCGTCCGCGAAGATCTCCAGCTGGGGCTTGGTGTCCACGATCGCGTCGTCGGAGAGAAGCAGGTTCTTGTTGGTCTGGCTGGCGTCGGTCTTCTGCGCGTCTTGCCTCACCAGCACCCGCCCGCTGAACACGCCGCGCGAATGGCCGTCGAGCACGCCCTTGTACAGCTCGCGGCTGGTGCAGCGCGGGCTCTTGTGATCGATGAGCGTGCGGTTGTCGAGATGTTGCTTGCCGGTCGCCATGTAGAGGCCGTTCAGCGTGCACTCGCTCCCTTCGGAAGCGAAGAGCGCCCGGACCTCGTTGCGCGCCAGCGCGGCACCGAGGGCGACCGAATGCGAGCTGAAGCGGCTGTCGCGCCCTTGGTGGATCTGCGTGAGCGCAACGTGGAAGGCACGCGCGCTCTCCGCTTGCAGCTTGTAATGATCGACGCGCGCGTTGTCGCCGAGCACGACTTCGGTGACCGCGTTGGTGAAATAGACCTCATTGTCGAGGCCGGCGTACGTCTCGACCACGGTGGCCTGGCTGTTCGCGCCGGCGACGATCAGGTTGCGCGGCTGCGACAGCGTGGGCTTCCCGGGCGCGGTGGAGACATACAGGAGGTGGATGGGCGCCTGCAGCGCCGCTCCGGCGGGGAGATGGACGAAGGCGCCGTCCTCGATGAACGCGGTGTTGAGCGCCGTGAGCGCGTCGCCATGGGAATCGGCGTGGCGCGCCAGCTCCCGCTCGACCAGCTCCGGCCGCTCCACAAGCGCGGCGCTCAGGCTGCCGATGAATGCCCCACCCGGGGCGCGCGAGGACAGCTCCGGCCGATATCGGCCATTGACGAATGTCAGCCGGACAGCCGCATCCGAGAGGGTCCAACGGTCGACGTCATGCACCGTTGCCTCGGCGGCAAGCTCGAACCGCATCTGCGCCAGCGCCGCAAGGCTCGTGTACTTCCAATCCTCGTCCTGCGTGGTGGGAAGGCCCAGCTTGGCGAACCGCGCGAACGCCGCCTCGCGCAGCAGCCGGAGCGGCCCATTCGTGCGCTGCGTGAAGCTCTCACGCAAGCTCTGGGTGAGCTCCGTCATCGCGCCGCTTCCCGCCGCCCCTCGACCTGCGCGTAGCCCTTCTGCTCCAGCTCGAGGGCGAGCTCCCGGCCGCCCGACCTGACGATTCGGCCGTTGCCCATCACATGCACGCGGTCGGGGACGATGTACTCGAGCAGCCGCTGGTAGTGGGTGATGACGATCATCGCCCGGTCCTTGCTGCGCAGGCTGTTCACGCCGCTCGCAACGGTCCGGAGGGCGTCGATGTCCAGGCCGGAATCGGTCTCGTCGAGGATGGCGAGCCTGGGATCGAGCACCGCCATCTGGAAAATCTCGTTGCGCTTCTTCTCCCCGCCGGAGAAGCCCTCGTTGACGGAGCGGCCGGTGAAGCTCTCGTCCATGGCGACCAGCTTCATCTTCTGCTTGGCCAGCGCGAGGAAATCCATCGCGTCCAGCTCTTCCTCGCCGCGCCGCTTGCGGAGCGCGTTGAGCGCGGTGCGCAGGAAGTAGAGGTTGCCGACGCCGGGGATCTCCACCGGGTACTGGAAGGCCATGAAGATGCCCGCCACGGCGCGCTCCTCGGGCGAGAGCGCGAGCAGGTCCTGCCCCTGGTAGAGGACCTCGCCCTTGGTCACCTCGAAAGTCTCACGCCCGGCGAGCACCTGCGCGAAGGTGCTCTTGCCCGAGCCGTTGGGGCCCATGATGGCGTGCACTTCGCCCGGGCCGACCTCGAGGTCGATGCCGCGGAGGATCTCCTTGCCCCCCACGGTGGCGTGCAGGTCCTTGACGCGCAGCAAGAGTTCCGAGCGCGTCATCCGATGCTCCCTTCCAGGCTCACGCTGAGCAGCTTCTGCGCCTCGACGGCGAACTCCATCGGCAGCTCCTTGAACACCTCGCGGCAGAAGCCGTTCACGATCATCGAGACCGCGTCCTCCTCGGAGATGCCTCGCTGCGTGCAGTAGAAGAGCTGGTCCTCGCCGATCTTCGAGGTAGAGGCCTCGTGCTCGACCTGCGAGGAGGTGTTCTTCACCTCGATGTACGGCATCGTGTGCGCGCCGCAACGGTTGCCGAGCAGGAGCGAGTCGCACTGCGTGTAGTTGCGCGACCCGGTCGCGCCCTTCTGGATCTTCACCAGGCCCCGGTAGGTGTTCTGCCCGTGACCGGCCGAGATCCCCTTCGAAAGGATGGTGCTGCGCGTGTTCTTGCCGATGTGGATCATCTTCGTGCCGGTATCGGCCTGCTGGTAGTTGTTCGTCAGCGCCACCGAGTGGAACTCGCCGACTGCATCGTCCCCCTGCAGGATCACGCTCGGGTACTTCCAGGTGATTGCCGATCCGGTCTCCACCTGGGTCCAGGAGATCTTGGACGCCCTGCCCCTGGCGGCGCCGCGCTTGGTGACGAAGTTGTAGATGCCGCCCTTGCCTTGCGCGTCGCCCGGATACCAGTTCTGCACGGTGGAGTACTTGATCTGCGCGTTGTCGAGCGCGACCAGCTCGACCACCGCGGCGTGGAGCTGGTTCTTGTCCCGCATGGGCGCGGTGCAGCCCTCGAGGTAGCTGACGTAGCTACCCTCCTCGGCGACGATCAGCGTGCGCTCGAACTGGCCGGTGTTCTCGGCGTTGATGCGGAAGTAGGTCGACAGCTCCATCGGACAGCGCACGCCCTTGGGAATGTAGACGAAGGAACCGTCGCTGAAGACCGCGGAGTTGAGCGTGGCGAAGAAGTTGTCCGAGTAGGGAACCACCGAGCCGAGGTACTTCTTGACCAGGTCCGGATGCTTCTGCACCGCCTCGGAGAACGAGGAGAAGATGACGCCCGCCTTGGCGAGCTTCTCCTTGAAGGTCGTGGCGACCGAGACGCTGTCGAAGACGGCATCCACCGCGACGCCAGAGAGCCGCTTCTGCTCCTCGAGCGGGATGCCGAGCTTCTCGAATGCCTTGAGCAGCTCGGGATCGACCTCCTCGAGGCTCTTCGGCCCCTGCCCCTTCGGCTTGGGCGCCGAGTAATAGACGATGTCCTGGTAGTCGATGGGCGGGTAGCGCACGTTCTGCCAGCGCGGCTCCTTCATGGTCAGCCAGTGCCGGTAGGCCTTGAGGCGCCAATCGAGCATGAATTCCGGCTCGTTCTTCTTGGCGGAGATGAGCCGGATGACGTCCTCGTTCAGGCCGCGAGGGACGGTGTCCGCCTCGATGTCGGTGACGAAGCCGTGCTTGTACTGCCGGTTCGTCAGCTCCTGGAGAGTCTTCGCGGAGGTGCTCACGATAACGTCCTCAAGGGGAAGGTCTCGGGTTGGGAGCGCATCCAGACGTCCATTTCCGGCTCGCTGCGCAGCAGGTCGCTCAGCTTCGTGCTCTGCAGAGCGCGCTGCACCGCGCGGTCGACGGCGATCCAGAGCGAGCGGATGGAGCAGTCGTGGTTGCGCACGCAGGTGCGCTCGACTCCTCTGTGCTGGCCGCAGAATTCGGTGGAGTAGAGGCTGTCTCCGAGCGAGGCGAGCACGGCGCCGACGTTGATCTGCCCAGCCGGCCGGGCGAGCTGGTAGCCGCCCTTGCGCCCGCGAACGCTCTTTACCAGGCCGCCGCGGCGCAGGAGTCGCATCAGCTTGTGCACGTGGGCATGGCTCAGCCCTTCGTGCTCGGCGATCTCGGGCGTCGTCACCGCTGCCTCAGGCTGCTTGGCGACCTGGAGCAGGCACCGAAGCCCGTATTCTTCCTGCGCTGTGAGCCTCATCTACGCCCCCGGTCGGGGCCAACTGGGCCCTGAGGGTGGCGTAACTAAATCATACTTATAAGTCAAGTATAACTGGCCGGCGAGGATGCGGCGTACTGGGCGTCTGGCGAGCCGGCTCCCCTTCAGGCGGGCGCCGCACGCACGTGATGAGCAGCTTGGCCGCATGGAGCAGAAGGGTAACGGGAACGGGAACGGCGATCCGCAATTCACCACGCGCGGCGTGGGTGAGCAGCTCGACGAGACCGTCGCCGCGGCCGGTGGACCCATCCCGGGACCGGGCGAAGGTCAAGGTGGTGCGCCGGAGAAAATATCTCCCCCGACGCCCAGGCCGCGCCGGAAGAGCGTCGCCGCGCGGCGGGGCGCCGACGAGACCGGCCGCAAGACCGGAACGGGCAAGAAGACGAAGAACCCGCGCCAGCTGCGGAATCCGCGCAAGCGCAAGGAGCGGCAGATGGGTCCGACCGGCCGGATGCGCGCGGGAGTCGGCAGGAAGCCGAAGGGGAAGTCCCGTACTGCTGCGGGTCGCCGCGGGCGCGGCGCGGGCGGAAGCCCCAAGGCGAAGCGGCGCAAGGCGAACCGCAGAAGGACGTGAGAGGTCAGGCGGCGCGGGTCTGGGCGACGGTCTGCATCGCCGAGTGGGCGAAAAGCTCGGGCCGGCGCTGCTTCACCTCGTCGGGCGTGCCGCTGTCGATGACGCGCCCTTGCTCCATCAGGACGACCGTGTCGAACCGTGCCAGCAGGTGCAGGCGATGGACCGATGAGACGATGCAGGCGCCCGCGAAGGCGCTCATGAGGCGATCGTAGATCTCCGCCTCGGTGGACGCGTCCACGCTGCTGGTTGCTTCGTCCAGCAGGACCAAGCCGGCGTCCTTGGCGGCGAGGAGCGCGCGAGCCAGCGCGAGCCGCTGCTTCTGGCCTCCCGACAGGTTGACCCCACGCTCGGAGATGAGGGTGCCCCAGCCTTGCGGCAGCTGCGCGATGACGGAGGTGAAGCCGGCCAACTCGGAGGCGCGCTCGATGTCGCTCTGCCTGTAGGACAGTCCCATGGTGAGGTTCTCACGGACGCTCGACTCGAAGACCGCGGGGTCCTGCGGCAACAGCACGGAGACTGCGCCCAGGTGCTTCAGCTGCGGATCGAGCTTTCCATCCACGCTGATCGAGACGCGCTCGGCGTCGACCAACCCGGCCAGGACGCGAAGCAGCGAGCTCTTCCCCGCCCCGCTCGCGCCGACCAGGGCGATGCGCTCTCCGCGCCGGAGCTCGACCGAGACGTCGTCCAGGGCGGGCTGCCCCGCGCCGGCGCGCGGATGGACGAAGCGCACGCCCTCGACGCGGATCTCGCGCCAGCCTTCCGGCACCGCCGCGGCGTCGAGCGAGCGCGCGGGACTGGTGAAGATCGGATCGACGTCGGCGACCTCGGTCTTCTGGCGGACCAGGTCGTTCCAGTGCATCGCCATGTTGGCGACGACGTTTCCGACCTGCTGGGAGTACTGGTGCACCATCACGGCCGTTCCGACGCTGATCGTCCCACGCTGGTGCCAGTCGAGCCAGGCGTAGAGGGCAACCAAGCCGGTGCGCATCCCGCCGTTGAGCAGGTCGATGCCGCCCCACTTCACTTCGTTGAAGACGATGTTCCGGCGGAGCGGCGCGAAGACTTCGAGGAGCCGCGACCTGAGCATCTTCCGCATCGGCTCCTGGAGCCGCAGCGTGAGCACCGTCGCGATGTTTCCCAGGCAATCGACGAGGGCGGAGTTGTAACGACGCTCGGCGCGGTTCTCCTCGCGCACGAGACGGACCATGAAGGCGTCGATGCGCACGACGAAGAAGCCGATCGCCGCGTAGCCCGCGAGCGCCGCTGCTCCGGTCGCGCGCGAAACCAGGAAGAGCGCTGCGATCGGCCCGACGACGCTCACCGTATTCTGTAGATAGATGAACTGCGACTGGGCGAACGACGACAGCGAGCTCGTCGCCCTGGTCATCCGGTGCAGCGTCTCTCCGGAATGGTGCTGCTCGTGCCAGCGGACCGGAAGAGCCAGCGCCTTCACGTGGAGCGCATCGGCGAACCGCTCGCGGACCACCAGCGCCGTGAACCGCTCCACGATGCGCGCCGGACCATGCATCGTCCACGCGATGCCGACCGCAGCGAGCATCAGCAGCAGATCGTTTCGGGCCCGCGCGATCCCTTCCATGCCGCTCGTTTGTAGCGCGTTGACCGCCTCCCCGAAGAACCAGGGGATGGTCAGCCGGACCACCTGGGCCATGACGAGAAGGACGACGAAGAGAACGACCTGGCGGCGCCGGCCCTCCGCATGCCGCCACAGCGTCGCGTACAGCTTCCTCACGCGTGCACTCTAATTCGATCGGCCGCGCCGACCGCGATTTCCACTCCCGGCCGCGGTGGTCTGCTGGCACACACCGGCGCTGACGCAGGGGACCTGCGGTGCGCAGAGGCGCCTACCCGCTCTGCGACGCTCTCGAGCTGCACGGCGGTCGTTCCCATCGCTCATTTCTGGACTTCGGCTCGTGCGGCCGCGATTTTCGAAGTCTCGGGGACCCGCGCAAAGACGGGGGGGAAATGGGCAAGGGCTTCGTGTATCCGGCGACCTGCCGCCACGTCCTGGCGCTGCTCGCGCTGGGCGTGCTCGCGGCGTGCGGGACCGGATCGCAAAGCGAGGTTGCGTTCCGCGGGGCGCCCTCGCAGCAGCGCTTCGTCTTCACCAACGGCGATTTCGAGAACGACGCGATCGGAACGACGCCGCCCTCTGGCTGGACGCTGCTCAACTACCTGAATGCGAACGGCGTCAGCGGAACCGCAAGCGCGCCCCCCTCGAGCTTCTCGACCCTCAACCTGTCCGGGCCCGGCACCGGCGTCAACGAGACGTCCGTCGTCGGCGGGACGGCGCTGACGCAAGCCGATCCCGACCTCGGCACCGGGCAGACGTTCCGGTTTCCCCTCTACGGACAGCGTTCCGCTCGGCTCAACTACAAGGACGCCACGACATACGGGAAGAACAAGAACGCCAACGTGCTGCGGCAGTCGATGACGGTGAGCCTGGCCGACGTCGACCCGACCGATGGACAGATCCACGTGCGGTTCGCCATCGCGCCGGTGCTGGAGAACCCGTCGCACTCGTTCAACCAGCAGCCGTACTTCTACGTCGAGCTGCTCGACCTGACGCGCGGCACGACGCTCTACACGGGCTTCAACACCGCCGGGCAGACCGGAGTTCCCTGGCACACCACGACCAGCATCGCGACCGGCAACGCGACCCAGTGGCTCGACTGGGCCCTCGTCGACATCTCGCCCGGCAATACCGCGCTGTCCGTCGGCGACCAGGTGCAGCTCACGGTGGTCGCCTCAGGCTGCTCGCTGGGCGGCCACTTCGGCCGCGTCTACCTCGACGGCATGGGCTCGACGGTCCCCGGACCGTACGTGTCCGCCAGCGCTCCGCAGTCGGTGAACGCCGGCGCCACGCTGA
>VBKO01000541.1 GCA_005888115.1 Deltaproteobacteria bacterium
GATCTGACGGGTGGTGGCGACCACTTCCGCGCCGAGATCGTCTCGGACCGCTTCGCCGGCCTTTCGCGCATCGAGCAGCACCGGCTCGTTTACGACGTGTTCGGCGGCGAGATCGGCGGACCGATCCACGCGCTATCGCTCAGGACAACTATCCCGGAAGGGCAGGCATGACCAACGAGGAGATCCGAGACTTCATCAAGCAGGCCATCGACGAGAACCGCGTGATGCTGTTCATGAAGGGCACACCCGAGCAGCCGGCGTGCGGCTTCTCGATGCGCACATCCGCGGCGCTCAACGCCCTCGGGGTGCGCTACGCGGCGCTCGACATCCTGCCCGACCCACGCATCCGCGAGGAGCTCTCCGGGCTCTCGAACTGGCCGACGATCCCGCAGCTCTTCGTCGACGGAGAGCTGGTCGGCGGGTGCGACATCGTCACCGAGATGTACGAGAGCGGCGAACTCGCGGAGCGGCTCGGCGTGGAGCAGCCGGCCGAGGCGCCGGAGCCACCGACGGCCGACGCGCCGCAGACCGCGCCGCTCGGCATCGACAACCGCCTGAGCTAGCCGGGCTCGGCCGCCGGCTCCGGCCGGCGCGACGACTCGAGGTAGTCGAGGTACTCGACTATCCGCCGGGAGTCGTGCGCCTGGCCACCTTGCCGCACGGGCAGAGCCGGTCGGTCGGCGTCTTGCAGCGGTACAGGATGGCCACGGCCTGAGGTTAACCGGCCTGGCTCACTCGGTCAGCGGCCACAACCGGCTGGCGGCGTCGGCGAACCCCTGCACGGCGCGCAGCGCGCCGGCGGCCACCTTCCACTGCACCGGCTGGGTCCGGCGCGAACGCGCCAGCCGGTCCGCCTCGTGCTCGAGGTACCAGGCGACCGTCGCCTCGACGGCGTCCTCGTGCGGGGACGTCGTCCACCCGAGCTCGCGCTTCGCCTTCGTGTTGCGATAGGTCCACCACGCGCTCGCCACGCGCACCTCCTGCGAGGTGATCGCCGGCCGGCCGGGACCGGCCTCGAGCGCCTGGGCGAGGCGCAGCGCTACGCCGGGCGCGAGCTTCAGCGGCGGGGCCTCCACGCCGGAGAGCCGTGCGAGGTCGGCGAACAGCCGGTCGAGCGTGTAGTTGCGGTTGCCGAGGATGTAGCGCTCGCCGACCTGCCCTTGCTCGTCGGCGAGAAGATGCCCACGGGCGACGTCCTCCACGTCGACGATGTTGTGAGCGCCGCCCGCGTAGGCCGGGATCCGGCCCAGGAGGAAGCGGCGCACGATCGAGGTCGCGTTGCCGTAGACGTCGCCCCAGCCGAACACGGCCGTCGGGTTGACGACCACGAGCGGAAGCCCCTGCGCGGCAAGCCGCATCGCCTCGACCTCCGCCTCGTGCTTCGAGTTCACGTACGGGATGCCTAGGTGCCCGGCGGTGAAGATCTGCCGCTCGTCGGCCGTTCGGCCGCGCTCGGCGGGCCCGATGGCCGCGACGCTCGAGGTGTAGACCACCCGCTCCACCCCGGCGCGGAGCGCCTCCGCGAGCACTGTCCTCGTGCCGCCGACGTTGATCTCGAACAGGCGCTCGCTGTCGGCAGCCCGCAGCGACACCAGGCTGGCCACGTGGAACACGCGGTCCACGCCGCGCATCGCGCGCCGGACCGCCGCGCGGTCGGTCACGTCGCACTCCACGGGGTCGTAGTCGATACCGGCGAGATGGTCGAGGCGGGACCGCCGGCGGACCGTGAGCCTCAGATCGTCGCCCCGCTCCGCGAGCAGGCGCACCAGTGCCGAGCCGACGAAGCCGTTGCCGCCGGTGACGAGCGTTCTCGCCACGCTACGAGCTCCGGCTGACTACAGCCCGGGCGACCGCATGGCCTGACGCACGCGCGCCTCGAACTGGCGCTGGTCCTCCACGCAGCGGACGGTCTCCGGGATGGCCGCGAGCCGCTCGGCCGGGATCTCCTTGCCGCAGTCGATGCAGACCCCGTAACGGCCTTGATCCAGCGCGCGCCGGGCCTCCTTGATCCGGTCCTCCTCCCAGTCCAGGATCACCTCGGTCGTCACCTCGAGCTCGAATTCGAACGTCTCGGTCCCCTGGTCCGCGGGGTGCTGGTCGTAGTCGGCGAGCTCGTCGCGCATCCCGTCGCCGCCGCGCTTCAGGGCGTCCCGGCGCTCCTCGATCTCCCGGATGCGCGAGTCGAGCCGGGCCTTCACCTCGGCGGGATCGATGTGGGCCACGAGCAGCAGTGTAAGGGCCATCTGTAGGCTGCGCCGGCGCATGCCCGAGGTCGCGGTCGTCTCCGATACCACGGCGTACCTGCCCTCCGAGGTGACGGAGGAGAACGGGATCAGCCTCGTGTCCCTCTACGTCAACTTCGGCGCCGGCGACACGCAGCGCGAGGCCGACATCCGCGACTACGCGGCGTTCTTCGACCGCCTTCGATCCGCCAACGAGTGGCCCACCACCTCG
>VBKO01000542.1 GCA_005888115.1 Deltaproteobacteria bacterium
TCTCGCGCTCCACCTTCATCCCTTCGGTGGAACCCTTCAGCTCCGTCTTCAGCCGCTGCTGCGTCGCTGCCAGCCGATTCCCCGGGTTGGGATGCGTCTGCAGCCATTCCGGCGTCTTCCCGGCACCGGCCTGTTTCGACACGCCGTCGAGCATCTGGAAGAGAGGGATCATCTGCGACGGGTCGTAGCCGACCTTCGTCATGAACCGGAACCCGAGCTCATCCGCCTGTGTCTCGTCTTCGCGAGAGTACTTGAGGAAGAGCAGCTGCAGACCCGCGCCCGCCGCCTGCGCGGCCGAGGCGACGGTCGGCGAGAGGACGGACCCGATGCCGAGACCGAGCTGGGCGACTTGCGCCTTGCTCATCTGGTTCGCGGAATGGCGGGCCGCGACGTGACCCGTCTCGTGCCCCAGCACCGCGGCCAGCTGCGCCTCCGTGTTCAGGTAGCCGAGAATGCCACGGGTGATGAAGATCGGGCCGCCCGGGAGCGCGAACGCGTTCACGCTCGCGTCGTCGACGATCTCGTACGACCAGGGCAGGTTCGGCCTGCCGCTCTCCTGTGACAGCCGCTTGCCGAGGCCCTCGACGTACTGGCTCAGCTCCGGCTTCTCCTTGTAAACGCCGTACGTCTGCTCGGCTTCCTGCTTGGCCTGTTTTCCGAGGTCGATCTCCTGCGACTCGGAAAGCAGGTCCAGCTGCATCTTCCCGGTCGCGGGATTGCGGAAGCAGGAGCAGAGCACCAAGGCGATCAGCGGAAGAGAGATGCGCATGAAAGTCAAACTAGGCGGTCACGGCACAGCCGCCAGCGGCATGGGTTTTCAGGTTTGACTCTCCGACGTTCGGCGCATTCTGCCGCGCTCGGCCTGGCGGCTGGGCAATAGAACCCACTTCATGACCCGTGCTCGCACGGTTCCCGCTCAAGCGTCGCTGAGCCGCCTCCGGCGGCCGCGACTAGAGTGGTGAAGAACGGTACGAAGAGGTTTGCGGTACTGGTGACGCCGGGGCCTTCGTCCGCCACGCAGATCTCGAGCTGGCGCTGGCCGACGCTCCAGCTCACTTCGACTCCCCCGCCCGTCTCCAGCGCGGCATCGGCGGCGTTCCGGATGAGATTGATCAGCAGCTGCTCGAGCTGATCGGCGTCTGCGTGCACCGACACCGGCGGTCCCTCCCGTACGCTCACCGCAATCCGTTTCTCCAGCGAGGCGGCCCGGTTCACCCAGTCCGGCACGTCCACCTCGCCGAGCTGAGGCGGAGGAAGCCGGGCAAGCCTGGTGTACGCGTTCATGAAACGCATCAGCCCCTCCGCCCGCCGCTCGATGACGGCGAGACCCGCTTCCAGGTCTTCCGGCGACGAGCCCTTCAGGCTGCTGGAGATGCTGTGGATGGGCGCGAGCGAGTTGTTGATCTCGTGCCCGAGGACCCGCACCAGACACTGCCAGGCGAGCCGCTCCTCTTCCCTCAGCGCCCGCCTCAGGTCCGAGAGCACCAGGAGCTGGTGCGGAAGCCCGCCCATCCGGAACGTGCTGCGCCGCACCTCGAATCGGCCGCTGGCGCCGGGCAAGTTCAGCTCCATCACGCGCGGCGACTCGCCCGCCAGGGCTTCCTCGAGCCGCAGCCGTCCGGCGTCGAGCCCTCCCGACTCGAGCAGCTGCGACAGGGGGATGCCGAGCAATTTCTCCGCAGCGCGATTCGCCAGTCCGCCAGCTGGTTGATCTCGAGCAGCAGCTCCCCGAGCGGGTCGCCCGGACGGGCCTCCCGCCCGCGCACCGAGAAGTCCTCCTCGCGCAGCGCCGCGAGCAGGTTCGCGGCGGTCTGCAGTGGCCGGAGCACGCGCTCGCGCAGCGCCACCGAGGCGAACAGCCATACGAGCACCACGATCGCGCCCACGGTCCAGGCGACCTTCGCATCCTCGACATACGACCGGAGCAGCAGCAGCGTAGCGAGCACCGCGGGCGCCCCCGCGCCCAGCGCGAGGAGAAAGACGTGTTGATCGTGCGTCAGCCGCTTCTTGCGCCTGGAGCTCACGAAGCTTTCAAACCATGATGCTGGAGCCTGCGGTAGAGGGCGCTGCGCGAGAGGCCCAGCTCCTTGGCGGCCTCGCTCACGTTGCCGCCGCAGCGGGCCAGCGCCCGCTGGATCAGGTGCCGCTCCGCATCGTCAAGGGTCATGCTCTCGAGCAGCGCCGGTCCTCGTTCCGGCGCGCCGAGGAGGATGTCCTGCGCGCCGATCTCCTCGGCGGAGGCGAGCAGGACCGCGCGCTCCACCGCGTGCTCGCGTGCCGCCTTTGTCCACGATGCGGTTGAGGAAGAACTGCGCCAGCTGGGGAATGTCGTCGAGTCGATCGCGCAGCGGCGGAAGCTGCACTTCCACCGTGTTCAGGCGATAGAGCAGATCCTCGCGGAAGCGACCCTGCGCGACCTCCTCGTGCAGGCGGGCATTGGTGGCCGCGAGGACGCGCACGTCCGACCGCTTGACCTTGCTCGAGCCCACCGGCGTGAACTCGCCTGTCTGCAGCACGCGCAGGAGCTTCGCCTGCTGCTGCGTCGGCATGTTGCCGACCTCGTCGAGAAAGAGGGTGCCGCCGTCGGCCACCTCGAAGGCGCCGGCGCGGTCCGTCTTCGCGTCGGTGAACGCGCCGCGGACGTGGCCGAACAGCTCGCTCTCGAAGACGCCCTCCGCGACCCCACCGGCGTTGACGGTGATGAGAGGCTTGCCCGCACGCTTGGACGCAGCGTGGATGTAACGGGCCACGACCTCTTTTCCGGTGCCATGCTCGCCGGTGATCAGCACGTTGGCATCGCTGGGCGCGACCTTCTCGAGCACCCGCAGGACCGCCTGCATCGCCGGAGAACGCGCGATCATCTGGGGCGCGCTTCCCCGCAGCCGGGAGTTCTCTTCCTCCAGGCGGAGGCTGCGCCGCAGCGCGCGCCCGAGCTCCACCTGGGTCCGCAGGGTGGCGACCAGGCGCGCATTGTCCCAGGGCTTCTGCACGTAGTCCCGGGCGCCTCGCCGCATCGCTTCCACGGCGCCCTCGACGCTGCCCCACGCCGTCATCACCACCACGGGCAGGGTGGGATCGAGCGCGCGCAGCCTCGAGAGCAGATCGAGCCCTTCGCCGCCGCTGGTGGTATCGCGGGCATAATTCAGGTCGATCAACGCCGCGTCGAAATCTTCGTGCTCGAGCGCGGAGAGCACGCCCGCGGGCGAAGTCGCCGGCACCATGGAGATGTTTTCGCGCTTGAGCAGCAGGCGGAGCGCCTCGAGGACGTCGGGCTGGTCGTCCGCGGCGATGATCCGCGTCACCTTGCCAGCCACCCGTCCCGCAGCCGCACGATGCGGTTGCCGTAGGCTGCGTTCGCCTCCGAATGGGTCACCTGGACGATGGTCGTTCCCTGGCGGTTCAACTCGCGGAAGAGCCCCATGATCTCCGCTCCCTGCTCGGAGTGCAGGTTGCCCGTAGGCTCGTCCGCGAGCAAGAGCTTCGGATTCGCGATTAGCGCCCGGGCGACGCCGACCAGCTGCTGCTGGCCACCCGAGAGCTGCGCCGGATACAGGTCCTTCTTGCCGACGATCCCGAATCGGTCGAGCGTATCGGCGACCAGCGCCTGCCGCTCGGACGATCTCATGTTCCGATAGCTGAGCGGCGCTTCCAGATTTTCCGCCACCGTCAGCGAATCGAGCAGGTGGTACTGCTGGAACACGAAGCCGACGGTGCGCTTGGCCAGCTCCGCGCGCTGTTTGCCCTGCAAACCATCCACTCGTTCTCCGAACAGCTCGTACTCGCCTGTCCACGCATGGTCGAGGAGCCCGAGGATGGCGAGCAGCGTGCTCTTCCCCGCGCCGGATGGGCCCATCACGGTGACGAACTCGCCGGTCGCCACGTCCAGGTCGATGCGCCGCAGGAGGAAGATCTGCCCGGGGCCGTGCTTCACCGCCTTCTCCAGGTTCCGCAGCTTGATCACCGCAGGCACCTCGCCACGATGGCGCCGAGCGCGACCAGCGCGGCCGCGAAGACCTGCGCAGCCGCAAGAGCAACCAGCAATGACGCGAGCGCCATCACTCCGGGTCCCTTCAGGCGGCG
>VBKO01000315.1 GCA_005888115.1 Deltaproteobacteria bacterium
GAAGACCGCGCGGAAGGCGGCTGGACGGAAGTCGGCCGCTCCGGGCGGAGGCGAGCGCGAGTTGCTGGTCCGGCGCATCGCGCAGGCCCTGGGCATCCCGGCGGCGGAGGCGCTGCTGCGGGCGCTGCGCGAGCTGGCGGAGCGCGTTGCCCCGGAGAAGCCGTCGCGGCCCGAGCCCGCCCACGTGCAGGCCGAGAAGCTGCACTCGAGGTCCGGGCCGCTGCCGGAGCGCCTCTACCTGCTCCTCGACGGGCGCGGGCTGGACGGGCGCGGGATGCCGGTCGAGGCGATCGACGTGCCCACGGTCGTCGGCAGCGAGCGCCACTGCACGGTGTGGGTCAACTCACCTCAGATCGAGACGCGGCACCTGCAGTTCGCGCGCGAGGACGGCGAGTGGTACGTCGAGGACCTCGGCAGCACTCACGGCACCTTCCTGGGCGATCAACGCATCACGCGCCGCCGCGTCGAGAACGGCGACGAGTACCGCCTGGCCGGGTACCTGAGGTTACGGACGGAGTTCCGCTGAGCTAGCCGCCGGCGCAGGATCCGGCGCCGTCACCTCGAGCCCCTGCTGATCCGCGGCAGCAACGACGCGTCCATGGATGGAGCGCGCCTCGTCGGCCACGCGCTCGCCGTCCACCGAAGGAGAGAAGTGCGTCAGCAGTAACGTCCCCGCGGACGCTTCCAGGGCGATGCGCGCCGCCTCCACGCCGGTGGAGTGGCCGCGCGCGTGGGCCAGCTCGGCGCGCGCGTGCTCGTAAGTGGACTCGTGGACGAGGACGTCCGCGCCGCGTCCGAGCTCGACGGCCGCGCGGCACGGCGTGGTGTCCAACGCGTACGCGACCGATGGCCCACGCCGGACCGGGCCGAGGAACTTCGATCCCTCCAGGCGGCGGCCGTCGGGCAGCATCACGGTGCGGCCCTCCTTCACCTCGGCGAGCAGCGGCCCGCGGGGGACACCCGCCGCCAGCGCCGCTTCGACGTCCAGGGTGCCGGGGCGGTCGCGCAGCGAGACGCGGTACCCGAAGGTGGGCACCCGGTGGGTGAGGGCGCGACTCTCCACCCCGAACGAGATGGCCGCGTCCGCGGGCAGCTCGAGCCGCCCTCCCTCGCCCTCCAGCTCGACGATGAGCAGCGGCAGGCCTCCGATGCCGAGGGACCCCGCACGGGCGAGCGCCTCGAGCAGCGAGGCGATGCCGCGCGGGCCGGCCACGGTGAGCGGCCGCTCGCGACCTTCGAGACCCAGCGTCCCGAGCAAGCCGGGCAGCCCGTTGAAATGATCGCCGTGTAGATGCGTGATCAGCACCGCATCGAGGCGCGAGAAGGACAGCCCTGCGCGCAACGCGGCGACCTGGGCGCCCTCGCCGCAGTCGCACAGGACCCACGCTCCCTCGGCCACGACGGCCAGCGCCGAGGCGCCGCGCGCCAAGGTGGGCCTTCCCGCCGAGGTGCCGAGCGGCACCACCCGAAGCCGGAAGCTCGACGTCCGCATCCTGGCCTGTGCCTCGGTCGCGCCGCCGGAGGGTCCTTCAGGTGACTCGCTCACGCGGTGCGCTCCAGCACCAGCGCATGCCGGCCACACAGATGCGCCCTCCCGCCTTCGATCCGCGCCGGCCGGGCGCCGGGAACTGCGTAGGGCTCCGCGCCGGAATCGAGCACCGTGCGCCAGCGTCCCGGCGGAAGGTCCACGTCGCGCTCCTCCTCCGAGAAGAGCACGACCAGGGCGATCTCCTTGCCCGCGCTCCAGCGCCTCAGCACCAGCGCCGCACCGTCGCGGCGCGCGTCGAGCGCTTCGCGGCGGTCATCCTGCAGTGCGGGATGCTCGCGGCGCAGGGCGAGCAGCTCGCGGTGCCAGAGCAGCGCTGCCCGCCCTGCGGGCGTGTCGCGGTGCGCGCGGTCGATCTTGCTGCGCAGGAACGTCTGCTCGTCCTGCGGGTCGGGGACCTCGCCGGCCCAGGAGAACGCTTTGAACTCCTCCTGCCGGCCTTTGCGCACGGCCTCGACCAGCGCCGGGTCGCCGTGGCTGACGAAGTACTGGAACGGCTCGGGCGCGGCCCACTCCTCGCCCTGGAAGAACAGGGGGAGCCCGGGCGAGAGCGCGGTCAGCGCCGCGGCCACGCGCAGGCCGCCGGGCGAGGTGAGCGCGGCGAGCCGCTCGCCGCGGGCCCGGTTGCCGATCTGATCGTGGTTCTGCGCCGCGACCACGAGGCGCCGGCCCGGCAGGTGCGCGCCCGGCGTCCCGTGCTTGCGTCCCCGGTGCTTCGAGTACGCCCCGCCGTAGTGCCAGCCGGAGCGCAGCGCCGAGATCAGCGCGTCGAGCGGCTCGACCGTGGGCGGCGCGAAATCCTCGTAGTACCCGGACGACTCACCCGTGAGCGTCACGTGCAGCGCGTGGTGGAAGTCGTCCGCCCAGGCTGCGGCGAGCCCGTATCCGCCGCGCTCCGAAGGCTCGACCAGCCGCGCCTCGTTCAAGTCGCTCTCGGCGATCACGTGGATCGTGCGTCCGCTCTCCCGCGCCTCGCGCTGGACGGCGTCGTTCAGCTCACGCAGGAGGTGCACCGGCGAATCGTCGACGATGCCGTGCACCGCGTCCAGGCGAAGCCCGTCGAATCCGCCGCCGGCGCTCGCCACCCAACGCAGCGCGTTTTCGATGACGAACCTTCGCACCGGGCCGGAATCGGGACCGTCGTAGTTGACCGCATCTCCCCAGGGCGTGCGGTGGCGCGAGGTGAAGTACGGTCCGAACTCGCCCAGGTAGTTCCCCTCCGGTCCGAAGTGGTTGTAGACGACGTCGAGGAAGGCAGAGAGTCCCCGGGCGTGCGCGGCATCGACCAGGCGCGCGAGCCCGGCCGGCCCGCCGTACTGGGCGTGGGCGGCGAACAGGTCGACGCCGTCGTACCCCCAGTTCCGCGCGCCGGGGAAGGCGGCGACGGGCATCACCTCCACCGCGGTGTAGCCGGCCCCGGCAAGCTCCGGGAGGTGTCGGACCGCGCCGTCCGCGGTGCCCTCGCGCGAGTACGTGCCGAGGTGGATCTCGGAAAAGACGAGCCGTTCCAGCGGGTGCTGCGGGCCACGCGAGCGCGGCGCGATCGCCGCGAGATCCACCACTTCGCTGGGCGCGTTGACGCCGTCGGGCTGCAGCAGCGAGGCGGGATCGGGGCGCTCGCGTCCGTCCGGAAAGCGGTAGACGTAGCGCGCGCCTGGCCGCACGCCCTCCACGGTGGCCGAGTGATAACCCTCGCCGTCAGGATTCAGCCGCGCGGTCGGACCGCCCGCGATCTTCACTTCGAGCGAAGTCGCGCGCGGCGCCCACACACGGAAGGAGGTGCCATGCGGACCGGGGACCGCGCCGAGCCAGGGTTGCCAGGGCATGCCGGCGAAGCTAGCTCTCCGATCCGGCGCGTGCCACCGGCGGCGCTATTGCGAAGGCGCCGGCGTGAATACCCACGGGTAGCCGATGCGGAGCTTGCCGCCGGACTGCGGCTTCTCGAACTCCCAGCCGCGCACCACCTTCACCACGCACAGCGCCAGCTCGCGGTCGCCCATGCCTTCCGCCGTGGCCCCGATGACGCGTCCGCTCGGTCCGATGTCGAATCGCGCCACGAGCTTTCCCTGCAGCGTCTTCCGTTCCTGCAGCCGCTTCTCGTAGCAGTCGCGGATCTCGCGGGTGTGGCTGCGGATGTAATCGCCGATCAGCCGCCGCTCCTCGCCCGAGGGCGCCGGAGGAGCCGCTTCGTCCATGGCGGGCTCCTCCTCGATGGCCATGGAAGCAGCCTTCGGTTTCGCGCCGCCGCCGTCGCCGCCGCCGGGCGGAGGAGCCGGCTCCGCCGCCTGCTCGGGCGGAGCTGGCGGGACGGTTTCCTCCGCGCGAGCCGCGGCGCACAGGGCGAACGCGGCCACCAGCAGCACCGAGCGCGAGGGAAGGGCAGTCACCCGATTCAGCGTAGAGGCCAGCCCGAGTGGCGGTCAATTCCGGGGTACGTGCAACGGGCATGCGCTGCGCCCGGAACCCACCTTCGTGCACCCTTGGCGGATACCTGAAATGCGGCGCCCTGACGCACCTGTTACGGTCTGGAGATGCGCCGCGCACGGTTCTATCTGACGCTCCTCGCGCTTACGTTGCTTCCGCAGATCCTGGCCGCGACGGACCTGGTGCGCTGGCTGCAAGCGCGCGGGGTCACCTGGCTGTCCCTGTCCGTTCCGGGCGTGCTGGTGCTCCTCAACGTGCCCATGGCGTTCGAGGTACTCCGGCGCAAGCGCAAGGCGCGGCTCCCCCGCGCGCTCGCCGCGGCGGTGCAGACTCCCTGGACGGCCTGGTGGCTGGGCAGCGTCTTCTACGCCCTGCTGCTGTTGTTCTGGGGCGTGGGAGCGCTGATCGCCGGCCTGTTCGGCGCCGATCCGCAGATGCCTTTGTGGCTGGCGCTCTCCCCCTTCGCCCTCTCGCTGTACGGCACGCTCTTCGGCGCCAACGCGCTCCGGCGCGAGCGCGTCGAGGTGCCGGTCGTCGGTTTGCCGCCAGGCTGGCACGGCGCGCGAATCGTGCAGCTCTCCGACCTCCACTCGGGCCGCCACGTGACCGCGGAGCGGCTGCGCCGGATCGCCCGGCGTGCGGCGCGCCTGCAGCCCGACCTGCTGGTGGTGACGGGCGACATCGTCCACAACTCCGCCGCTTTCGCGCGGCAGGCGGCGGAGGCGATCGCCTCGATCCCTACGGTGCACGGAACGTTCGCCATCCTGGGGAACCACGATTTCTGGGCCGGTGCCGACGCGGTCGATCGCGAGCTGACCCGCGCCGGCATCCAGGTGCTCCGGAACCGCGGCATCGCGCTCGAGCGCGGTGGCGACCCGATCTGGTTGTGCGGCGTCGACGATCCGTGGTCGGGGCGCTGCGACCTGCGCGCGGCGTTGCGTGAGCGGCCAGAGGGCGCGGCCACCGTGCTGCTGTCCCACCAGCCGAACACCTGGCCGCTCGCGCAAAAGGCGGGCGTGCACTTGCAGCTGTCCGGCCACACCCACGGCGGGCAGGTCGCGATGCTGTGGCTGCACCGGTCGCTCTCGCTCGCGCGGCTGATCACGCCCTTCGTGGCCGGCCTGTACCGCGCGGGGACCAGCTTCCTCTACGTGAATCGCGGCGCGGGATCGGTGATGCCGGTCTTCCGCATCGGCGCGCGCCCCGAAGTGACCGAGCTGACGCTCGTGCCAGCCGCGGCTCCGGAACCGGTTCCGCAAACCGCCTGAAGCGCGGGTCACGGCGGCGCGTCGTCCCACGCCGCAAGCCACAGGCCGGAACCAGCGTTATAGGTGGTTTCCCCATGGACCTGCGGGTACACCTCCCCGAGCTGGCGCCGGCCGCCGTTGCAGCCCATGAGCGCCTCGCCGCTCTGCCCGACGCGAGGCGCGACGAGCTGGCGCGGCTCGCACAGGACCGCGCCGCCGAGCTGGGGCTGATGCGCGGTCCGCAGCAGATCCCGTTGGTCCTGTCGCCGGTAGCGCTGCCTCGGGAGGAGCTGTCCGCGCTCGGGCGGGCGGCCAGGCTGGTCGTCTCCGCGCTGGTCAAGGTCTGCCGCGAGCTGATCGAGGGGTCGCCGGATCGCGCCAGGCTCCTCTTCCACCATCTCTCGCCGCTGGAACAGGAAGCGCTGCGCACCCGCTGGCGCGAAGCCGAGGAGCTGCTCATCGGCCGTGTCGACTGGTTCGTCGATCGCGGGGGACGGCCGCGCGCGCTCGAGGTGAACGCGACCATTCCCGCCATGCCGGCCTACTCCGACGCGGCGGCGCTGGCCTGGCTGCAGGCGTGGACGCCGGCGCGCGCGGAAGCCCTCTTCGGCAAGTCGCACAGCAACGCCGGATGGCTCGCGGACGGGTTGCTCCAGGCGGCGCGGCGGGCCCGGCGCGAGCTGCCGCTGCGCGTTCAGCTCCTCCACCGCGAGGGCGACCCGCAGCGCTCCGAGCTGGTCGTGCTCTCGCGTCTGTTGCTCCAGCGCGGTTGCGCCGAAGCCCGGACGTGCGCTCCCGACGACGTGGCGCTCGACGGCGCGCCCGATCGCGTCCTGTACCGGCATCTGTTCGCGCGCTACGTGCAGCCCGAGACGCCGCTCGGGCGCGCCTTCCTCGATCCTTCGCGCCACGGCATGTGGAATCGCGTCGACGGCTGGCTGGAGACGAAGGGCCTCCTGGCCGAGCTGTCGCTGCGGGCCGCGTCGCCGGCGCTCTCTTCCGAGGAGCGCGACGCGGTCCGCTCGTTGGTCCCATGGACACGGCTCCTCGACGACGTCTCCGACGCGGAGCTGGGCACGGGCGAGGCTTACATCCTCAAGCGCTCGCACGATTACGGCGGAAAGAGCGTGGTGATCGGCCGGGACATCGGGCCGGCGGCCTTCCGCGGGGTGCTCGCCTTCGCGCGGCGCGATCCGCCGGGTAGTTGGGTGGCGCAAGAGCTGGTTCACTCGCCGACGCTCGATCGGTTCTTCGCCGTGCAGGCGCCGGGGGCGCCGGTCCACGCCGGTCGAGGCCCGCTCCACCTCGACATCTCGACATACGCGTCGCTGATCGAGGGCGTCCCGGCCGGAGGAAGCGTGTGCCGCGGCGCTGCCGGGCGCGTGGTCAACATCGTCGGAGGCGGCGGCGTCGCTCCGCTCTACCCCGAGGACGTGCTGCGGGAGTCGCTCGATGCCGCGTAGCTCAAGCCTGACCGCGGTCCTTGGCGCGGCGGCGCGCGATGTCCTCCAGGAAGCTCACCGCGAGGAAATGGCGCAAGCGATCGATGCACGGGTAGTCCGGCGCCCTGCAGAACTTCGCGTGGAACTGGCAGAGCTGCCCGTTGCGATCGCGGCAGAACTGATCGAATCCTCCCTCGTCGCAGGGATCGTCGATGGCCGCGGCGACGCGGGCCGTGCGCTCGGGAGTGAGGAGGACGTCGTCGTTTGCCGCATGCTGCGCCGGAAGCTTCATGACGTCTCCGCGAACCCCTTTGCGCGACGGAGTCTAACGGCATGAGCCCGCAGATCACCTTCAAGAGCACGCAACCGCGCGCGCCGGCACCCGGGGAGGCGCTCACCGACTCGGCCGGGAAGCCCATCCCACCTGCGCCGACTCTCGCGCAGGTGGTCCTTCCCGAGTACCGCCCGAGCCATGGGAAGCCCCCCGATCGGCTTCCCGCGCCGCCCTACGGGCTTTCCGACCTCGGCGCCGCCGCGGCGCTTCGCGTCATCGGGCCGGAGCGGGAGGCGTGGCTGCAAGGGATGCAGACCGCCGACGTGTCTGCCACGCCGATGGGCGGCGCCCTCGCCGCGCTGTTCCTGGGCGGGAAGGGCAGGTTGGTCGCGGAGGCGCTCGTCTGGCGGTACCCGGACGAGTTGATCATCAGCACGCTGCCCGAGTGCCTCGACGCGCTGCATGACCACCTCGACAAGCTGCTGATCATGGAGGACTGCGAGCTGTCCCGGGCGCAAGGATTGCACCGCCTCCGGTTCGCGCCCGGCACCGCGCCGCTGGGGCGGTTCGAGGAGGTGACTGGTTCCCTCCAGCCGCTCGGGCTCGAGTTGCTCGTCCCGGCGGAGCGCGCGCCGGAGCTGATCGCGGCGCTGCCGCCCGCCGATCCCGCTGCCGTGGAACGGTGGCGCGTCGCCCTCGGCGTGCCTGCCTGGGGGAGCGAGCTCGACGAGGAGACGACGCCCGTGGACGCCGGGCTCGACCGGCAGATCTCCTTCGGGAAGGGCTGCTACGTGGGACAGGAAGTGGTCGCGATGGCGACCTATCGCGGGCGCGTGGCGTGGAACCTCGTCCGTCTCCAGATTCCAGGCGGGCTGCCGGCGCCAGGCGCGCGGCTCGACCCGTCGCGGCCAGCCCAGGGCAAGCGAGGGCGCGTCACTTCCGCGACGGAAGTCGGAGACGTTTCCGTACTGCTCGGGTACGTCCACAAGGAGCTGATCGTGCCGGGCAGCGAGATCGCGCTGGAGGATGGCCGCGCCGCCACCGTGCTCGGCCTGCCGTATGGTTCGCTCCCCGGAGCCGGAGTCTGCGCATGAAGATCCTAGCTGCCATCCACGATCTGATGTTCTCCAGCAAGGTGAACGCGGCGGCGCGTGGGAAGGCCATCTCGTGGCTGCCGCGCGGCACTCCCGTCGCCGAGCACGTCGCCAAGGAGAAGCCGGACG